>NZ_KV824188.1:0-87473 GCF_001816025.1 Hafnia sp. HMSC23F03
GGAAAGGTCAAAATCAAAACAAAAAGCGTGGACGATTTTTAGTTTAAGCATTCGTAGGGAGAGCCGGCACGACAGGGATGTCGTGACGGAGTTTGGGGCGCCCTGGATGGGCGATACCAAACCGGAGCGGAAATGGCATCTCGGATAAAAAGCGCGAGAGTCGAGAGGTTGCGCGCTGGCAACCTCTCGTCGGACGCCTACGCCAGCTGCGTCATGGAAAAATTGATGCTAACGGGCGGACGAAATCTGTCACTGCTCCCACAAAGGCGAATCCTACATAGCTAGGTTACCCGCCCCCACCTCTTATCTCTCCCAATACGACTCTTCTAAGCTATCTTCTCTTTCCGGCAGTCCACGCGTTAGGCGTGGAGAATGCTGGTTAAGCACTTGATAGCTGACGCGGTTGGCGTATTTACACACCTGAGCCAGCGAAGAATAAGTGAGATAAGTACGCTGATGTTTGCTGGAGTTAGGTACATTAGTGCGGTGGAAACCGTTAGCCGCAATATCGTGCAACAGTGCTGCCAATGCGCCATCACCTGCGCCGTTGGTGTTCATGATCTTCTCTGGACCTCCCATATAAGGCGCAATATGCGAGTAGATTTTGAACGGGACGTCACAGGAGGCTTTACGCATTGGGCGGCTGAATTCGTACAGGTTGAATTCTGGAATAACCCCTGGCAGCAGCGGATGCTGGGTTTTGCGTTTCCCATCTTCTTCGGTATAGCCCGCCATATATAAACCAACCGGCCCAGCGGTGCATAACACTAAATCGACCCACTCAAGCGCTTTATCAGATGCCGCCAATGGATCGTTGAGTCCGGTTAAAGCTTCGGCCTCTTCTTCATTCATGGCGACGATCGTCACGTTATCGCGCAAGAAATCACGCCACCACTGTGGATCGTCAGCGATCACAAACTTGGTGCCTAATGTCAGAACCACCGGCACATTGTGCTTTTTAGCATATTCAATGGCTTTCATGGTGGCTTCGCGCATCGGCTCACCCGGCTTGCAGCGTACCAGATAGGCGGTAAGCACCAGCGCTGATGCGCCTGCGATAACATCCTCAGGAATGCTTTCCGGGCGCAGTTGATTCATCATCCCAGGGCTGATGGCAAACGTACGTTCGCCATTTTCACTGATGAGCGTGAAGCAACGCCCAATCGCACCATCAACCCCTTGCAGGTAGTTGAGATCGGTGCGGCTTGAGGTATTACACAGATAACGGTAGGCATAGCTGCCAATTTTCACGTTACTACACATTACGCCAAGCAGAATCGAGCGGTCATCGGCTAGCACGGAGTAATTGTGCATCGTGTTGCCAATCGTGCCGCCGGCAAACTCGTGGGTGATCAGCTTGTTATCGGTTAGCTCTTGATACAGGGCTTCGGCAACATCGTCTTCGATCACCAAAGAATGCCCCTGACTTAGGCGGTAACGAGTAATAAATTCGTCGCTGACTTTCGCTTCAATATCCACCAGCGTTTGGTCGATACCGACCACATAGGAGGTATCAATTTCGCTTTTCTGCGTTGCATGTAGCAACGGATCGCGCGCATTTACGGGGAAATAGTGTTTAGATTTGCGTTGGCCAGGGAATTTCATCAGTGTCGTCAGTGGTTGTGAAAAGGAGGCCGAGAATTCTAACACATCACTTGCTTAATCGTCAGAGCGAGAAGCTCTGACGCAAAATTTCATCGCAGAATATCAGGCTGAACGCCCCATTTGTTCCATGACTAACTGATAAAACAGTTCGATATGCAAAGCATCGTCATTCAACGCAGGAATGTATTCAAACTTTTCACCACCCGCTTCAATGAAGAATTCTTTATTTTGTACCTTGATCTCTTCCAGCGTTTCCAGACAATCAGCAGAAAAACCGGGACAAATCACCTGAATATGCTTTACGCCTTTCGTTGGCAATTGCTCAATCGTTTTATCTGTAAACGGTGTTAACCACGGCTCACGACCGAAACGCGATTGATACGTCATCATGTAACGCTCAGCGTCTAGTCCTAGCGCATTAGCCACCGCACGCGTAGTCGCTCGGCAGCGCTGTGGATAGTCATCGCCCTGATCGGCATAACGTTGCGGAATACCGTGGAAGGAAAACAGCAACATGTCAGGCTGACCGTGTTGAGCAAAACTAGCTCGAATGCTGCTACACAGTGCGGCGATGTAGGCGGGATGTTCAGCATAGTCGCGAATAAAATTCAGCGACGGTATGCGACGCATACTTGCAAAGTGTCGGGCTACGCCATCAAATACCGCAGCGTTGGTCGAGCAGGAATACTGCGGATACAACGGCAGCAGGATAATACGATCAACGCCGGCATCATGAAGTTTATCAATCGCATTTTTTAATGCAGGCTGACCATAGCTCATCCCCAGCTCTACAGGAATATTCGGCAAACGAGCCTGTAATGCGGCCTGCTGGCGGCGGCTATAGACCATCAGCGGAGAGCCCTCCTCCATCCATACAGATTGATAGAGTTTAGCCACGCGCGGGGAGCGGATCGGCAGAATAACGCCGTTCAAAATCGGCCACCAAATCAGGCGGGAAACATCCACGACGCGCTTATCGCTGAGAAACTCAGCCAAATAACGTTTTACCGCAGACGACGTTGGGGCCTCTGGCGTGCCCAGGTTAACTAATAGTACGCCGAATTTTTCTTGCTTCATTGCAGGCCTCAGTTCAATGGGGATAGATTATTGTAACCAAGTTAACGCATAACCCAATCTATTACTCTCATCGGTAACAGACTGATAAATTATGGATATAAAAAAGGCGGCCATCAGCCGCCTGTGTCATTCGAGGCTAAATTAACCCAGAATCGTTTCCAGCTCTGCACGCACGGCAGCAACAGACTGAGTACCGTCTAATTTCACGTACTTAGTGTTGCCTTTCGCCGCTTCGGCGCTGTAGTAACCAATCAGTGGCGCAGTCTGCTGATGATATTCAACCAGACGTTTACGCACGGTTTCTTCTTGGTCGTCTTTACGGGTTACCAGCTCTTCGCCAGTCACGTCGTCTTTCCCTTCAACCTTAGGTGGGTTGAATTTGATGTGATAAACACGGCCAGAGCCCTGATGCACGCGGCGACCGATGATACGCTCAACGATCAGTTCGTCAGGAACATCGAATTCCAATACGAAATCTACGCTGATACCGGCTTCTTTCATTGCGTCAGCTTGAGGGATTGTGCGTGGGAAACCATCCAGCAGGAAACCGTTGCGGCAATCTTCTTGAGTGATGCGCTCTTTAACCAGAGCAATCACCAGCTCATCGGTCACCAGCATGCCAGCGTCCATGATTTCTTTTGCTTTTTTGCCTAATTCGGTACCGGCTTTCACTGCTGCACGTAGCATGTCACCCGTAGAGATTTGCGGAATGCCGTATTTCTCCATGATGAACTGTGCCTGAGTGCCTTTACCCGCGCCAGGAGCGCCAAGCAGAATGATACGCATCGCGTAAATCCTCTTAAATTATTTTTTATAAAATTCAAAAACACTAAACCTTACCATTTTTGTGACCGCTACCTCAAGGAATCGGGATACTGCTGAAACGTGAAACTCGCATAATAAAACGGGCGGCGGTGATTTTTATCTCACCGTCGCCCGTTTTTAGCCTTATGCCTTCAATAAATTAGCGAGGCATCGTGTCAATACATCGCAAGCTGTCGCTATACTGTTTTATAAATAAACCCGCATATATTCCGACAGACACAAGATGGCCATCGCCTGACCATATGGCATGGAGGTCAGCGGAATTTGACGGTAATAGTCATAATCACGCCCCATCGCCGTACCGAACGAAACATTGGTCAGCTCACCCTCTGCGTTAATATGTTTTATCACGCCTTTAACCGCTTTCTCAGCCACAGCCGCGTATTCTGCACCGATGTAGCGCTTCCGTACCGCTTTTAGAATACCGTATGCAAAACCTGCGGTGGCGGATGACTCAACATACGAGTTTGGATCATCAAGTAACGTGTGCCACAAGCCACTTTGATCCTGACATTTCGCCAGCGCTACCACTTGGCTTTCTAATACCTGAATCAAGAAACGTCGGGTGGCATCATATTCAGGCAAATCGAGCAGGTCGATAAACTCAGGAATGACCATCGTCAACCAGCTGTTGCCGCGAGCCCAGCGTGCTTTAGCAAAGTTATGATGACCTTCGAACGTCCAGCCATGGAACCACAGACCTGTCTCACGCTCCATCAGGTGCTGGGTATGCACCAAAAACTGATATTTCGCCTCTTCAATATATTCTGGTTTATTCAGTAATTTACCGATCTTCGCTAGCGGCAACACGCTCATCATTAGCGTGTCGTCCCAGAGCTGTTGGTGATTTTCTTCAGCCAGCGTAACGTGCTGCATTCCCCCACGCTCGGTACGCGGCATTTCATACATCACCCACTCGGCCCAACGTTCCAGATAAGGCAGCCAACGCGGATCACGCGTTTCTTCATAGCGATACGCCAGCGTGAGGAAAGGACAGACCGTATTCACATTTTTGGTTGGCGTCCCCTCGGCAAAGCGCGCGCTAAACCAATCATCAATGATAGCTCGCATCTGTTGGTCGCCAGTCTGCTGATAATATTGATAAATACCGTACAAACCGATGCCGTGAGTCCATTCCCAGCCTGCCCATCCCTTAGTATCGATGACACGGCCATCATCTAGTCGCAGTAAAAACTCTCCGGTTTCATCGCTGATATTAATCAGATTATCGGTCATTTTGCAGATCAAGCTTTTAAGCTCACTACGCGCTATAAAGCGTTCTGGCTGACGTAAAAGCGGGCTATGTTTTACCGGATATACGAGCATGAAAACTCCCTTCATTCATTAATTCAAAAATGTTTCGCATTCAGGACAGAGTGGTACATCACTCATGCATTCTTTAAAATATGCAGCGGCTTAGGGGCCGGTTTACCGCGGTTGAGATAACCAATATTGTTATTTCCCCACAAAGACTCGTAAGGCATTCCCGCCAGCATTTCGACGGTCGCTTTTGCCTCAGGCGTGATTTGTTCAGGAACAATATGGCCTGCATCGCGCATCTTGACGGTTTCCTCACGTAGAATGCTGTGCGTATGCAGGTTGAGTTTGAAGCGCAGGGAGATATAGAAGCCGATGCACAGTACGCAAACGGTGCCCACACTCAAAATCATCAAAATGGTATGACTTACCGCCGGAATCTGAACACTCTGGCCAGAAACAAAGCCGGAAAACTCCATCACAATCCCGACCAACATCACCGCACAAGCCTGAGATGCTTTGCGTGTTAGCGTCATAATCCCCGCAAAAATACCTTCGCGGCGTTGACCGGTGATCACCTCATCCACATCGGCAATATAGGTATAAGTGTTCCAAGGTACGTAGTTAATGCCTCCACGACCTAAACCAGCCAATGCCGAAACCAGCAGAAGTAACAGCAAACTGTCGTTAACTCCGGCCAAATACAGCAATCCATACGATATGCAGCTAACGCCAAATAGCACCACTACCAGACGGTACGATGGCGCAGGTCCAAAACGGATACACAGCGGGATCATGCAGAGGACGGCAAGAAACTGCATGAAGGCCATAACGCTCATGAAGTTGGAAGCCATAGTGGCGCTCTGCATCAGCACAAATACGACGTAATAAGCAAACACCGCATTGAACACGTCTTGCGCAATATAACCGCCCAAATACATCCCCAAATGCTGACGGAAAATACGAATACGCAACGTGGACAAAAGTTCAACATTCAAGCGCTTCAGGCTTTGTAGCAAAGTGAGTTGCTGCTTCTCCTGCCCGGCTTTTAACTGAGCTTCTGACATCTCTTCCCGCGGCCGTTCCCAAGTGAAAAAATACACTAGCGTTAAAACCACTGCGCAGATGATCGAAAACACTAAGCTCGCATAGAAAAAGGAGATAGCGCTGTCTTTTCCTAAATATTTCAATAGGAAACCGGGTAAAAATGCAGCCAAAATGGCAGAGAGTTGTGCCATCGAAATACGTGCGCCAGAAAATTTAGTTTTCTGTTTAAAATCATCCGTCATTTCAGGCACTAATGTTTCGTACGGCACCAAAATCATTGAATAAACAACGTCAAAGAACAGGTAGGTGAGTAGGTAATACCAATAATGCATCTCGCCGACCCACATTAGGCTGTAACTAAACACCAGCGGAATGCCGAGCATAATAAAGAATTTACGCCGACCGAAACGCTTGCCTAAACGCGTCGAGCCGAAATTGTCGGTTAAAAAGCCCATCAAAGGGCTGACGACAGCGTCTAAAACACGCGCCATCGCAAAAATAAATGTCGCTTCGATTGGGCTGAGCCCACAAAACGTAGTGTAGAAATAGAGTAGCCACGCAGCTGTCAAAGCCGTGGTACCTGCTCCGAGAAAGTCCCCAGAACCGTAGGCTAAATAGTTCATTAGCCCAATTTTGCGTCTGTTTTGCAATGGCATTGTCATTACTCTCATTCCCCGTAGTTTCTTTTCTGGGCGATCCGAGAGACATTTCTCTAAAACGAAAAACATCAGGCTCAGAAAACCCTCCCTATGGGTCTAAAGTAGATTTATGACCGATTGAAAACCTTTGAGCGTTTGCCACCGATGGACAGTCAATGGCAAAAATATAAAGACGCTACCGATCAATCTCTCCATTTTATAAAACACCGTTTTGCTTTTATCAAAGCAGGTGTTCAAAAATGCAATGAACGACGCATAAATAAGAAGAAAAGAATAAATAACAAGGCCGAAATTTATGACAAAAAAAAACGCCACCCTATGATAAGGCGGCGTTTTATTACTGATTTTACTAATAATTAAGCCATCAGCAGATCGTTCACTCGTTTAATAAACAAGTTTGGATCTTCTAAGCTCCCTCGTTCAGCTAAGAGAGACTGATCCAGTAATAGCTCAATCCACTCGCCAAAGCGCGCTTCGTCCTGCTCATCCGCGGCTCGTTTCACCAATGCGTGCTCGGGATTCAGCTCAAAGATGTATTTGATTTCTGGCGCAGCCTGACCCGCAGCAGCAAACAGTTTTGCCATCTGTGTCGTCATTTCATCAGCGTCAGTCGTCACGACAGCGGGCGTCTCAGTCAAACGATGTGTCAGACGAACATCCTTCACGCGGTCGCCCAGCAGATTTTTCACGCGGTCGACGAACGGTTCTAGCGCCTTTTCAGCCTCTTTCTGCTCGCTGGTTTCTTCATCAGCGAGTTTATCCAGAGATTCATCTTTTTTGCTCACTGACTGGAATGGTTTACCATCAAACTCAGTCAGATAGCTCATCATCCACTCATCGATGCGATCGGAAAGCAGCAGAACTTCAATGCCTTTCTTACGCAGCAATTCTAGATGTGGACTGCTCTTGGCTGCGGCATAGCTGTCAGCAGTGATGTAATAAATCTTCTCTTGGCCTTCCACCATACGGCTAATGTAGTCAGTCAGAGAAACATTCTGGATCGCGCTATCGTTATGCGTTGAAGCAAAGCGTAGCAGTTTGGCAATCGCCTCAGCGTTGCCGCCATCTTCTGCTGGGCCTTCTTTCAGCACTAAGCCGAATTGCTGCCAGAATTTCTGATACTTCTCAGCATCATCTTTTGCCAGTTTATCCAGCATTTGCAATACGCGCTTGGTCAGCGCGGCGCGCAAGCTTTGAGTAACGCGGCTATCTTGCAGAATCTCACGAGAAACGTTCAGCGGCAGATCGTTGGAATCAATCAGACCCCGTACGAAACGCAGGTAATTTGGCATGAACTGTTCAGCGTCATCCATGATGAATACGCGCTGGACATACAGTTTCAGACCATGCTTGTGATCGCGATTGAACAAATCCCAAGGAGCCTGTGCAGGAATGTATAGCAGGCTGGTGTATTCCTGCTTACCTTCAACGCGGTTGTGGCTCCAGGTCACAGGATCGGTAAAATCATGCGCAATGTGCTTATAGAACTCTTTGTACTCTTCGTCGGTAACTTCAGACTTGGTACGTGTCCACAGCGCCTGCGCTTTGTTGATTTTCTCCCACTTCTGCTCGCCGTCTTCACCTTCTGTGGTCAGAATCTCGACTGGCAAGGCAATGTGGTCAGAGTATTTGCTAATGATGTTACGTAAGCGCCAATCATCAAGGAACTCATCCTCGCCTTCGCGCAGATGCAGGGTAATTTCAGTACCGCGCTCGACCTTTTCGATATCGGCAATGGTGTAATCACCTTCACCCTCTGACTCCCAAAAAACAGCCTGATCGGCGTTGACACCGGCTGAACGGGTACGAACGGTCACTTTATCTGCCACGATGAACGCAGAATAGAAGCCGACACCAAACTGTCCAATCAGTTGGCTATCTTTAGCCTGATCGGAGCCAATTGATTCCAGAAACGCTTTAGTACCGGATTTAGCGATAGTCCCCAAATTGTCGATAACTTCATCACGGGTCATACCGATACCGTTATCGCTCAGGGTCAAAGTGCGGTTTTCTTTATCCGCAGAAATACGTACGTGCAGATTGCCGTCACCCTCATACAAATCTGGGTTAGAAAGCGCACGGAAACGCAGCTTATCCGCGGCATCAGAGGCGTTGGAAATCAGCTCACGCAAAAAGATTTCTTTGTTTGAATAGAGTGAGTGGATCATCAAATGCAGAAGCTGTTTAACTTCTGACTGGAAGCCACGGGTTTCTTGGCCTTTCATAGTTTTGCTTTTACCTCAGTTGATTGCACTCAGACAAAAAATGTTAACAGGTAAAAAATGGGGATGGGATGTTGAAATTCAAGGGTAAAAAATAAATGGAGAAGAAAAGAAGTGCGGCGTGTAATCCAGATCACTTTAATCCGTGATGGATCACACGCCGATCTTGCGCAGCCGGTTAGAACCTCACCGGATTACGTCCAGCCAGAGAGTGTGACAACGTGGTGCCGTCAACCATCTCCAGCTCGCCGCCAACCGGTACACCGTGAGCAATACGTGTCGCTAACACACCGTGTGAGCTACACATCTCTGCAATATAGTTAGCCGTTGCTTCGCCTTCAACCGTTGGGTTAGTCGCCAAAATCACCTCGGTGAGTGGCTCCTGACCCAAACGCTCTTCCAAGCGATCCAGACCAATATCCTGCGGGCCAATTCCGTCTAACGGAGACAGATGCCCCATCAAAACAAAATAGCGACCGGAGAATTGACCCGTTTGCTCTATCGCATGAATATCCGCTGGGCTTTCCACCACACAGATTTGTCCGTTCTCTTTGCGACGAGAATTAGAACAAATCGTACAGATATCCTGCTCAGTGAAAGTACGGCAGTCTTCACAATGACCAATTTCAGACATTGCTCTAGTCAACGCCTGCGCCAAGCGCATCCCACCGCTGCGATCGCGCTGCAGCATGTGGAATGCCATGCGCTGCGCCGATTTCGGGCCAACGCCCGGCAGGCAGCGCAGCGCTTCCATTAATGATTCAAGAAGCGGGCTGGTTTGCATCAGAATGGCATCTTAAAGCCCGGCGGCAACTGCATACCGCTGGAAACTGAAGCCATTTTCTCTTTCTGGGTTTCTTCAATACGGCGTGCCGCATCATTGAAAGCCGCAGCGATCAGGTCTTCCAGCATCTCTTTGTCGTCTTCCATCAGGCTTGGATCGATTTCGATACGACGGCAGTTATGTGCACCGTTAATGGTCACTTTTACCAAACCCGCGCCAGATTCACCGGTAACTTCCAGTTGGGCGATCTCTTCCTGCACTTTCGCCATTTTGTCTTGCATTTGCTGGGCTTGCTTCATCAGGTTGCCCAATCCGCCTTTACCAAACATAGTGTTCTCTCTTTGCGTGGGGCTGCGTCGGCATCATGCTGACACAGCAGTTAAACAGGGCGGATGCTCTCTTCATCCAGTTCGGCGTCAAAGAAACGTCGCAAAGTCTGGATGTTGCTATCCGCAGCAATCGACTGGCGAGCCTGCGCCAGTTTTTCTTCGTAAATCGTCTGCCGCCATTCCAGCGGCGTCAGTCGCTCTGGATTATCGTCTTCGATAATCGTCAGCTCAACCGGACGACCGTAATGTTCACTCAGCGCCTGAGACAAAGTCTGTTGCGCAGAAGCGGAGTTTAAATGACGTTGCGAAGAACGTAAATGCAGAAGCACCTTGCCCTCTTCTGCTGGCTCACGAAACGCATTCAACGCCAACTGTTGAACCAGTTTAGGTAAACGCAGCTGATTCAACTCCGCCGCCCATTCATCGCGGGCCAGCGACTCCTCGGCCAGCTTTGCCGCCAGCTCAGGCGTTTTTTCATATTCCAGCGCGGTCCGCAACGCTTTTGGCGTGGCGATCTCCTCGCGCTTAGCCTCTACCGCTTTCGTCTGTGCTTTCCAGCGGTAGGCCTCTTTTTTTAGCGGTTTAGTTTCTGCTGCCGCAGCCTGACGCTGCTGGCTACGCTCCGTCACTGATGCCAAACGCTCCAGTGCTGAGCTTGCCGGCCGCGCGGTGACTGGCGCTGCCGGCTCATTCTTTTTTGGGTCAGTACCCCCACCCGTTTTTTGACGTAGCTGACTTCTGGCCTGTAACAATTGGGCCGTTGCGTCAGATAAACCGGCAGGTTTTGCCATCGGGCGCGCCGATGCTGCTTCTTGAGGCTGGAATTGCCCCGCGGGCGGCATGCCTTGCATATCGGGTGAAGAATGCTGTGTCGGCATATAGCTAGACGGGGCCGCCGATGCGGTACTTTGCACAGGCATACTTGGCAGTGCGGTCTGAGGTGCCGCCACTGGCTCAGCAATCACCACTTTTGGGTGAAAAGCCAGCGCACGCAGCAACGTCATTTCCACGCCCATGCGTCGGTCTGGCGCATAGGTCAATTCTTTGCGACCGGTCAGCAACACCTGATAGAACAACTGCAAATCTGAAGGTGGCAGCGTACGTGCAAGCTCGCGTAAGCGTTGTTCAACGGAAATATAATGGCTATCCAACGCGTTTGGCAGCAGCTGTAACATCGCAATACGGTGCAGCAACGTCAGGGTTTCAATCAGTAGATTTTCCCAATCCACGCCGCGTGAAGCCGCTTGCTCAACCAGCGCCATCACCTTTTCGCCATCGGCATCCACCAGCGCTTCGATGATCGCCAGAGGTTGCTCATCATCCAGAGTGCCAAGCATCTGCCCTACGGTTTCAGCGGTAATTTGGCCTAATCCCATCGCGATCGCCTGATCGGTCAGGCTCAGCGCATCACGCATACTACCTTCGGCAGCACGCGCAAGCAGTTGCAGAGCGCGTGGCTCGGCGGTGAATCCTTCCGCCGTAGAGATCTTTTCCAACTGGGTGCGAATTTGCTCAACGTCTAATGCTTTAAGATGGAACTGTAAGCATCGAGATAAAATCGTCACCGGCAGCTTTTGCGGATCGGTGGTAGCCAGCAGGAATTTGACGTGCGGAGGCGGCTCTTCCAACGTTTTCAACAGCGCATTGAAGCTATGGCGGGAGAGCATGTGCACTTCGTCAATAAGATAGACTTTGAAGCGACCACGCGCCGGTGCGTACTGTACGTTGTCCAGCAGGTCGCGCGTATCTTCAACTTTAGTACGCGACGCCGCATCGATTTCCAGCAGGTCGACAAAACGTCCTTGCTCGATTTCACGGCAGTTATCGCATACGCCACACGGCGTAGAAGTGATGCCCGTCTCGCAGTTCAGCCCTTTCGCCAACAGGCGCGCGATGCTGGTTTTACCCACGCCGCGGGTACCGGAAAACAGATAGGCGTGGTGAATACGCCCTAAGGAAAGGCCGTTTGCTAGCGCGGTCAGAACATGTTCCTGACCCACGACGTCAGAAAACGTTTGTGGACGCCACTTACGGGCAAGTACCTGATAGCTCATTGATACTCATCATTGGTTTGTAAGGGGTAATTTCAGTATGACTGCAAAAACCGCGATGCTGATCGGGGTTATCATATACCGACCGGGGTTCATTCCGTTTACCTACGCTCTGATTTCTAGACAAAGACATATGAATTGAATCATATGTGGAGGCAAACAGAACAATCTCAACTATTGATTAGCTTAGCCGCATTTGAGGGCGACATATTAGGTTATTGTAACAGTAGCTTTATGCTGATTCCTAATTACTTTCAGCCAGACAAACACGAAGTCGCCAAGATGATAAAAATGCAAAAGCCCCGCATTCGCGAGGCTTGGTATCTGTTCTTAGTCGGGGCTTATCCGCAGCGATTAATGGCCGGAGAAGTCGACCAAACTATAACAGTTGATCCCTTGAGCCGTCAGGCGCGCTTCGCCACCCAAGTCAGGTAAATCAATAATAAATGCGGCATCGGTAACCACGCCACCTAAACGACGGATCAGTTTGACCGTAGCTTCGATGGTGCCACCGGTCGCCAGCAGATCGTCAACAACCAGAACGTTATCGCCCGGCTGAATGGCATCCTGATGGATTTCCAGCGTGTCGGTGCCGTATTCCAGTTCATAGCTTTCGCTCAGGGTCGCACGCGGCAGTTTGCCCGGCTTACGCACAGGAACAAAACCTACGCCAAGCGCCAGTGCAACAGGCGCACCAAACAGGAAACCACGAGCTTCAGTACCCACGACTTTAGTGACACCAGCATGGCGGTAGCGTTCAACCAGAAGCTCGATGCTCAGCGCATAAGCCTTTGGGTCTTCCAGCATGCTAGTGACATCACGGAACAAAATCCCTGGTTTTGGGTAGTCCGGGATGGTTTTAATGCTTTCTCTAAGGAATTCGATTTGTTGTGCTGTAGCGGTCATAAAATTGTTGCCTGATAAAACAGCGGGTCCGGGCTAACGCAAGCCACCTGAACTTCCCCCGATGCGTAACCTGTCTTTTCAGATCAGCGAAATTCGGATATAGAAACAAGGGACAGGGAGGTAACCCGCGCACGAAAACGCTCAAATCTATTGAAACTGGCGAAAAAATGCAACTGAAGAGTTTAGTTCACGGCGTTTTTTGTTGCTCTGCATCAATAACCGGCAGACGCCACATAAAGAATAGCAGGCAAGTTAAAATAACCAGCAACAAAATACGCACCCACCACAGATTCACCAACCACAATGAAAGCGCGAACGTCAGAATAATGAAAACAATCGCCTTTGGCTTAGCTCCTGATGGCAAACCGCGATGCTCTTGCCAGTGACGCAAATAGCCACCAAACCAAGAGTTATACAGCAGCCAACGGTGAAAGCGTGGTGATGAGCGGGAAAAACACCAAGCCGCAACCAACAAAAACGGCGTTGTCGGTAGCAAGGGCAGCACAGCCCCTAAACAGGCGAGAGCAAAAGCTGTCCATCCTAAAATAATGAGTAATAAACGTTGCATGGTGTATCTTGCCCTATCCCCTGCGGCTCCAGTACCATTCGATGTTACACGAGCTGCGTACTTAAAGTCATTGGCGATACCCGCCCCAGCAATTAACTCAACCAAAGCAATCACCGTTAAGGCTCACTGATGTCAAGCCAGCAGCTTCTGCAAATTCTAGATCAACGAATAACTCAACTGGAACTGGCGCTGAAAAACAGCAGCTATATGCCCACCTACCAGCCACGTTTTGATCGCGCGCTGTTTGCCTGCACGGAAACAGGGCTAAAAGACTATTTGCAGGAACTGCGGCGCAATTTCTCTCGGCTCTCTGATGAAGTGGCACGCAATCATCCGCAGCAGGTCAGCTTCTTGGCTGAGCGAGTGGTGGTACAGATTGAAGCGCTCCAGCGCGAGCTGGCAACGCAGCAATTACGCCGTCAGGACAGAAAAAAACGGCGCTCTCCCCTATCGATTCTACAGCAACAATTGGTAGAAACACGTGGGTACGAGCAGCGTCTAAACGATATGCTATATGAGCGTGAAAGTCAGTTAGGTCAATGCCAAACGCTAGTGCAGCAGCAAGGGATCCAGCAAGAGCTGGTTGCCCTGGAGGCTCGTCTTAGCCGCTGTCGTCAGGCGTTGAAAAAAATTGAACACCAAATAGAGCAACTGGAGCTCGGATTTTCCTAAAATTCTGAAAATATTATATATAGACAGAAAATAATTCTCTTCATCTTATAAACCAATAGAATGAGCCAGCACGCAATATTCGTTTAAGGGAGAAGAAAAATGGGCATCATTTCTTGGATTATTCTGGGTCTCATCGTGGGTATTCTCGCCAAATGGTTCATGCCGGGTAAAGACGGTGGCGGTTTCTTTATGACGGTGATCCTGGGGATTGCCGGTGCGTTAGTCGGTGGCTACATCAGCGCGTTCTTCGGCTTGGGTACGGTCACCGGCTTTAACATAGGTAGCCTGATCATTTCAATTTTAGGTGCTATGCTGCTGCTGTTCATCTACCGCAAGCTGAAAAACTAAGGAATCGACATGTCGCTCGAGAACGCCGCCGCTGAAGTACAGCTCGCTGTAGATTTAATCTATCTGCTGGAAAGTAACGACCTTGGCCCCGAAGTGGTCTTAGCGGCCTTGGAAATAGTGAAAAGCGACTATGAATCAAAGTTAGCGTTAAAACATAGTCAGGCCGTTTTTCCACTCAGCAGCTCGTAATGTCTTGAGCCTTATGAATAGGGAGTGGCCAGCTCCCTATTATATTCGCAACGATTTACGCCAATGATTCTCCACCCGCGCTACCGTCCAAGTCTTTTTTGACCACCTGCACCTCTTTACCTTCCTGATTATGCAAATACACTTCCAACTGATTGAAAGCAATATTGATATCATTCTCACGGCATAGCTGATCAATACGGCGGTTAAGTTCGTCAACGGTATAACTACGGTCACGCAGCTCCCGCACATACAGGCGCAACTCATGATCTAACGTGCTGGCACCAAACGCCAAAAAGAATACCTGCGGCTCAGGATCGGTCATGACGCGTGGATTTTCCTTGGCCGCTTGTAATAACACCTGTTTCACTTTGTCCAGATCGGAGCCATAGGCCACACCCACTTTTATCAGCACTCGCGTGGTGGTATCGGACAGTGACCAGTTAATCAGCCTCTCGGTAACAAAGGCTTTGTTGGGGATAATGACCTCTTTGCGATCGAAGTCGGTGATCGTCGTAGCACGAATTCGAATTCGGCTTACCGTGCCCGAAAATGTCCCAATAGTGATGGTGTCTCCGATGCGGATCGGACGTTCAAATAAAATAATCAGGCCCGAAATAAAGTTACCGAAAATCTCCTGTAGACCGAAGCCTAACCCGACGGATAGGCCAGCGGCGAGAAATTGCAGTTTGTCCCATGATACGCCAAGCGTGCTGAAGAATATGAGCGTTCCTATCACGATGATGAGATAGGTCAGTACCGTGGTAATCGCGTAAGAGGAGCCCTGTCGCATCTGGAGGCGGGAAAGCACTAGCACTTCTAACAAGCCCGGCAAGTTTCGCGTCAGGACATAAGCAATAACCACCGATAGCAGCGCGAACAATACGCTGCCCAACGTTACCGCCTGTAATGACTGGCTCGCCCCAGAACCACTGCTGTAATGCCATAAAGTGATGCTATCGAGATAAGAGATAACCGTCACCAAATCTGACCAAATCCAATACAGTACGCTACCGAAAATCAGGAACAGAACCATGGTAGTCAAACGCAGAGACTGGCTGTTGATTTGGTCGATAGCCAACGGTGGCTCTTCGACAGGTTCAAGGCCTTCGGCCCCTTCTCTCGCCACGTTTTGCTGACGACGGGCCAGAGCGCGTCGATAGGCCAAGCGTCTCGCCGCCACGCTTAAACCTCGGATGGCGGAAGAATAGATGACGGTCCAGAAAATCATCAGATACAGGCTATCCAGCCAGCGGATCCCTAAACTGAGCGCCGTATACAGATAACCGAAAGCGGTTAGAACCATCAGCACTAACGGCGTTAATGCGAGCAGTGTCACCATGATTAAACGCACGGTGTGAGAGTTCTTCTCTCGCCATGCATCACGGCAGATAGGAAACACGAAGGCTGAAATTAGCCCTAATGTGATCAGTACCACCACCTGACCAATAACATCTTCGCTCAAGCGCAGAGGGGCTTTTTCTCCCAGCACACACCAGAAAATGAGTGGGATCAGAACTACACCGACTCGACGAGTCACGCGGCGGTAGTGAGCACACAACAACGGAGAAAGATTAAAGTGTTTTTCCGATACGCCTCCCGGCTCAAGCAGGCGATAGGTTGTTGTGATAAACATCCAGAACATCGCAAACTGCAGCGACAGCGACCACAAAAAGTTATTAATACTGATATCTGAGCGATAGCACCAAAAGCCGAGTGCAAGAATTAATAACGTTCCCGGCAAGCCCTTAAGCATGGTGAGACCAATCGCTTTAGGCGTATGTAATTGCGTGTCGCGTTTAAGCTGCCCGACTTCGTTGCCTAATTTCTCCAGCAGTTCATCTATTTTGCGATAACGCCAGCGGAAGAGACCAAAAAGCACGAGCAGAGGAACGAGCACAAACATCGAGTTAAGTGCGCCTTCAGCTAAAGCCCCAGGCTTGAGATCAAAATGCAGAGAATGAGATTGCCCCTTCAGAGCACTGGGTAAATCAATAAACCAGTTGAGGTTCATTGGCTTATTACTGCTTACCCAAAAAATTTGCTGAGTCAGTGTATGCTGAAGATACTCATTCACACTCAGCAACTGCTGCTGGTTGATTTGCAAACTTATTGCCAAGGTGAGCTGGCTGCCCAACTGTTTATTCAGCTGATCCAGGAGCTCACGACGTGCATCAACAATGTCTTCAAGCGCACTGACAACGTCATCAGATGGCTTTTCTTTGCTTTGGCTAATCAGCTGTGTAACGTAATCATTGCCCTGATAAAGCGCATCACGTTTTTCATTGATATCGAACTGTTCTAAACGTAGATCGGCAATCTGCTCGGCAACGTTATTTGTCAGTTTTTCCGTAGGCAGATTTTGCTGCTGCTGATACAAAATGCGGGACAACAATAAACTGCCTTTAAGCACCGTAATTTGCTCTTTCAGATTGCGTTCGGCCTGTAGCGAACGATCGAGCCAATTCTTGATACGAATATTTTCCTGCACCAACGAGTTCACGCCTTCGGTCGCCTCAATCAGCCGTTTACTCAGTTGGCGGTTGATATCGAGTTCTTGACCAATAATGGGATCTTGCTGGATGTCCTGAGTGGCATCGTCAGGATTTTGCGCTTCTTGTGCCGTTTTCTCCGACAGGGTTAGGCGCTTACCGTTTTCCACTTCGCGCACCAACTGAACCATACGCTCAAGTTGGTTAATGCGCGCATTGGCATAGTCGCGTTGCTTCTGTAGAGAATCTTGTAATGCGGTATTTGCCGAGAGGCTCTGACGCTGGTAATCAAGCGACATGTTCAGCATTGCCATCTGCGTATTCAGCATGTTTTGTTGCGTAGAGCGCATATTACTCGGATCGGAGAGCGCATTACGGATCTGCTGAATCTGCTGTGATGTCTCCATCATGCTGCTTTGCGCACGTTCTGGCTGAGTCTGCAGAGAAATAAGCTGGCTGTTAAAGTTGGCTAAATCTTCCTGTGCGCTCTGCAATGCATCCAGAGTGCTCCCCATTTTGTTTTCTAACTGGCGAAGCGTCAGGGTGGAGAGTGAGGTGCGCGTGATCGCTTCGCTATCAGCCTGCCGAATGGAGTCTAGCCCATTGAGAGCCTGGTTTAATTTAACCGGTGCCTGCTGAACCTGCTGTTTAAGCTGTTGGTTTTCTTGCTTGAGACGATCTATGCCGTCAAGAAATTCGAGCGTACGGTTCAAATCCTGCTGTGCAAGTTTCTCTCCCGGAGAAAGTGTTTTTTGTTTGTTCAGCGCATCGAGCTGGCTCTGAACTTCAGCGCGCGTCAATATATCGCCGTTCAGCGCTAAGGCATAACTAGGGGTTAAAAATGCCAGTATGCTAAAGAGCAACGCAACCAGATAGAACTGAGGACGCCAAGCAAACTGAGCAGGACGATATTTGATACGGCCAGCCATCATGGGAATAAATCATCTAACAAGAGGAGTGATTAGCGTAGCACGAAGATATTCAGACAATGAATAGGGAAAAGGAGAAAACAAAATCTATTTTTGCGTTGCTTGGGCAGCCGAAAATTAAGGACGATATCTCTGTGGAAATAAAACGCATATCGTCCAGTATCTCAGCGAAAATTAAGATCAGAAAGTGAGCACTTTATCTGCCGCCAGAGTCCACTGAGCCAATTCAACCAGAGTACCAATTTCCACCCCGTCAATCAGTGGCAGAGCGCTAATACCACGCCCATCGGCGCAAGTCTTGCAGAGCTTAAATGGCACTTGCTGAGCCGTTAGAATCTCAATCATCTGCTGAAGGTTATACCCTTCATGAGGTTTTTGGCCTGCCAAGCCAGATGTTACCGCATCAGACATTAAAAATACTTTCAGTTCGATATCGCCCTGCTGCTCTTTCATGGCGATAGCTAAACGCAGCGCATTAAACAAAGACTCTTGGCCATATCCAGCCCCGTTGGCGATCAAAACAATTTTTTGCATCATGATTTCCTTTTATTCAGCGGCGTCATTGCCACCGCACATGCCGGCGCTTCAAACGGCATGCTAACAGCGCCCTTCAACAAATATTCGCTGTACTTGATCATGTCGATAAAGCTGTCGACCATTAGAGACGCTTCTGCTTTTAGATCAAAGCTTTCAGGCATAAAAAGCCAGCTTTCCATTATACCCGTTATATAGGAGCGCATCATTACCGCCGTACGTCGGGTATTCAGTTCAGCAGGCAACTGTTGACACTCGATACAGTTACGTAGCACATTTTCTATACGCTCAAAGTTTTCGAGGTAGAGTATCCTGCGAATATCGCGTAAAGAACGCATCTCGCCGACAAATTCGCATTTATGAAATATAATTTCCATCAACGCCTTACGGCGTGGATCGTCAACGGTTGCTACCAAGATATAAATTAGGATTTCGCGTAAAATCCTAAGTGGATTATCTGGGTACTTTGTTTGATACTCTATCTCTAAGTCACTGACTTTTGATTCGGTCAGATCCCAGACCTCATTAAAAAGGTCTACTTTGTTTTTAAAGTGCCAATAGATTGCGCCACGTGTCACACCTGCCGCGTTGGCAATATCCGTAAGCGAGGTTGCTGAAACCCCGCGTGCGGAAAACTCAACTACTGCGGCTTCAAGTATTTGCAGTCGAGTTTCTTGAGCTTGCTCTTTGGTTTTTCGTGCCATGGCGTTATTTTTTTAATGTGCTTTGATTTACATACATTCATGAATGTATGTACCATAACATGCAGTTTTAATTAGCGCAGCAATGGGTTTTCACAAATGATTCAATGCCCATTTAATAATCGGACTCTTGAGGTTAAATATGAATAAAAACAGAGGGTTAACGCCTCTGGCGGCCGTGCTAATGCTTTCTGGTAGTTTACTACTTACAGGATGTAACGACGGAAACGAGCAAAAAGGTCAGCAAAGCGCACCTGAGGTGGGTGTTGTCACGCTGAAAGCTGAGCCGTTGAACATCACCACTGAGCTTCCTGGCCGTACGTCTGCATATCGCATCGCAGAGGTTCGTCCACAGGTTGGCGGTATCATCCTTAAGCGTAACTTCGTTGAAGGCAGTGACATTCAGGCCGGTTCTTCCCTGTATCAAATTGATCCAGCGACCTATCAGGCTGCTTATGACAGTGCGCGTGGCGATTTGGCTAAAGCCGAAGCAGCCGCAAACATCGCTCGCCTAACGGTAAATCGCTATAAAACGTTGGTGGGTACTAAGTACATCAGTCAACAAGAATACGATACTGCCGTTGCCGATGCGCGTCAGGCAGATGCTGCTGTAACCGCTGCAAAAGCGGCCGTGGAAACGGCTCGTATTAATCTGGCTTACACCAAAGTCACGTCGCCTATCAGTGGACGTATTGGGAAATCTAGCGTTACCGAAGGGGCATTAGTCACATCTAATCAGGCCAATGCGCTGGCAACGGTGCAGCAGTTGGATCCCATTTACGTTGACGTCACTCAGTCAAGTAACGATTTCCTGCGTTTGAAAGAAGAGCTGGCTAACGGCACTTTGGAACAAGAAGGTGGGAAAGCGAAGGTTGAGCTGATTCTGGAGAACGGTCAGAAGTACCCACAGGTTGGCGCTCTGGAATTCTCAGATGTCACCGTCGATGAAAGCACGGGTTCAATCACTATTCGTGCCGTATTCCCTAACCCTAAAGGCGATTTGTTGCCTGGCATGTTTGTGCGCGCTCGTCTGGATGAAGGGATCAAGAACAACGCGCTGTTAGTTCCTCAGCAAGGCGTTACGCGTAACCCTCGTGGTGAAGCAACCGTCATGGTGGTCGGCGCGGACAACAAAGTTGAACTCCGTACCGTAACTGCAGCTCAGGCTATCGGCGATAAGTGGCTGGTAACTGCAGGCTTGAAATCGGGTGACAAAGTCATTGTGACCGGCTTGCAGAAAGTCCGTCCAGGCGTGCAAGTGAAAGTAGAAGAAGCCTCTGCAGGGAATGCTTCAACAAAAGATGCGGCGGCCAGCGAACCTAAGAAGTCTTAAGTGATGCTCGTTGCTGATACATTGATAAAAAGGAGCCAGTAATTCATGGCTAAGTTTTTTATAGATCGACCTATATTCGCCTGGGTTATCGCCATCATTATCATGCTGGCCGGTGCGCTAGCGATTATGAAACTACCGGTGGCGCAGTATCCAACGATTGCCCCGCCGGCGGTGTCGATCTCCGCAGTCTACCCTGGTGCTGATGCGCAGACGGTACAGGATACGGTTACCCAGATTATCGAACAGAACATGAACGGTATCGATAATCTGATGTACATGTCCTCTACCAGTGACTCATCTGGTAGCGTGTCGATCACGCTGACGTTCCAGTCTGGTACTGACCCGGATATCGCACAGGTTCAGGTGCAGAACAAATTGCAGCTAGCAACGCCGTTGCTGCCGCAGGAAGTTCAGCAACAAGGGATCAGCGTTGAGAAGTCCAGTAGTAGCTTCCTGATGGTTGCAGGCTTTATTTCTGAAGACGGTAGTATGTCTCAGGACGATATCGCCGACTACGTGGCTTCCAACATTAAGGATCCGATCAGCCGCTCCGAAGGCATTGGTGATGTCACCCTGTTTGGTGCCCAGTACGCTATGCGTATCTGGTTAGATCCAAACAAGCTGAACAACTACCAGATGACCCCTCTGGACGTGATCAACCAGATAAAAATCCAGAACAACCAGATTGCGGCCGGCCAATTGGGTGGCGCTCCTCCGGTTCCTGGTCAGCAGTTGAACGCATCAATCATTGCACAAACTCGCTTACAGACTCCGGAAGAATTCGGCAAGATCCTGATGAAGGTTCAGGCTGATGGCTCTCGTGTTCTGCTGCGTGACGTCGCGAAGATTGAACTAGGCGGCGAGAACTATAACGTTATCGCTCGCTTTAACGGCAAACCTGCGGCAGGTCTGGGGATTAAACTGGCAACCGGTGCTAACGCGCTGGATGCGGCTGAAGGGGTTAAAAAAGAACTGGCGAAACTGGAACCGTTCTTCCCTGCCAGCCTGAAAGTCGTGTATCCATACGACACCACGCCATTCGTTAAAATTTCTATTAACGAAGTGGTAAAAACGCTGTTAGAAGCGATCGTACTGGTATTCTTGGTTATGTATTTGTTCTTGCAGAACATTCGTGCAACCTTGATCCCAACGATTGCAGTACCGGTGGTTCTGTTAGGTACCTTTGCGATTCTGTCAGCCTTTGGTTACTCGATAAACACCCTAACGATGTTCGGTATGGTGCTTGCGATAGGGCTATTGGTGGATGACGCCATCGTTGTGGTGGAAAACGTTGAGCGTGTGATGGCCGAAGAAGGCCTGCCACCAAAAGAAGCTACCCGTAAGTCGATGGAACAGATTCAGGGCGCGCTGGTGGGTATCGCGATGGTACTGTCAGCGGTATTTATCCCGATGGCGTTCTTTGGTGGCTCAACAGGTGCAATCTATCGTCAGTTCTCTATCACAATTGTTTCCGCAATGGTGTTGTCAGTACTGGTGGCGATGATCCTGACTCCGGCACTGTGTGCCACCATGCTTAAGCCCGTTGAAAAAGGCGGACATGGCAAAACCACCGGCTTCTTCGGTTGGTTTAACAACATGTTTGAAAAGAGCACTGAGCACTACACGAATTCCGTTGCCGGTATTCTGCGTGGTACAGGTCGCTATCTGCTGATCTATCTGGTTATCGTGGTAGGTATGGGCTTACTGTTCGTTCGTATGCCAACCTCCTTCTTACCAGATGAAGATCAGGGTATTGCCCTGACCATGGTTCAGTTGCCAGCCGGTGCCACGCAGGAACGTACCAACAAAGTTCTTGCTGAAGTCACCGACTACTTCTTAGACAAAGAGAAAGCCAACGTTCAGTCCGTGTTTACCGTTAGCGGCTTCGGCTTCAGCGGTCAGGGTCAGAACAACGGCTTGGCGTTCGTGAGCTTGAAACCGTGGGATGAGCGTTCTGGTGCTGACAACAAGGTTCCAGCGATTATCGCCCGTGCAACTGGCGCATTCAGTAAGATTAAAGATGGTCTGGTGTTCCCATTCAACCTACCAGCAATTATCGAACTGGGTACGGCAACAGGCTTTGACTTTGAACTTATCGATCAGGCTGGCCTAGGCCATGAAAAACTGACCGAAGCGCGTAATCAGCTGTTAGGAATGGCAGCAGAGCATCCAGATACCGTAGTTCGTGTACGTCCTAACGGTTTGGAAGATACGCCGCAGTTTAAAATTATTGTCGACCAGGAAAAAGCACAGGCCTTAGGTGTCGCTATTTCAGACATCAACCAAACGCTGTCTACTGCGTTAGGGGGTACTTATGTGAACGACTTCATCGACCGCGGTCGTGTGAAGAAAGTTTACGTACAGGCTGATGCGCCATACCGTATGTTGCCGAACGATATCAACAACTACTATGTTCGTGGTGATGCAGGACAGATGGTACCGTTCTCTGCCTTCTCATCATCAAAATGGGAATATGGTTCGCCTCGTTTGGAACGCTACAACGGCTTGCCATCCATGGAAATCCTAGGGGAAGCTGCACCGGGTAAGAGTACCGGTGAAGCAATGAACCTGATGGAAGAGTTGGTGACTAAGCTGCCTACCGGTATCGGTTATGACTGGACTGGGATGTCTTATCAGGAACGTTTGTCTGGAAACCAGGCACCGTCACTGTATGCCATCTCGTTGATTGTCGTGTTCCTGTGTCTGGCGGCACTGTATGAGAGCTGGTCAATTCCATTCTCCGTAATGCTGGTGGTTCCACTGGGCGTTATCGGGGCATTATTGGCGGCAACCATGCGCGGTATGAATAACGACGTTTACTTCCAAGTGGGTCTGTTAACCACCATTGGTCTATCGGCCAAGAACGCCATACTTATCGTCGAGTTCGCCAAAGACTTGATGGATAAGGAAGGTAAAGGGCTGATCGAGGCAACGTTAGAAGCCGTTCGTATGCGTTTACGTCCGATCCTGATGACATCTCTAGCATTTATGCTCGGGGTTCTACCCTTGGTTATCAGCTCTGGCGCGGGTTCTGGCGCGCAGAACGCAGTAGGTACTGGTGTCATGGGCGGGATGATTTCTGCAACCATCTTGGCCATCTTCTTCGTACCTATGTTCTTCGTTGTGGTTCGCCGTCGCTTTAACCGAAGTGGCGAAGATATCGAACACAGCCATGCCGTTGACCATCAGGTGAAATAATCTTTCTCCTCTCTAAAAGGCCGCAAATGCGGCCTTTTTTACGCCCCTATCACTCCCCTATTAACTGCGAACTCATCCATAGAGCAACAATCCGCTTGCATCGATAAAATAACTGCCGCATAATTATTGTTATGTTATAACATCAATTAAGGCTGAAATAATGAAACCCAACATTCATCCGCACTATCGCACCGTGGTCTTTCATGACACGACGGCTGATGCTTACTACAAGATTGGCTCAACCATTCACTCCGAGCGGGAAATTGAAATGGATGGAGTGAAGTATCCCTATGTCACGCTCGATGTCTCCTCTGCGTCACACGCCTATTACACCGGCAAGCAGAAAGAGTTCTCTAAAGAAGGTAGCGCGGCAAAATTCCAGCAACGTTTTGGTCATTTCATGACGAAGAAAAAATCAGCAGAGGAAAACTAATGCAAGTTCTTAGTTCATTACGATCAGCGAAAAAACGGCATCCTGATTGCAAAATAGTTAAGCGTCACGGCCGCATATTTGTTATTTGCAAATCAAACCCACGCTTCAAAGCGGTACAAGGAGGGAAGAAAAAACGCTAACGCCGACGCACACCACCTTATCTCAGCCCCGACCATGGGGCTGACGAACTCAGAATCCTCCCAAAACCTTATCGCAACTAATGAGTGGCAGCATCAATAACCTATTGAAACCACGCAACTATAAAGAGAGTGACTGACTTAGCACGCCACGACACAAACGGATATCGTAATAAAAGGTAAAATCTTCTTGGATAGCCAATTATTTGTGCAATAATCATAAGAGATCGCTAATGTGATTAAGCTAGTCACAGTTATGCCTCTTATTGATTAGCTTATTCGGGCCCATAGCGATAATTAAGTTTAGTATCTTTGTTTATGTGTTTAAAAAACGCGCAAAGCGTATTAATTAAATACTTCTTAACACAAAATATCGCCAACCCCGATGTGCTTTTGCTATGATACTGCGGCCTTCAAGTATTGCTCTATGGTTGTAAACTGCTTATCAGGTTTATTGTTGTATTAACTAGCAGCATTGACTAATTCGTTGAGACCACGTTAAGCATGATGAGGGCATGATATGGATGAATATACGTCTTATCAGCACGATATTACAGAGCTGAAATATCTATGTAATATGTTGTACAATCAAGGAATGGATGTTCTGAGCGATGGCCATCATGGCTGGGTCAACGACCCAACAGCAGTGGACAATCTACAACTAAATGAATTAAACGAACATATTGCGAATTTTGGCTTAACATTCAAGATTAAGTATCCAAATGCTTCAGAATTAACTGAAATATTAGATGAGTATCTTGACGAAACATACAGTCTGTTTAGTAATTACAGCATCAACGAACCAGAACTTAAAAAATGGCTTAAAGCAAAAGGCCGTATTTTGCGTTATTTAGCGGGTGAAAAAACCACATCCGCATTAAATTTTAACCTTTAGACGAGGACTCCTTATGACTAAAATTGATTACCTGATGCGTTTGCGCAAGTGCACTACCTTAGACACTCTCGAGCGCGTGATTGAAAAAAATAAGTATGAACTTTCCGACGATGAGCTAGAGACCTTCTACTCTGCGGCAGATCACCGTCTGGCTGAGCTAACGATGAACAAGCTATATGACAAGATCCCAGCGGAAGTGTGGAAGTATGTACGATAATTAAGACGTAAGAGTCATCATTTAAGAAATTATCCTTATTTATTATTTAGTCATTATTGCAATCAATTGGATTATCTATCGATGATTCTCCATTTGTATACGTGTATCTAAGAATAAGTGCTATTGTTTCTGGCACAACAAATGAACGTAGAAAAAGGCCAATATCATTTATATACACTGGCCTCTTTGCTATTTATTACATTCACCTGATAAATTTGTACTTCGGTGTAGCCTGCCGAGATCTACGGCTTTGTCCTTAATAACATTAAGCTTGGTTTCAGCGGCTACCTGCCCCATGTAGGTCCCTGCTTTTGGTGATAGAATGCACTTATCACTAAAAATAACCGTCTTCATACTTAACTCAACCTCTGTAAGCCAGTATCCCCACCATCTGAACCACCTCAATTTCTGATCGTGATAATACTTTCATTTAATATTGCTCTAATACGTTATCAATGGCGTCGCCTAGACGAGTTACAGCACTAGAGATGTTCTGTCAGAACAATAATGTCACCACTGCATGGGTACGCAGGAGAACTAGAGTAGCGAATTTGAGATATCTGGAGTGGAAATTTCAGCGCGCAAGTACTACTGGAGTAACAATTCAGAGAAACGGACTGGGGTATTGACTGGCTAGACTGAATTTAGGTAGCCCTAAATGGGTGGAGGCCCTGCCAGCTACATCCCGGCACACACGTCGCCTGCTGCGGCTGCTTCCTTCCGGATCTGACCGAGTTCACAAGTTAGCGTTGCGGGAGAACCAACAGAGCCTCCATTGATGAGCACCTGAGTTAAAAGCGAAACAACTTCAGTGCGGGGGCATTATCAGTGATGACCGCGTGAAAAGCAAGGCTCTGGCAACCGAACGTCGTTTTATTAAACAACCATTTTATCCCACCATTCCTTATGGCAAACTGACCCCAGATAATGGATGACTGAATCGAAAATCTACCCCCGATGCCAAACGATACTCCCCCTGAAGATAATTTTCGCCAACGTGTGTTGATGACTATCCACGCGGTTCCTTATGGAAAAGTGGCCACCTATGGACAAATTGCCCGCCTTGCGGGGTCATCACGTGCCGCACGGCAGGTTGGCGGTATTCTGCGGAAACTCCCTAAAGGCTCCACACTCCCGTGGTACCGCGTTGTCAACCGCACAGGAAATATCTCACTTGTCGGGCCTGACTACATCCGCCAGCGCACCGCCTTGCAGGATGAAGGGGTTACTTTTAATGCCAATGGAGTTATCGATTTAGCTCTTTATGGCTGGGATCCCTCCAAGCCATAAAAAAACCTGCCTCACTGGGCAGGTTTTTAACGTCAGCCAAAGCCAAATAAATCAGTATTAAAGAGGTGATGCGCCTACAGACTTAGGTTTTTCACTCAGAACCGTTGCTGCACCATCAGCAGAAATAGGAACCAGCACCAGATCTTTCTGAGTACCCGCATTATTGTTCACGACTTCATTCAAAGTATCGGTGATAAACACCAAGCGGCCATCAATTTTAATTGCCGCACTCAGATTGATACGCTGATTTGGCTGGATATCCTGTGGGTTATACGGCAGCACAAAGTTGTATGGCGGCTGTTTGCCATCGGTGCGGAATACCTTCTGTGACAGAACGCGCGCTGGCGCATCGGCCAAAGAAACGTCTGCTAAGGTGACAGTCACTTCAGCATTTGGCGGCAGTGCGATACGTTGACGAAGATTAACGCTACCACGTACTGCTGGACCGCTAATCTGCGAGGCATCCGCAGTGACTTGATTACCCGGAGCTGGTGTTGGTACGTCAGCAGCATTCGAAGAACAACCCGCTACTGTTGCCGTCATCAAAACACCACCTACAATTTTCCAGAGTTTCATCAGTTCGGTCTCCTTCCTTTTATTTTTGTTGCCGGATGCGGAATATAAAATGCGATTGACCACAGCCGACATAGGTCACCTAAAGTAGTTTGTTACGCTACGATACTTTATAAGGATGGCACAAACGGCTGACTTTTCCAGTTTTATCTACTTTACATTAACAATTTCAGATAATTGAACCCTCTAAACTAGACTTAAAACGTTAAACGGTTTTGTGGTAATTTCTGCCATAATTACGCTAGCGATGTGCACTTCCCACATTGCTTACGCACGCTGTTTTCAACACGGATTAATTAGGATCTCATTCATGAGTCAGGCATTAAAAAATTTACTCGATCTGTTAGATCTGGAAAAAATAGAAGAAGGGATCTATCGCGGGCAGAGTGAAGATCTTGGCTTACGTCAGGTATTTGGTGGTCAGGTCGTCGGACAAGCATTATATGCCGCAAAGCAAACCGTGCCTTTGGAACGAAATATTCACTCTTTCCACAGCTACTTCCTGCGTCCCGGCGATAGTAGCCAACCCATTATTTACGATGTAGAAAACCTTCGCGACGGCAATAGCTTCAGCGCCCGCCGCGTCAAAGCCGTACAGCACGGCAAACCTATTTTCTATATGACAGCCTCTTTCCAAACCGCAGAAGAAGGCTTTGAACATCAGAACGTGATGCCAGAAGTGCCGGCTCCTGAGTCGTTAAAATCCGAATCAGAAATAGCCAACAGCATGGCGCATTTAATTCCCGAATCCGTACGCGAAAAATTCACCTGCGAAAAGCCGCTGGAGATGCGCCCTGTCACTTTCCATAATCCCTTAATGGGCAAGGTTGAAGAGCCTATCCGCAACGTCTGGTTCAAGGCTAATGGGGAAATGCCAGACGATCCTCGTATTCATCAGTATCTGCTCGGGTATGCATCTGATTTCAATTTCTTACCTACGGCATTGCAGCCGCACGGTAAGGGTTTTTTAGAACCCGGTATGCAAGTTGCTACGATTGACCACTCAATGTGGTTCCATCGTCCATTCCGTCTGGATGACTGGTTGCTGTATGCCGTTGAAAGTACTTCGGCATCCGGCGCTCGTGGTTTTGTCCGTGGGCAATTCTATAACCGTGCCGGTGAGTTGATTGCGTCCACCGTTCAGGAAGGGGTTATTCGTCAGCGTTCATAATAAGTAAGAACGCAAAAGGGCGCAGTTCAATTTCTGCGCCCTTCTTCCAATAAATCAAACAGATTATTGGTTGTAAGCATTCTCACCGTGGCTATTTACATCCAAACCTTCACGCTCTTGATCTTCCGGCACACGCAGCCCAACGCAAACGTCTGCAATCTTGAAAGCAATCAGCGCTGCCACACCGGACCAGACGATACAAACTGCCACGCTAAGCGCCTGTACGCCGAACTGGTGCCCCATCGTCACACCTTCTGCGTAGCCCGTTCCTCCGAGCGAGGTTGCCGTCAGAATCCCCGTGGCCAAGCATCCGACGATGCCGCATACCCCATGCACACCAAACACATCGCAGGTATCATCGACCTTCAACCAGCGTTTCAGCATGACTACGCCCCACAACCCCGCGACACCGGCAACCAGCCCCAGTAATAACGCGCCCCCCACGCCAACGGTACCTGCCGCAGGCGTGACTGCCACCAGCCCAGCGATACAGCCAGAACACGCGCCCAACAGTGAAGGCTTACCACGCGTCATCCATTCAGCCAGAACCCAAGACAAAATTGCTCCGGCGGTGGCCACAACCGTATTCACGAAGGCCAGAGCAGCAATCTCATTGGCGGCGCTTGCCGAGCCTGCGTTGAACCCAAACCAGCCTATATACAGCACCGCGGTGCCCATGAAGACCATCGGCAGGTTATGTGGTTTAAAAGCTTCTTTACCAAATCCGGCGCGTTTACCCAGAAGATAAGCGCCAACCAGCCCTGCAATTGCCGCATTAATGTGCACTACGGTGCCGCCCGCGAAGTCCAACGCGCCATCAGCCGCCAGATAGCCACCGCCCCAGACCATATGTGCCATCGGAATGTAGGAGAAGGTGAACCACAACACGGCAAAGATCAGCACCGCAGAGAAACGAATGCGTTCAGCAAAGGAGCCCACGATCAAACCCACGGTAATACAGGCAAAAGAGCCTTGGAACGCAACGTGGATCATCTTGTAAAACGAACCGGTTAAATCCGTTAGACCGATGCCTTTCAGCATCACTTCATCAAAGTTGCCAAAAATGGCGTTACCAGAACCAAATGCCAATGAATAACCATAAACAACCCACAGCACGCAAATGGCGGCAAAAGTGACCATGACCTGCGTCATCAGCGACAACACGTTTTTAGAACGTAGTAACCCGCCATAAAACAGGCCAATGCCGGGGATGGTCATAAACAGCACCAATGCGGTACAAATCATCATAAAGGCGTTATCGGCCTTATCTGCCACGGCTGGAGCAGCAGCCATTGCGACACCGGGTAGTAATAAGGCACTCCCCAGACCCAAAGTGGATAAGCGTATTTTCATTATTAATCCATCCCTATCTGTGTGAGTTATTAATTACAGTGCCGCTTCATCAGTTTCGCCGGTACGAATGCGAATGACGCGCTGTAGTTCAGCAACAAAGATTTTTCCGTCGCCAATTTTTCCGGTATAGGCAGATTTGCTGATCACATCGATAACTTCATCAAGCTGATCGTCAGCAATCGCCACATCAATTTTGACCTTGGGTAGAAAGTTCACGTTGTACTCTGCCCCGCGATACAGCTCGGCATGCCCTTTCTGACGCCCGAATCCCTTAACTTCAGTAACCGTCAGCCCTTGGATCCCGACAGAGGAAAGTGCTTCACGTACGTCTTCCAGTTTGAACGGCTTTATCACCACAGTTACCAGCTTCATACAGCCTCTCCTCAAATGATCCCGAATAATTTCGTTAGCGAATGGATATGAGCAAAGCCTATGCCAACTTTATAGAAATCAGTTTTGCGGGAGAAAACGCTAGTTTTGGTGCAAAGAAAGAGACTAGACAGCAGATTAAACGTGAGGAGTTTCGCAAAACTGCACCAATAGTGTGCAATTAGGAAAATGACGGTGCGTTTTTTTTACACAAACTCTTTTTACATCACGCGCTAATTATCTGCACCACAAAGGCCCAAAGGTAGGTTGCAATAATCAGGGTAACCAAAAAGAAAAAGCCGATGTTATGAATAATCATCGGCTCTATGCTGTACTTCAAAAAAGAGGAATTAGATGGTTGGCGGTTCCTGATTCAGCCCCGCAGCCAAAGCTTCGCCCACCAACTGTAACTGATGCATCTGATAATAACGCCCCTGCTTTGCTAACAGTTCATGATGCGAGCCTTGCTCCACGGCATGACCACGATGTAATACCAAAATAGAATCCGCATCAACGATGGTGGAAAGCCGGTGAGCAATCACAATCAGCGTTGTTTGCTGGCGAATAACATTCAATGCTTTCTGAATTGCCTGTTCAGTGCCGGAATCAATGTTGGCTGTCGCTTCATCCAAAATCAAAATCTGCGGCGCTTGCACCAGCACGCGCGCCATCGCCAACAGCTGCTTTTGCCCTACCGATAGGTTATTCCCCTGCTCACCGAGCTGAGTTTGGATGCCGTTCGGCCAAGTCCTGACCAGAGGTGCTAGCTGAACATCCTCAAGCGCTTTCCAAACCTGGGCTTCGCTGATATCTCGTCCTAGAGTCACGTTGTTCATCACCGATTCAGCCATGACAACCGGATCCTGCTGCACCATAGCCACGCCTTCGCGTAACACCTGATGGCTCAACGTTGGGATTGGGCGTCCATCGATGCAGATCTCTCCGCCACTAACCGGATAGTATCCCATCAGCAAATTCGCGAGCGTCGATTTACCACTGCCCGTATGCCCTACCAACGCAACGAACCCACGAGAAGCAATATGCAAATTGATATCTTGCAGTACAGGGCGGCCTTCGCGATAAGCAAACGTGACATTATTAATATCCACCCGCCCGCTTTGCAGCGGTTGAATATCACCGCCATAGTTCTGCTGCGCATCGTCCATCAGTTCAAAAATACGTTCACCCGCCACCACGGCCTGCTGCATCATGGATTGCTGGCTCGTGAGCTCTATAAGAGGCTCATTCAGACGGCTTAGATAATTGATAAAAGCATAAAGAACCCCAACGCCAATCGAACCTTCAGCACTAAAACCAAACATCATCAGCAGCCCGCAGAGGATCATGGCCGAAAACAGGCTGAGCAATGGGCGCAGTAAAAAGCCTTCCAAACGAAGCGTTTGCATACGCGCTTGATAGTGAGAACGGCTAACCGCCCCCATTTTTTCACCGAATCGAGCCTGCTGACGAAATTGCTGGATCACGCCCATACCGTTAATGACTTCATTGAAGCCGTCGTTGATATCCGCCAGATAGCTACGCACACGACGCACGACCGGCGTGCTGTAATGCTGATACACCGCCATCACCACAAATACCGCTGGGAAGATGCAGATAGAAATCAGCGCCATTCGCCAATCCAGCGTAAACATTGCCACCAGCATGGCGCCAATCAGCGCAGCGCTTTTTAACACGGTCGCGACTACGGTGACATAGAGATCTTTGATAACCTCGGTGTCATTGGTCACTCGGGAGATAAGCTGGCCAACCGGCTGATTGTCGAACGCCGAAAGAGGCTGGCGCAGCGCGGCATCCATCACATCGGTTCGCAGCTGCTGTACCACACCCACCGCGGCACGATTGAACAACAATGCCTGCGCATACTGCAAACCGGCTGCCATGAACTCGAGCAACAGGTATAACACCGCTAATCCAACGACTAAACCCAGTCTGAGATCGCCTTTAGCAACCACGTTATCGATGAAATAACTGATAATGATTGGCCCACAGACCTCTGCCGCTGCCGCGACCCAAAGCATGACCACGGCTATTGCCAACGGTTTTTTGTAGGGGCCACCGTAAGCCAGTAGACGTTTCAGCGTCGGCCAGAGCTGTTTGATATTACGCATTATCTGGCTCCTGAGTCTGAGTGTCTGGCTCATCAAGCTGAGCTTCTATTTGCTGGAAGCGGTGCATATCGCGATACCAACCGCTTTGCTGACTGAGCTCAGTATGCTGACCACGTTGAGCAACCACGCCTTGCTGTAAGACCAGAATTTCACTCGCTTCAGTGAGTGCGGATAGGCGGTGAGCACTAATAATGACGGTTCGGTTCTGCCCCCACTCGCGTAAATTATGCAGGATCTGATATTCCGTCCGACCATCAACCGCAGAAAGCGCATCATCCAGAATCAAGATCTCGGCGTTGAGCAACAGCGCGCGCGCAATAGAGATGCGCTGTTTTTGTCCCCCCGAGAGCATCACCCCGCGCTCCCCGACTTCGGTTTGGTATCCTTCCGGTAAGCGCAGAATATCCTCATGCACGCTAGCCAGCTTAGCGACGCGTTCAATGTCTTCCTGCGTGGCATCCGGCTTACCCAAAGCGATATTCATCGCCACAGAATCAGAGAACAGGAATGGCGTCTGGCTGACGACCGCCAATCGAGTACGCCATTCATCCAAACGCAGTTCACGTAAAGAAATACCGTGGAAACTAATTTCTCCCCGATCGGGGTCGAACTGGCGCTGGATCAGCGAGAGCAGCGCACTTTTCCCCGACCCCGTTGGCCCACATAGGCCTAACATCTGCCCAGGCGCGAGATTAAACTTCACGTCATGCAGCACGGGATGAGTGTCTTCGCTGTAAGCAAAGCTTTCTACGTTAACGCTCAGCTCACCTCGGCCTTCCGGCAGCGTTTTGTCACCATCAGTCACGGTTGACTGCTCCGATAGCATGCTGCGAATACGGCTGTAAGCAGCGCTTCCACGCTCAACGATGTTAAACATCCAAGCTAGCGCCAACATTGGCCAAATCATCAGCCCGAGGTACATCACAAAGCTGGTCAATTGGCCTAAGGTTAGATGCCCATGTATGACCATCACCCCGCCGCCGCCAATGGCCAACAGGTTAGCGCAGCCAATCGCGATGAAGATAATCGGGTTAAAGCGCGCATCGACTTTCGCCACATGCATATTGCGCGTCCCCGCTTCCGCGGCAACCTTGGCAAAGCGCTTGGATTGATGGTTTTCAAGCCCGAAAGATTTGATCATACGAATGCTGGTTAAACTTTCCTGCGCCTGATCGTTCAGCATCGAGAAAGCCGCCTGAGCAGACTTAAAACGCGAGTGAAGCTGATCGCCCTGATGTTTAATCACGATGGCCATGATTGGCATCGGAATAAGCGATAAGAGAGTGAGTTCCCAGCTAATCTGGGTGCTCATGACGAATAATACTGCCAGCCCCATCACCAGAGAATCCACCAGCGTCAATACCCCTTCCCCTGCAGCAAAGACCACACGGTCAACGTCATTAGTTGCTCGAGCAATCAAATCACCGGTACGATGGCGCTGATAAAATGACGGCGCCTGATTGCTCAACTGGCGATAGTATTTTTCGCGCAGTTCAACGGCGAGTAGATAAGAAGCGCCGAATAAAAGCACGCGCCAAACGTAGCGCAATAAATACACCACCACCGCAATCGCCAATAAGATAGCGATCCAGAACATAATGGTGGTTCCAGACATATGCTGTTTCGATACGCCGTCAATCACAATCCCCACGATGCGCGGTGGCGCCAGTTGAAGAATAGCAATCACGACTAATAAAAGTACGGCTCCCAGATATCGCCGCCATTCACGGCGAAAATACCAGCCTAATTGGGCAAATAATCTCACGTAGTTTTATTCCATAACCCGCTGTGGGCTCTGATTTATCCCCGTCATACTTCAAGTTGCATGTACGTTGGCTGCGTTTGTTCACCCGAGTCACAGATTTATCTATGCTGCTAGGGACTCACCAACTTGCCACCTTCCTGCAACTCGAATTATTTAGGGCAAACATGCTGTATATTTAAACAGCACTAGGATAACACCGATAGGAAACGTAGGTAACCGTCTAATGGGAAATTTGTACGTTTTCATTCGCCGACAGGCAAAATCGTGGTGCTTTTGATCTGTTCCATCGCAAAGCTAGAGGTCACGTCACTCAAGCCTTTCACCGCATTAACTAATCGCTTATAAAACGCATCGTAGCTTTTCATATCAGCGACTTGCACCTGCATCAGATAATCGTATTCACCCGCCATACGATAAAACGCCAGAATTTCAGGCATGTGCTCAACCTGCTGCACAAAATGGTGATACCACTCGCTGCTATGATGCTGAGTTTTAATCATCACAAAGGCGGTTAATCCCAAGCCAAGTTTATCTTTATCAAGCAACGCGACTCGCCCGACGATGTAGCCATCGTCTTCTAAGCGTTTGAGGCGCTTCCAGCAGGGTGTCGAAGTGAGGTTGACCGCATCGGCCAGTACCTGCAACGACTGGGTGCAATCGCGTTGCAGTAATGCCAGTAGTTTTCGATCTGTTTTATCTAACATATATCGCTTCTGGAGAAAGATTTTCTCTTATTAGGCCAATATGAAGTCTATATAGCAACTTATTTTTCTGCAAAAGCAGATAGTCTTAACGCATAAGTTCTGACTGACTCACACAGGCCAATATCATGAACAACACTTGGGTAAAGCACGCGATTAGCGAGATAGAAGCTGATTTCCAGCGTTCGGCGGATACACATCTTATTCGTTTGAATCTGCCGACATTTCCAGGCATCTATCTGTATCTCAAAGACGAAAGCACTCATCCAACCGGCAGCTTGAAACATCGTCTGGCTCGTTCGTTGTTTTTATATGGCTTGTGCAATGGCTGGATCAAAGAAGGCACCACGATTATCGAAGCGTCCTCAGGCAGTACTGCGGTCTCAGAAGCCTATTTTGCTCGTCTGTTGAATCTGCCTTTTATCGCCGTTATGCCGTCGTGCACTGCACGTAAGAAAATCGAGCAGATCGAGTTTTACGGTGGACGCTGTCATTTTGTCGATCACGCCAGCCAGATCTATGCTGTTTCAGAACAGTTAGCCAAAGAGCTCAATGGACATTACATGGATCAGTTCACCAACGCCGAACGAGCAACGGACTGGCGCGGCAATAATAATATTGCCGATAGTATTTTCCGCCAGATGGAGCGCGAACCTTACCCTGTTCCCACCTATATTGTGATGAGTGCAGGCACAGGTGGCACATCAGCAACTTTGGGCCGCTATATCCGCTACCAAGGGCACCCAACTCATCTAATGGTTGTCGATCCGGAAAACTCCGTGTTTATGGATAGCTATTTGCAAAAAGATCGTTCAATTACCGGCACCTGCGGCAGCAAAATCGAAGGCATTGGCCGCCCACGCGCCGAACCATCATTTATACCCGAAGCGATCGACAGCATGATGCGCGTTCCCGATGCAGCCAGCATTGCAACAATTCACTGGTTGCAAAAAGTGCTCGGTCGTAAAGTCGGTGCCTCAACGGGTACCAATATGTGGGGAGCGCTCGCTTTAGCACGTCAGATGCGCGAGCGTGGTGAAAAAGGCTCAATCGTCACCCTGCTGTGCGACAGCGGAGAGCGCTATTTAGAGACTTATTACGATGCCGGATGGGTGAGCGCTAACATCGGCGACTTGAGCCAATATAGTCAACAGCTAGAGTCGCTGTAATTTCAGCTTTTATACGCAAAAAAAACCGGACAGCTGCATGCAATATGCGGCTGTCCGGTGGCTGAAAAAGAATCCTCGTTATTCGGGGGAATGGTGAGGTTTTTTAGGTGAACTCAGCCAAGTATTCAACTGTTTAGCCACCGCCTGATGCTGGCAGTGGCCGATAATCTCTAAATTCGGCAGACTTGCCTTAAGCTGTGGTAATGCATTGCCCATGATGTATCCTTTTCCTACCATGCCAAGCATTTCCCGGTCGTTCATTGCATCACCAAATGCCATACAGTCAGCAAGATCAATATCTAAATGGTTGCACAAGTGACTTAGCGCCGAACCTTTATTTGTCCCTTTTGGCAGAACCTCTAAGCAATCGTAGGCAGAAAAACAAAAATCGACAGCATTGCCAAAATGCTGCAGTAAGCGAACCTGCAAGTGTATTAGAGCGTCATGATCGTCACAGAAGCAGATTTTACTAATGCCAAAAGCGGGCAATGAACGCAGCGGCGTAATTTTATAACCAAAGCCATTTTCCGCGTGTGGCGTTAACAATTCAGGAAGTTCATTCGTAGTAAGCCAGCCATCATCCCTAAATACATGCACCGAGGCGTCAGTGTCCCAATGGGAATGCAACACTTCTAGCGCAATTTCCGGCGGAAGGTCCTGAGCAAAGAGATTATTCCCCTCGCGGTCGTGAACACGCGTTCCATTGCCGGTGATCATGTAACCATGCAGTCCTAAGCGGCGTGCAATGGTTCGAACTTCAAGGAAATGGCGCCCGGTCGCAAAAGTCAGTGCAATGTTTTGTTCGATCAAACGATGCAGCGTATCCAAGGTTTCAGCGCCAACCTGATGATCGGGCATTAACAGAGTGCCATCCATATCAAAGGCAGCTAAACGAACCATACCGAAACCTCTTTTTGTGACCGATATATTGAGTTACTCAGTATGGCGTGGCATTTACGGAACTAATAGTGAACAATTAAAGAAAATTGTTCAGGATTTAGCGATGCGACTGTTACAAAGGCTCAGTCAATATCAACGTTTAAATCAGTTCGCCGGTGATGAACCCATTTCCACCACCGTCGCTGAACTGGCGAGCGTCTTTTGTTGTAGCGAACGACATGTCCGTACACTGCTTACCCAGCTACAAGCATTAAAATGGCTGGAATGGCATGCAACGGCAGGTCGTGGCAAGCGAGCCCGCCTCCACTGCTTAATTCCAGAACAGCAACTGCGCGCGACTCTCATGCAGCAATTGCTCAAAATTGGCGATCACCAAAATGCATTGAAACTGGCCGAGCGCGATCCCGGCCATTTGAATGAACTGCTGATGCCTCATCTGGGTGGCCAGTGGGATTCCGATCTGCCCACGTTACGTATCCCCTACTACCGTACGTTGGAGCCCATCGTCCCTTTGACGCTCACTGGGCGAGCAGAACAGCATCTTGCACATACTATTCATGCAGGACTCACTCGTTTTGTGACCGGTAATTCTATTCCTCAGCCAGATTTGGCTCACCACTGGCAAACCAGTAGCGACGGCCTACGTTGGCAGTTTTTGCTACGCAGCGATCTACGCTGGCATAACGGGCAACCGATATCCGCAGAACAACTAGTGCAAACTTTAGAGCAACTGCGTTCACATCCACGCTGCGGCAGTTTCCTTGATAGCATTGAGCAAATCTCATTGCCCCATGCACTCTGTATCCGTTTTACGTTAAAGCGTCCGGACTATTGGCTAGCCCATCGTTTAGCCGACATGCTGTGCCTGCTCCCTCACCCCGATTTCCCTGAGATCGGCGCAGGGCCTTTCCGCCAAATCAGCTCGTCAGATATGCTAATTCGGCTTGAGCAGCACAGTAGCTATCATCTGCACCGTCCTTATCTACATGCCATCGAATATTGGATCACATCGAGCCCCGATCAATTGTCCGTTGCCCCCAGTTGCCAACATCCCGTAAAAATCACTATTGGTCAGTACGAGGAGTTAGATAGCGTGCGTCCGGTACAGCGCAGCACCAGCGTGGGCTTTTGCTATATCGCTATCAATCAAAAACGAGGGAAACTCACCGAGATACAAAGACGCTATTTAACGACGCTCATCCGCGAAGAAAATACGTTGAACCAACTGCCGATTGAGAATGGTTTGATCGCACGTAGCAGTGAAATGTTGTCTGGTTGGCCGTTACCTGAACCAACCACTGAGCCCGTCAGTTTACCGCCAAAACTCACCTTGCTCTATCATCCTCCCGCTGAGCTCACTGCGCTTTCCGAGCGCTTACAAGAACGCCTTGCTCAAGCAGGATGCGAACTGGAAGTTCGCTTCCATGATGGCAAACGCTGGGAATCACGCGAGCAGTTTGAGGATGTTGACATTGTTTTAGGCGATCGACTCATCGGAGAGTCACCGGAGATGGCACTGGAAAACTGGCTGAGAGTCGATATTCTCTGGCAAGCCATTTTGAGTCACACCGAGCAGTTACAATGTCGTGCTGTGCTTGATGACGTGCAACTCATCAGCGATGAAACCCTGCGACACTATGCTCTTCGTGATTACTATACCCATCTGATGCAGCAGGGCATTATCATGCCGCTGTTTAACTATCAGTACCAGATCAGCGCTCCCCCTAGGGTTGAAGGGGTGATCCTCACCGCTTACGGATGGTTTGATTTCAGCCGAGCATGGGTGCCAGCACCCACAGATTAAAGGTCAGGCTGTTCATCCCTTCACGCAGCCGTTACCATATGCTGAAGCGATTTAAAGTATAGATAGCGCAATGGCAGGCAATTTTTTGTCTGCCTCTGTTTTTTTGAATTATAGAGGTAAGGCGATGAAACGCGCGGTGGTAGTATTCAGTGGCGGTCAAGACTCCACAACTTGTCTGATTCAGGCATTAGATCAATATGATGAAGTGCATTGCATCACATTTGATTATGGCCAACGCCATCGTGCCGAAATCGACGTGGCTCGCGATCTCGCGATTAAACTAGGCGCTTCGGCACATAAAGTATTGGATGTGGGTTTACTCAATGAACTGGCTATCAGCAGCCTGACTCGTGACAACATCCCCGTCCCCACCGAAAGCGAAGACGGTATCCCAAACACGTTTGTACCAGGTCGAAATATTCTGTTTCTTACGTTAGCCGCAATCTACGCCTATCAAGTTCAGGCTGAAGCGGTGATTACGGGCGTATGCGAAACCGATTTCTCTGGCTACCCAGACTGCCGCGATGAGTTCGTTAAGGCTCTCAACAAAGCGATTACGCTCGGCATGGCGCGTGACGTTCGCTTTGAAACTCCGCTAATGTGGCTGAACAAAGCCGAAACTTGGGCTTTGGCCGATCATTACCAGAAACTGGATCTGGTACGCCGAGAAACATTGACCTGCTATAACGGTATTCAGGGCGATGGTTGCGGCGAATGCGCAGCCTGCCATTTGCGCTCTCACGGGTTAAATGAGTATTTGGCAAACCAAGCGGTCGTCTCCGCTAGCCTGAAAGAAAAAACCGGCTTATAAAATATTCGAAGCCGCTATGTTTTACACTGGCGGCTCAGTCATTCTCCCTTCATTTATCTCCGCTTAATTCCAGCAAGCGATCGCGTAAGGCACCTTCAAGAGGCAATGCTTTTTGTGTTTTCAGATCGGTGCACACAAACGTTAGCGCCGCATCAATAATGATTTCATTATCGGACGTGCGAGTAATCGTTTGATTTAAAACACCGCTTCGACCATTGAGCTGATGAAGTTTGCTCTCAACAATTAACTCATCATTCAAGACTGCACCGCGGCGATAGTTAATATTTAAGTTCACTACCATAAAAGCAATGGCTTCTTTCATCATCCACTCAAAAGCACCGTGGTCTTCAAGCCATTGCCAACGCGCTTCCTCAAGGAATTCTAGATAACGAGCATTATTAACATGCTGATAGACATCTAAATGGTATCCCCTAACCTTAATGATGGTTGCATTGCTCATCGTTCGAATGGCCTTTCAAAATAGTCTCTATTTCATCTGAGGCAACCGTGATAAATCACGGCCACCTCCCCAGCAAGGTTTAACGCTTAGCGCACTATTGAAAGTAGCAGAGTGCTAAAAAACCAAACTGGTTAGACCACTAATTTTTGTGTTCGATCACAATTTTAAACGATCCCGGTTACGTTCAATGAGAGAAGCGCCAATGCCTTTTACTTCCTCTAACTGCTCGATCTGAGTGAAAGCACCATTTTTCTCACGATATTCAACGATAGCCTGCGCCTTCTTCAGCCCGACGCCGTTTAGCACCGTCGCCATTTGCTCTGCGCTAGCGGTGTTAATATTGACGCTGGTTCCCGTTATACCTGACGAAGCATCTTTGGTCACTGGCTGTGGATCGGGCGCCTTTGGCGCTTGCTCTACGCTTGGGGAAACTGGCTTGTTTGTGGTTGCAGACTGAGCTTGTGCTGGCAGTAGCAAAGCCCCTGCCAGCAGCATCCATACGCTGAATAATGACATCACCATACTTTGTTTTTTCATGCTGAAATTCTCCTGTTATGTGTCAGCGAGCACAGGGTGCAACAGGGTAAAAAACATAACAAATAGCATTATCCAGATATGGAAAAGGCCGCATAAGCGGCCTTTTGTGATTGCACAAGAGTGCAAATTTATTGCGATGCTTACTACATTTCGCTCGCTGCGCTGCCATACTTAATTTTGGCATTAGAACGCAAATTATTCATCAGAGAGTCAAAGGTAATGCCGGTTGAGCCCGTTAACATCTGAGCAGAGAAAGCTTTAAGCTCTTCGTTGCTCAAATGACCAGACTTCACCGCATCAAGCTGAATCAGCACAATGTTATCCTGACGATCCTGAGCCAAACCATAAACAGGCTTGTTGTCTTTTGGCTGAGCTAACGCAAACACGGTATCAGCTAACTGACGATCTTCAGAAGCACGTGTCAGCGTTTGTTCTGCACCAAAGCTAATACCTGCGGCTTTCAGTGCTTCCTCGCCTTTACCTGCCTGCAGCGCATTCAGCAGTTTATCGCCTTCAGTACGCGCCTGCTGGATAGCTTTCTGGCGTTTCACCATCTCGGTGATCTGCTCTTTCACCTGATCCATTGGCTTCACCGCTTCTGGTTTATGACCAGAAATACGGATAACAAAAGCACGGTCACCTTCAACGCTGATCACATCAGAGTTACTGCCCGGTGCACCATTTTCACCAAACAGAGAACCCTCAAAGATAGCCTGAGTAACGGGTTTGAAGTTGATAGCCGCAGGAACGTTATCGCGTGTAAACCAACCCGTTTCGGTCGCTTTCACACCAGCAGCCTCTTCCGCACCGGCTAAAGACTCATTATCACTGGTGGCTGAATCGCTCACCTTTTGCTGCAAGGCAAAGAAGGCGTCTAGCGCTTTTTGCTGTTTAACCTGAGACTCGATGTCAGCACGAACTTCAGCCAGCGGTTTAACCTGTTCTGGCTTGATGTCATTCAACCGAACAACCAGATAGCCAACGCTAGACTTCACCGCGCCAGAAAGCTGGCCTTTGGTGGTTAACTTCGCGCCCAGAATTTCATCGGGTGTTGTACCTGGTTCTAACCAGCCCAGCTCACCGCCTTTTTTGCGCGAAATGATGTCAGTCGATTTCTCCGCTGCCACTTTGGCAAAATCTGCGCCGCTGTTTAGCTCATCCAGTACCGCTTTAGCATCAGCTTCAGTTTTTACCTGAATAACGCTGTAGTCTTTACGCTCTGGCTGGGTATAGCTGGATTTGTGCTGATCGTAATAGGCTGCAATTTCATCATCAGAAACGGTGACTTTATCCTGAATTGCCGCTGCATCCATTTCGATGTAGCTGACCTTCACTTCTTCAGGTGCGATGAAGCTATTCTTATTCTGCTCATAATAAGCTTTCAGCTCTTCATCAGTGACTTTCTGATCTTTTTCTAGCGCCTTGATATCAATCGTCGCCAGACGCACATCACGCTGTTGCATGGTGAGCGCAGCCATAGCTTCAACTTCAACCGGCAGAGTGAAGCCTGTCGCCGTATAGGCCTGAATCAGCTGTTGGCTGGTTAATTGCTGACGAACTAGCTGCGCATAGTTATCTGGCGTCAGCCCCATGTTGGCAATGATGCTCAGATACTTGGCATTATCAAACTGATTATTCGTCTGGAAATAAGGCATCGCCCAGATGGCTTCTTTCACTTGTTCATCGCTAATCCCCAGTCCCAATTTCTTGGCATACTGGTCAAGCAGCTTATCGTCAATCAGGCGGTCAAGAGCCTGCTTACGCAGCTCCTTCATGTAACCTTCGTTCCCTGCCAACACTGAAAACTGGTCGCCCAATTGCTGCTGTAAACGACTGCGTTCGCTTTGAACCGCTTGCTCAAGCTGACCACGGCTAATTTCCTGACCATCGACCTTAGCCGCATAGTCACCGGAACCGCCGGTCAAATAACCCCCTACCCCGGTCAAAACAAATGACACGATGATTAGGCCCAGGATGATTTTGAGCACGACGTGATTAGCGGCCGCGCGTAAATTGTCCATCATAGTGTGGCAACACTCCGCTGTGATTGTGGGTAATACAGTAATTTTTGTCGGCTCAGTCTATCTGATTCGTAGCCAACACTGCACACGTAATACGACTAAATTGGCTATTAAATCAAAAATCACTCCTGTTAAGCGAATCGGCTTACTGGGAGAGACTCTGTTTCCATGAAACTTTAGCCATAAAAAAAGCGCATCGTTTATGATGCGCCTTGTATTTTACCCTAGCAGCTCAGCCACGTCAGTCTAATGTTTCACTGTTTGCACTCACGCGGAGTCATAACATACAAACAAATTCAGATGGTTGAGCCTGACGCACAATTAATTAACTGCGTCTTTCAGTGCCTTGCCAGCACGGAAACCAGGAACTTTTGCAGCAGGAATGCTGATTTCTTTACCGGTCTGAGGGTTACGACCAGTACGTGCAGAACGTTCACGCACGTCAAAAGTACCAAAACCGACCAGAGCAACAGAATCACCGCTCTGCAAAGACTCAGTAACAGACGCAATAATCGCATCTAATGCACGGCCAGCAGCCGCTTTAGAAATATCTGCACCTTCGGCAATCTTATCGACCAGTTGTGACTTATTCACTCTTTCATCCCCTATAGAAATCTTATGCCGTACTGGAATATTGTCCTTTGGGTACGGCTGCGCAGCAGTTATATCAATCCTGTCAGTTCATGGCAAGACACATCAGATGCGGCTTTTCCTAATTTGACAGGGTTCTAAGTTAGCTGCACAAAAAAATGCTGGCAAGTCCGAAATGGGCTGCCAGCATAGGTTTTATCAGAGGTTTTTGCGATATATCACTATTTCGCGGTGACCACTTCCATTCCAAACGGTGAATTTTGCAGCACCAAGGCTAAAACTTCATCAATTCGTTTTACCGGATGGATATCCAGATCGGCCAAGACGTTGTCTGGAATCTCTTCCAAATCACGTTTGTTCTCATCTGGGATCAGTACCGTTTTAATTCCGCCACGGTGCGCAGCCAGCAGTTTTTCTTTCAATCCACCGATAGGGAGCACTAAACCACGCAGCGTAATTTCACCCGTCATGGCAACATCAGCGCGAACTGGATTACCTGTCAGGCATGAAACCAGCGCGGTGCACATGGCAATACCGGCACTTGGACCGTCCTTCGGCGTAGCACCTTCAGGTACGTGAACGTGAATATCGCGTTTTTCATAGAAATCAGGGTTAATGCCTAATTTCTCCGCGCGAGCACGCACTACGGTCAGCGCAGCCTGAATAGACTCCTGCATAACCTCACCTAAAGAACCGGTGTAAGTCAGCTTACCTTTGCCCGGCACACAGGCCGTTTCAATGGTCAGCAGATCACCACCCACTTCAGTCCACGCCAAGCCGGTTACCTGACCTACGCGATTTTCACTATCCGCACGGCCATAGTCGTATCGCTGTACGCCAAGGAAATCCTTCAGGTTGTCGCCGTTGATCTCAATGTGCTTGACGGATTTATCCATCAGCAGATTTTTCACTGCTTTACGGCACAGTTTCGAGATTTCACGTTCCAGACTACGCACGCCCGCTTCACGGGTGTAATAGCGAATAATGCCGCTAATTGCGCTGTCATCAACCGTCAACTCACCTTTCTTCAGCGCGTTGCGCTCTAACTGTTTTGGCAACAAATGCTGCTTGGCAATGTTAAGTTTTTCATCTTCGGTGTAACCCGACAGACGAATCACTTCCATACGATCCAGCAACGGCGCAGGAATGTTCATGGAGTTTGAGGTCGCCACAAACATTACGTCGGACAGATCGTAATCCACTTCCAGATAGTGGTCGTTGAATGCGATATTCTGCTCAGGATCCAGAACCTCCAGCAGCGCTGAAGCCGGATCGCCACGCATGTCAGACGACATTTTGTCGATCTCATCGAGCAGGAACAGCGGGTTTTTCACCCCGACTTTTGCCATCTTCTGGATCAGTTTACCCGGCATAGAGCCGATGTACGTGCGGCGGTGACCACGGATTTCCGCTTCATCACGCACGCCCCCCAGCGCCATACGGACGTATTGACGACCTGTGGCACGAGCGATTGACTGACCCAGAGAGGTTTTACCTACCCCTGGAGGCCCAACCAGACACAAGATTGGCCCTTTAATTTTGCTTACGCGGCTCTGGACGGCTAAATATTCCAGAATACGGTCTTTAACACGCTCCAAGCCATAATGGTCGGTGTCCAGAATCTCCTGCGCTTTGTTGAGGTCTTTTTTGACCTTACTGCGCGCATTCCAAGGAACCTGAATCATCCAGTCGATATAGCCACGAACCACCGTTGCTTCAGCAGACATCGGCGACATCATCTTCAGCTTTTGCAGTTCCGCTTCGGTTTTTTCGCGCGCATCTTTCGGCATTTTCGCCGCTTCGATTTTGCGCTTCAGCGCTTCGAATTCGTCTGGCGTATCATCCATTTCGCCCAGCTCTTTCTGAATAGCTTTCATTTGCTCATTCAGATAGTACTCACGCTGGCTCTTTTCCATCTGCTTTTTAACGCGGTTACGAATGCGTTTTTCAACCTGCAGCAGATCGATTTCAGACTCCATCATCGCCATCAGATATTCCAGACGCTCAGTGACGTCTGACATTTCCAAAACAGCCTGCTTGTCGTTTAACTTCAACGGCATGTGGGCGGCAATGGTATCTGCCAGCTTGGCCGCATCGTCAATACTGTTGAGCGATGTCAGCACTTCTGGTGGGATCTTTTTATTCAGTTTGATATAGCCTTCAAACTGATTAATGGCTGTGCGAACCAGAACTTCCTGCTCGCGTTCATCCATTTCTGGAATTTCTAAATATTCGGCCTGTGCAGCAAAATGTTCACCACTGTCTGATAGCGTGGTGATTCGCGCGCGCTGAAGACCTTCGACCAGAACCTTTACGGTGCCGTCAGGCAATTTCAGCATCTGTAAAATAGAGGCAACGGTACCTACAGAGAAAAGGTCATTTACTCCAGGTTCATCCGTCGACGCTTCCTTCTGTGCGACCAGCAGGATCTTCTTGTCGTGATCCATTGCGGCTTCTAGGCACCGGATAGACTTTTCTCGGCCTACGAACAATGGAATCACCATGTGCGGATAAACCACCACATCGCGCAGAGGCAATACGGGGATTTCTATGCGTTCGGAACGCTCAGGATTCATAGAGCTCTCTCTTAGTTTAGCTTCCGCCAGGTTATGGGAATCTTACAACCCGTTTTACGTTGTTGCTTCACCCAGTTTGTATCTGAGTATATGGGGATGTTTACCAGGGATTCAACGCAAACAACAACAGAAAAAAAAATGGGAGATAAAATCCCCCATTTTATTGATAACCCATCAGTTTACTGGCTAATTATTCGCCAGAAGCTTGTGCTTCCGGTTTGCCATAAATCAGCATTGGCTCCGCCTGACCCTCGATGACATTTTCGTCAACGACGACTTTATCGACGTTTTCCATTGAGGGTAAGTCGTACATCGTTTCCAGCAGAGCGGCTTCAACGATGGAACGCAAACCACGCGCACCTGTTTTACGTGCCATTGCTTTCTTAGCAATCGCCGTCAGGGCTTCGTCGCGGAATTCCAGATCCACACCTTCCAGATTAAACAATGCCTGATACTGCTTGGTCAGGGCATTTTTTGGCTCTTTCAGGATCTGAATCAGTGCGTCTTCGCTCAGCTCACGCAGCGTAGCAACAACAGGTAGGCGGCCGATGAACTCAGGGATCAGACCAAACTTGATCAGATCTTCTGGTTCAGCTTGAGCCAACAGCTCACCTTCGGTGGCTTTCTCAGACAAAGCCTTAACCGTTGCACCAAAGCCGATACCAGTACCGGTATTTACACGCTGGCCAATCACTTTATCTAAGCCTGCGAAAGCACCACCGCAGATAAACAGAATCTTGGAGGTATCAACCTGCAAGAACTCCTGCTGTGGATGCTTACGGCCGCCCTGAGGTGGAACCGCAGCGATAGTGCCTTCAATCAGTTTCAGCAAAGCCTGCTGTACGCCTTCGCCGGATACGTCACGGGTAATCGATGGATTATCCGACTTACGAGAAATCTTATCGATTTCGTCGATATAGACAATACCGCGCTGGGCTTTCTGTACGTCGTAATCACATTTCTGCAGCAGTTTCTGGATGATATTTTCAACATCTTCACCCACATAACCTGCTTCGGTCAAGGTGGTAGCATCGGCCATCGTGAATGGCACATCCAAGAAGCGAGCCAGCGTTTCAGCCAACAGTGTTTTACCGCTACCGGTTGGACCGATCAGCAAAATGTTACTTTTGCCAAGTTCAACACCGTTGCTGGTATCACCATTGCGCAGACGTTTGTAGTGGTTATATACCGCTACCGCCAACACTTTTTTCGCCTGTTCCTGCCCGATAACGTAATCATCTAAATGGTTACGAATTTCGTGCGGCGTTGGCAAAGCATTGCGCTCACGATGTGGAGCGACTTCTTTAATCTCTTCGCGAATGATGTCATTACACAGATCGACACACTCGTCGCAGATATACACTGACGGCCCGGCGATCAGCTTACGAACTTCATGCTGGCTTTTGCCGCAAAAAGAACAGTACAGCAGCTTGCCTGAACCGTCTTTGCGCTTATCTGTCATCAGTAAACCTCTTTCATTAAGTATCTGTCCCGTCGAATCGGTCGCCAATGGCTAACCCTATCAACGGCAGTGCGACCAATCTGCGCAAAACGACCTTTCAGCATAGGCCATACAACCCATTGGTACGATGCAAAGCATCACCCGACGCTTTATATTCACTATAGTATATCGGCAACCGACCCGATGTTGATAGTTACGCTACCCATCAGTGGCAAACCGAAATATCGCTATGTGAACCGAGGGTTGGATAGGCGACGCCATTCAAGGCCGTAGTCTGACACAATCAGCCGCGGTGAGTCATTACCGAATCGACCAAACCGTATTCTACAGCTTCGTCTGCTGACAAGAAGCGGTCACGTTCGGTATCACGCTCAATTTCTTCGAGCGGTTTACCTGAATGTTTAGCCATCAGCTCATTCATGCGAGCCTTAACTTTCAGGATTTCTTTCGCGTGGATTTCAATATCCGTCGCCTGCCCCTGGAAACCACCCAGCGGTTGGTGAATCATCACGCGCGAATTTGGCAGACAGAAGCGTTTGCCCTTGGCACCTGCGGTCAGCAGGAACGCGCCCATGGAACATGCTTGCCCCATGCAGATGGTGCTTACGTCAGGTTTGATAAACTGCATAGTGTCATAAATAGACATCCCTGCAGTGATGACGCCGCCCGGTGAGTTGATATATAGATGAATATCTTTCTCTGGGTTTTCCGCTTCAAGGAACAGCATCTGAGCCACGATCAGATTTGCCATGTGATCTTCAACCTGACCAGTCAGGAAGATGATTCGCTCTTTCAACAGACGGGAAAAAATATCGTATGAACGTTCGCCACGCGAAGTCTGTTCAACAACCATTGGCACTAAAGCCATGTGCGGTGCTAAATCACGCTCGCCACTGTATGACATTAACCGTCTCCTATAGAAATCACTTTGGCATTATTTGCTTTGATTCTACTGTAGATAAACTATGTTGACCATGCTCAACTGCCTGTGTCTGCTGTTATAGGTTAGACACTTGCACAATATTTGGGGACGGTACACAAAGAAATAAACCTTTTCCCATAAAAAAACCTTCGCTCTAGAGCGAAGGTTTTTATAACTTCAGAACGGATTAACCATTCAAAGCAACATTACGCAGCCTGAGTTTGGTTCATCAGATCGCTGAAGTTGGTCGCTTTTTCAGACACTTTAGCGCTAGCCAGCAGTGCTTCAACAGCTTGTTCTTCCAGAGCAACATTACGCATGTTGTTCATCAGCTCTTTGTTTTTGCTGTAGAACTCGATCACTTCTTTTGGATCTTCGTATGCAGAAGCCATCTCTTCGATCAGCGCTTTAACGCGATCTTCGTCAGCCTTCAGCTCTTTCTTAGCGATAACTTCGCCCAGCAGCAGACCAACAACAACACGACGCTTAGCCTGCTCTTCGAACAGTTCACGTGGCAGTTCCAGAGCTTGTTTCTCGTTGCCACCGAAACGCTGTGCAGCCTGACGACGCAGAACGTCAACTTCACCGTCAATCAGTGCCGCTGGAACGTCGATGTCGTTCGCTTTAACCAGACCGTCGATAACCTGAGACTTGATACGGTTACGTACCGCGCCTTTCAGTTCGCGTTCCATGTTTTTACGCACTTCAGCTTTCAGACCGTCCAGAGAACCATCTGCAACGCCGAAACGTTTGATGAATTCTTCAGTGAATTCTGGCAGTTCACGCTCTTCAACTTTCTTCAGAACGATATCGAACTTCGCTGCTTTCCCTTTCAGGTTTTCAGCGTGGTAGTCTTCTGGGAAGGTGACGTCGATAACGAACTCTTCACCGGCTTTATGACCCAGAATGCCTTCTTCGAAGCCTGGGATCATACGGCCCTGGCCCATTGCCAGAACGAAATCAGAGGCTTTGCCGCCTTCGAAAACTTCGCCGTCGATAGAACCGGTGAAGTCTACGGTTACGCGGTCTTCAGCTTCTACTGCACGTTCGGTAGCAGCCCAAGTTGCCTGCTGCTTACGCAGAGTATCCAGCATTGCATCAACGTCAGCGTCGGTAACTTCAACAACTGGTTTTTCAACTTCGATGCTTTCCAGATCTTTCAGTTCGATTTCTGGGTAAACTTCGAATTCAACTGCGAAAGAGAAATCTTCGCCCAGTTTGTACTCGCCCGGTACATATTTAGGCGCGCCAGCTGGATTCAGTTTTTCTTTGATGATCGCGTCAACGAAGTTGCGCTGCATCAGATCACCCAGAACGTCCTGACGAACAGATGCGCCATAACGCTGAGAGATAATGTGCATTGGCACTTTACCTTTACGGAAGCCGTCGATACGTGCTTTTTTAGCCACGTTGACCAGCTCACTGTTTACTGCTTTTTCAATGCTGTCGGCTGCAACAGTAATGTTTACGCGGCGGCCAAGGCCTTCGGTGGTTTCAACAGAAACTTGCATCTTATACCTCAAAAAATCACAGTGCTCGGTCAACTCCAGAAGCCATTTTCAACGAAGAAAACCTGACTTCACAGAACCGGGACGGCCGCTTTCACCAGAACCGTGTTCCCTGTTTATCCCTTCTTACCTGAAGCCGCTGCTGTATTGCCTGCAACTTCAAGTCGTTTGGGCATAGAAGCGTCCCGAATACATTCAGGAAAAAATAGACGCGACATTATAGCGATGCATGAGCAATGAGTCGAGAACCGCACACCAAGTGTCCGCGGCGTGATTCACAGTTTCGAGCGATACCTTTGCCATTTCGGCTATAGCTCACACCGCTTTAGCCCCATAACAAAGACGATATGTCATGCAATCGCCTGCGCATCTAATCATAAAACTCGCTACGCAAAAAGAAACGGCCTCAAGGGCCGTTTCTCATCGAACACGCTATTAATACAGCAAAAACGGTCAAGAGTTCCACCTTCGTGGTAATTTACTTGCCTTTTCGCCGCCTATTTAAGCAAGTTAGCTTAGGCTAAGGTGCCAGCACCACGACAGGGCGGTGATGCTGGAACCGTATCTTGTAACGCTTCCCACTCTTTGTGCGTATAGGTATGCAGGGCCAGCGCATGAACACCATCGGCCAGCTCTTCTGAGAGCACGCCATAGATTGAACGATGGCGAGTCAGAAAGCGCTCACCTTGGAAACGATCGCTGACTAACACCACTTTAAAGTGACTTTCAGAACCTGCCGGTACGTTATGACGATAACTTTCATCAACCACCTCAAGATAGAAAGGTTCAAACGCGGCGCGTAACTTTGCTTCTATCTGTTCTCTCATCATAAGAAATCCCCTCATACTGCATCAGCCTACGTCGGCAGAAAAAACCTGGCGCTTAACAGGCTATATTCTCAAAAGATGAGCTATGACGCACCAATGAGAAACATACCTTAATGTTAATTGTAGCTTTTTCCTAGCAACCAACGACGATAAGTTACATATTTATCTTTTCTGAAACAGGGGATTTTACGCAAACGGGCGTAATACATCCTTTCTAGTCGTTTTTTCTCATATCGGTTTCTAATGCCTGCATCTGATTGCTATGCATGAAGCGTGAAACCAGCGCCATTTCAGACTGTCGAAACGGTATGCCATGAACATCAAATACATCATGGAACCAAAGATGGGCATAGTCTTTACGGCGCTTAACGATACTTGGCCAAGGCAGCGTGGTCTGCGTTTTCCCAGCCACTAATCCCCAGTGATAACACGCGATATTATGCGTTCGCATTAAAGGAAGCTGTTCTTCAAAAGTGCTACCCACGTGTCGCGCTAGCCATTCGGTGCAAAACAGAGGTCTGCCAAACGAGTTAAGCTGATTTATTAGACCAACCATATCAGGCGTTCCAACATAGGCATGAAAACTAATCACGTCAGACTGTGCTAATGCCTCCTGATCTATCGGATGCTGGTAGGCATTCGCGAAGCGAGAACTAGGCTCGGGAATATGCCACGCCCCCGCGGTCAATGGCTGAATCGGATTCGCTTCTCTCGCCCATTGAAAAGCCTGCCGCAGCAAATCCAGCGCGAAAACCTCCAATTTTTCCGCATACAAAGCCTCATCGGCTCCACTGATGAAGATTCCTCGATTTCCCGGTTCGTTATAAAGATCCCAGAGCAGAATGCGTCCATCGGCACGAAACGTCGTGATGACGTCGTGAATATAACGCTCAATGCTGCTCCTCGCGGACAGGTTGCACACGGTGTCGCGTCCGGGACTCGCCACTGCGCGGCTGTTGTGTACGCCAGGAATAGGCGCCTCTTGCACACCCAGATGGGGTTGATCGCCTGAAAATCCACAGTCATCCATTAATGTAAGCATCACCTGCATACCATGTTTTTGCGCCACCGAGAGGAAAGCATCGATACGAGCGAAGAGTCCTTCTCTATCGTGCAACCAAACAATAAAAGGCAAATTCACACGCAGCGTATTGTAGCCAACATCTTCGGCCCAGCCGAGTTCTTCATCAATCGTCGCTATATCAAAAGTTTCAGCCTGCCATAGCTCGTTCCAATTAACCGCCGTGCGGGGTAGATAATTGAATCCACATAGCCATCCTTGCCGTTGGTACCAAGCGTTGGCTTCTTCTTTACTCCACTGTGCTCTCATGCACTTACCCTCTCTGCGATATGCCAATAGTTAACCTAATCTGGACGTTTCATGACTGACACGTTCAAGAGGGATCGTTGCGGTACGAAACGGATGATAAGCTATCTCTATCACACATCTTATCCATCCCGCCCCACACTTTGTCATACTCATATCCAGTGAGATCTTTGATCACCTGACGCGAACGGGGATCGCAATCATCCAAACGTCCGCCCAGTTTGAGACGAGCGACTTCTTTAATCAGTATCTTGTGAGTATCACGAGTGAGCTTAAATCGGTATGTGATATAAAAACTAATGGCCAACAGCGCTCCAGTACCAAAAATCATTAAACCAACAATGGCATGAACTGCGCTAATCGGCTGCTCACCGCTGCCTTTTACAAATCCACTTTCCTGCAACACAATACCAATCAACATAATGGCGAGTGCGACGGTGCTTTTTCGGGTTAAAACCATCACACCCGCAAAAATACCTTCACGACGTTTTTTAGTGATAATTTCGTCAACATCAGGAATAAAGCTATAAATATTCCAAGGAATATAATATAGCCCGGCACGAGCCATACCGAAAATAACGAAAACACCCAAGAACAGCCACACCGAGACCTGTGCTTCAGTCATATAAATATAAAAAAGAAAACACAGAACACCAAAAATACAGCCATAGGATAAGCGTAATGCACCACTCGGTGTCATATTAAATTTTTCGAGCAACATCATAAAACCAAAGGTTCCCGGAACAGAAACAAAGGCGGCTACGGTTAAAAATCCGGAAACAACCGAGACATCCTGCTTTAAACTATAAACAACGTAATAGGTAAATACCGCGCCAAATACATCTAGTGCCGTAAACGAGGAGATATAAATAGCAATATGCTGGCGAAAAATACGAATTTTAAAAGAAGAGAAAAGATCCAACACCAAGCCTTTTATATGATGCCAAAGGTTTCCCGATCCATGTGCCGATACATATTCAGGCTCATCGCTATCACATACATCGCTGGCCTCCCATGTACACCTCCAAGTAATAAAAACCGCCAAGCAAAATACAACGGCAAAAAACATGCCCATATAGGTATACGTCATTGGGTTATCTTTGCCGGTAAAGTGCATAATGACACCCGGTACAGAAACCGCTAACAACCCTCCTAACTGTGAACACATCATGCGCACGCCAGACAAACGAGTTCGCTCGCTGAAGCGATTGGTCATTTCTGCAGAGAGGGTTTCCCATGGCACCAGAACCATGGCCGAAAGCAGTTCAATCGACAAGTAAGTGCCAAGGTAGTACCAATAACTCATATCTGATATCCAAATTAAGGCATACAGGAACATCAGAGGAGAACTGATTAATAAGAAAAAACGCCGACGACCAAATCTTTTACCTAACCATGTATTACCAAAATTATCAGTAATATATCCCATTATTGGGCTTAATAATGCATCAATGACTCGGGCTATAGCAAAAATTGACCCTGCTTCTAATACCGTTAGCCCGCAATAAGTCGTATAAAAAAACAGTAGCCATGTACCTATAACGGCAAATGCGCCACCACCGAATAAATCAGTGACACCATATCCTATTGCAGTACCATAACCGACTCGACGTTCCGTTGGTTTCATTATATAGACCCTGCATATTGTGGTATAAAAAATAGCGTTCCTGCGCGGAGTAAGCCCCACACAATCATTTAAACGGATAATGAATTTTAATATTTAACTATTTTATTCGGCTAAGGTTACCCAACGACGTAACAACGATGACTGATATATAGCATCAACCATCCGCAGTGATATTTCGGCCTGATTAATATCAACGTAGCCAGAGTGGATATTTTCACTTATTGCACGGTAAAAAGATGAAATTGCTTTATTGTGGCTGCTGCCCCAATAACTTTTTTCCATCCCGATAGTTATCTCATCACTAGCGAGCTGAGTATTCTTTCCATCAGCTATTAGCCACAGACTATTTTGGTGCAGCTGCAATATTCCCTTTTCACAGTGAATTTCCAAAAGTAGCGGTGAATCCGTGCTGTAACAATTAGTGGCGTAAAATAGTCCTCGGGCACCATTGCCTAACACCATATTAGCCGTTGCGGTATCTTCAGCTTCCGTTGCCTCTGCGAGAAAGGTGCTATCGACGACGCCCTTAATCGCCTGAACACCGTCCCCAAACCACTGCATCAGATCCAGCGTATGAATGGCCTGATTAATTAGCAGGCTTCCTCCTTCGCGAGCAAATCGCCCACGCCATTCACTTTGTGAGTAATACTCCTCAGAACGCGCCCACGTAAGCATTGCTCGCATACCTATCATTTTGCCAAGCGTCTGCTGTTCAAGCATGGATTTGATCTTCTGACTCGTCGGATTCAGCCTATTCTGGTAGCAGATGCCCAGCAAAACCTTGGATGCTAAGGCAGCCTGTTTGATTTGTTGGATTTCACTCGCGTTTAGCGCTAACGGTTTTTCTGTGAATACATGTTTGCCAGCGGCTAAGGCCGCAATAATAATTTCTCGATGCGAATGATGTGGCGTGCAAATATGCACCACGTCAATCTCCTTATCACACAACATGTCATGATAATGACGGGCATAGAGACAGCCATAGCGAGATGCCAGTTCTTCGCCTTTAGCTTGGTCGAGCTCAACGATGGTGTGTAAATTTCCCTCTGGGTGATGTTTTATCCCCTCTACATGACGTGCATGAATAGAGCCACACCCTACAATAGCCGCGTTGATCCTTTGCATACCGCCTCCAACTTAGGTCAATTGATTCTGATTTGCCCACATTTGCGCCCGTACGCATAGCTCAGCCGCTTTAAACGCATGAGCCTGAGTCATGGCGTTTTCAGTACGATTGAGGCAATCAAGGATTAATTGGCCAAAATATGGGAAACCGACTTGACCGGCGACGGGATAACGGAACTCTCCCGCGTTATTGACCAGATACACCACATCCTGCTCCTGATGAGTGATGTCGACGTATTTACGGATCTCAATGTAGCCCTCTGTTCCCAGCAACGTTAGCCGACCATCACCCCAAGTGGAGAGTCCCTCTGGCGTAAACCAATCACAGCGGAAATAGCCCGTTGCACCATTGCTGCCCACTAGCATGGCGTCGCCAAAATCCTCAAAATGTGGATGTTGTGGGTGGTTGAAGTTTTTTGCCTGAGCGGCGATAACACGGGCATTGTCGTTAGCGGTATAAAATAGAAACTGTTCTATTTGGTGGCTGCCAATATCACATAAAATCCCGCCAAACTGCTTTCTGTCATAGAACCAATCGGGTCGCCCTTCACCTTCACGATGTGGCCCCATCCCTAGCGTTTGTACCACGCGACCAATTGCGCCTTGTTGCACTAACTGTCCAGCAAAGACAGCGCTTTCAACGTGCAGACGCTCGCTGTAATACACCGCATATTTACGCCCAGTTTGCTCTACCTTCTGTTTAGCCACAGCCAACTGCTCAAGGCTGATCAATGGCGCTTTGTCAGTAAAATAGTCTTTCCCAGCATCCATAACCTGCAAGCCAAGCGCACAGCGCTCGGCGGGAATCCCTGCCCCTGCAACCAGCTGAACCTGTTCGTCGGCTAATAAACTCGTAATGGAATCAGCGACTTGAACCTGCGGGTATTGGCTAACAAACTTTTTAACCTTTTCAGGATCGGGATCGTAAACCCATTTCAAAGTTGCTCCGGCCTCAATCAGGCCATTACACATGCCATAGATATGCCCGTGATCGAGCGCCGCCGCGGCGAAAACAAACTCTCCCGGTTGCACGACCGGCTGAGGTTTACCAACCGGCGCATAGTTCATACCATCTTTGTTTTTCATGCCGAAACCTCGCTGCTCATGTCTTTGTCCATATCTTTGCCCAGAGGAATCTCCCCTTCATCGCTGAAGTTTTCTACCGAAGCAGATTTTTCATGAAAATGAGGCGCGAGAGAGATCAAACCACCGGTTTGGTAATAAGGATCATCGGCACCAATAGGTAGGCTGACATAGCTACGCGTGATAGCAGACTTATAGATCGCAGTGATAAGTTCCAACGCGCGTTTGCCCTGCACACCATCCACTAACGGGGCCGTTCCGGTTTCTAGAGCATGCAGGAAATTATCTATTTGCCCAGCATGTAAGGTGTGGGCAAGCTTTGGCACCGACCGATAAAGCGCTTCCAACTGCTTTTCACATTCAGTATCACGCTCTTCAATCGGAAACCCATTCGCCCCCGAAATACTGGCGTACTTATCCCACGGAGCTGAAATTCTAGCCTTCTCACCTTGAATGACGATTTTCTGATCTTCACCATGATGGACAACCGATGCGGTAAGCTGAGTTAATGCGCCAGAGTCATATCTAAAGATTGCGGCAGAAAGATCTTCAACCTCAGCGTTCTCATGCGCCGCGTTGGTGATCATTGATACCACCTCAGAGGGGTATCCTAGCATCCACTGAATGGCATCAACGTGGTGCACGGCATGATTAAGGGTGCAGCCGCCGGCCTCTTTTTCCCAAGTTCCGCGCCACCACAGATCATAATAAGAACGCCCACGCCACCAAAATGAGTCCACCTGCGCATGACAAACCTTTCCTGCCGCACCTGAATCAATGATCGTTTTTAAGCGCCAGAAAGCATCGGTAAAGCGATTTTGCGCAATGATAGAAAGCGTCTTACCGCTGGACTTGGCGGCAGCGATAACGGCATCGCACTCTTGTAATGAAGCTGCCATTGGTTTTTCACAAAGCACATGTTTACCAGCATTAAGAGCATCAATAGCAATCTCTGCGTGGACATATGGCGGCGTACAGATATCAAAAACGTCAATATTCTCATCGCTTAGAATATCTCTATGGCTGCTGTAAACATTAGCATCGTTCAGCCCATATTGGCGTTTTTTCTCTTCTGCCTTTTCAGGGTAAATGTCAACCAGAGCCACAATTTGGCAACGGTCTGCAAATTTTAAATACCCTTGTATATGAGTACGAGAAATACCACCGGTGCCAATAATCGCTATTTTTTGCATTCTGTTACCTCATCATCATTGATAGAATAAAACCACATCACATTCATGGAATTAATGTGTTTGTCGGAATTATTCCCCACATATTAAGTCAGAACCGACATCGTCACGCTTAGTCATCTCCGAATGACGGAGTTGGGATAAACATAATTTGTGTCTTGTTACGAAATTCTTCATTTGAATTTTATTTTTGAGAGAATAGTAATGGCTTCTTTTTCACACAACTGCTATTTATGGGACGAATTGCAGCGTGTAGATTTAGTGAGTGCGACAGAAATAAAACTTCAAAATAGACAATGAGCTAGCCACGAAAATAATCTCATCACTCATATATGGAGTCGATCACAAAAATGACCGGTAAATTAAAAATCAAGCAGTTAGCAGAACTTACCCAACTGTCTACCAGTACCGTGTCTCGCGTATTATCGGGTAAATCAAACGTCAGTCCTCAGGCAAAAGAGAAAGTATTTACGCATGCAAAACTACTGGGTATTTTGCACAACATGCCCGCTGGACGCTTATTAATGAATTCTATATTAGTGTGTGCCCCGGCTAAGGCATTCACGCCTCACGGCGATCGCTATTATTATGAGGTCATTCAAAGCATCGCCTCAGAAATCGAGCATTACGACATCCGGCTCAGTAAATGCAGTTTAGAGGTGAACGGGGCTGATATTTCATCATTTATAAAATTAATCAACAAAGAGGACATTGACGCAATCATAATAATTGGTATCGATGACGCAATGGTATATAAACTCGCATCAGAATCTAATAAACTGGCTATTACGATAAATGCTAAAGATAAAGAAATGCGTTTAGACAGTATTTCGCCAGACCACTATTCCTCGAGTTACAGCGCTGCGACTTATTTATTTCAAAAAGGCCATCGTCCAGTTTTACTGTTTACAGACCTACGCCGAGATACCATGCTGCTACGCCTCGACGGCTTTAAAAGAGCCTGTTTGGATCATCATGTGTTTTTCGACGAGTCAGAGCATCTGCTGGTGAATAAGGGATATGAGGCTGAAGAAGCTAAACTCGCGTTTGAAAAATACCTGCAAAATCGCGCTCGCGAGACGTTACCCTCAGCCATTCTGTGCGGAAGCAACACCATTGCTCAGGCTGTGATTGATGTTTTCGAGCAGCATGGCATTCAGGTGCCAGATGACGTATCCGTCATGAGTCTAGATTTTAATATTGGAATAAAAAAAACTAACTCTCTCGATATTACTTCCGTTTATTTACCCTGTAGAGAGCTTGGTCGTGAGTCCGTGTATATTTTGCAAAGTCGGCTAACTCGCCCTGTTCGAACCGCATTTAACCTACTGTTGCAAAGCCAGTTTTACATCGGGAACTCCGTTGCTGATGTGAATTGGAAACGCAAAGATCTTTATCAGCACTCCCCCAATGACGCTTAAATGAATGAACGAGGACTCTACCATCCTCCCCGCTTCAGAGATTGTTAGCTTTCATAATGCAATAAAATCGTTTTTCAGGGCTTCAACATCTCAACGCCAATGTTATGATGGTGAAAATTTTGTCCATCAAGTCCGTGGCTTCGCCAGTACTCAGGTCGAACACGGCGTCTTCTCACGAAAAAATGGTTATTAACTCGATGAAAATGATCACAAAACTGTTTTTCCCGCTCCTTGCCGTTTTCGCCTTGGCCGGATGCGCAACCAGCACCAATACGCTAGACGTTAATCCGAAGATGGCGTTGCCGCAGCAGGACCCAACCCTGCAAGGCATTACCATCAGCATTAACGGTGCCGATGTTCGTCAGGATAAAGCGCTGGCGAAGGTCAATCGCGACGGTGAGTTAGTCACGCTGACGCCGTCCCGCGATCTGCGCTTCCTGTTACAAGAAGTGTTGGAAAACCAGATGACCAAACGCGGTTATATGGTTGGGCCAAGCGGTTCTGTTGATTTACAAATCGTCGTGAACCAGCTGTATGCAGACGTTAAAGAAGGCAATCTGCGTTACAACATCACCACGAATGCCGATATCTCTATTATCGCTCAAGCCAAAAACGGCAATAAGCAGGTGAAGAACTACCGCTCCGTTTACAACGAACAGGGCGCATTTACTGCATCTAACAGTAAAATCACCAATGCGGTTAACAACGCGATGACGGATATTGTGGCAAACATGGCTCAAGACACCAGCATCAGCGACTTCATTAAAGCGAACGCCCGTTAATTATCCCCATCGTTTTCACCCCGCTCTGCCCTTCTGGGCAGAGCATGGGAATCAATTGAATGCCTAATTCAAATTTATCTATTTTTGCTCATCGCAATACCGTCATATTACTTTTACTGGGTTTTGCCTCTGGCCTTCCTTTAGCTCTCACTTCCGGTACGCTTCAGGCTTGGATGACCGTTGCCAACGTCGATCTTAAAACCATCGGCTTCTTCTCTTTGGTAGGTCAGGCATACGTCTTTAAATTCCTTTGGTCACCCATGATGGATCGTTATACGCCATCGTTTCTCGGCCGCCGCCGCGGCTGGTTGTTGGTGACCCAAATATGTTTACTCATCACTATTTTTGCCATGGGACTACTCAACCCGATCCAGCATCTATGGTGGCTGGCCGGATTAGCCGTCATTGTCGCGTTTTGCTCAGCCTCGCAAGATATTGTCTTTGATGCCTATAAAACCGATCTGCTCAGCGCTGAAGAGCGCGGGACAGGCGCCGCCGTTTCTGTTCTGGGCTATCGCCTTGCGATGCTGGTTTCTGGTGGACTCGCACTCTGGCTGGCCGATCGCTATTTAGGCTGGCAAGGCACCTATTGGCTGATGGCGGGTTTGATGCTAATTGGTATCGTCGCCACCCTATGCGCTCCCGAACCACAGGTTTCTGTACCCGCACCACGTACGCTTGAGCAGGCCGTCATTGAACCGCTCAAGGATTTCTTTGGCCGCAATAATGCCTGGCTGATCCTGCTGCTTATCGTGATGTATAAAATGGGGGATGCCTTTGCGGGCAGCCTAAGCACCACCTTCCTGATCCGTGGCGTCGGTTTTGATCCGGGTGAAGTCGGTCTCGTCAATAAAACGCTTGGTTTATTTGCCACCATCGTTGGCGCATTGTTCGGTGGCGTGCTCATGCAGCGTTTATCATTGTTTCGCGCATTGATGCTGTTTGGTATTTTGCAGGGCGTATCCAACTTCGGTTACTGGCTGCTCGCCGTAACCGACAAAAATCTGCTCACCATGGGAAGCGCCATTTTCCTCGAGAACCTCTGCGGGGGAATGGGAACCGCAGCGTTTGTCGCACTGTTAATGACGCTGTGTAATAAATCCTTCTCAGCCACTCAATTTGCGTTGCTTTCGGCCCTATCCGCCGTCGGTCGTGTCTATGTAGGGCCGGTCGCTGGCTGGTTTGTTGAACTGCATGGCTGGCCGTTGTTCTATCTGTTCTCCATCGTTGCTGCCGTTCCGGGGCTTTTACTGCTCGCCGCCTGCCGCAAAACGTTGGAATATACGCAGACTACCGGTGAATTCTCCCGACGAACTCGGTTTGTACGTGCCTATAAAGTCGCCTCTCAGTCGCTGCTGATTGGCTGTGTGCTGATCGCGCTGTGGCTAATCGGACTATTGGTAGAAAGCGTACTAAACGTAGATGCGGGCTCAGTGATGCTGTGGTTATTGGATATCGGTTTACTGCTCAGCCTGTTTGGCATTTTACTGGGTGCAACGTTGGATTATAGAAGCCAACGCTATCATCAACAGATTATTTGATTGCGCCGTTAAATTAATTTATGTGCAAAATTTATTGAGAAATAATTAAGAAAGCATCGGCTGTTTTTTAGTCGATGCTTTTTTTATTTCACGTAATTTCCACTTTAATAACAAATTGAATAATTTTTTATCGCTGTTTTTTTCATCTTCCCGTCAAAAATAACCGCTCAACTATCGTTCAAATTTATTTTTTCACAGCGGAAAAATAAAAACATATTTTTAACAACACGAAAATTCTTTCACGTTTTGTGCTTTATATCGCTTTCTCTCACTCCAAATGTAACGCGTTACATATCCCTACGATCTGTGTCACATTTTCCCATTTTAAGCTGGCAATTCATGAGCTAACGCCCCATTAAGGACTACGCTAAAAGTGACAAAAAGTGATTTCCTAGGATGTAAAATCATTTTTTGTTACATTTACTTTGTTACAACAAAGTGAAAATAACCCACTGATTTAATAGCTACATTCACCTTAAAATGCACCATGAAATGCGACATTTAAAACAAATCATCTGGACTTTTTAAACAATAGGATGACAGTCCCTTAAGAATGTTTACAGATCTGCAACCTTACCGTAAAATGCCCCTACATTTGGGACGACAGAGAGCCTTCGATTGAGGTCGTTAGATGAGACTCAGTAAATTAAATAAAAGCTTTGGGATATTATCTTTAATCGCAGCCTCAGCCTTGCTGAGCGGTTGTGATATGGCGCTTCTGGATCCTAAAGGACAAATAGGTCTAGAGCAGAGATCCCTGATACTGACTGCCCTTGGGCTGATGTTAATCGTGGTGATTCCAGTAATCGTAATGACAATTGTATTTACGCGTAAATTCCGCGCGTCGAATACGGATGCCAAATACACTCCCAACTGGTCTCACTCTAATAAAATTGAAGCTGTCGTTTGGACAGTGCCAATTATCATTATCGCTATCCTCGCAACGCTAACGTGGAAAACGACTCACGAACTAGACCCGTATAAACCACTGGTTTCAGACGTTAAGCCTATCCGTGTCGATGTTATTTCCCTCGACTGGAAATGGTTGTTCGTTTATCCGGATCTGGGTATCGCGACCGTTAACGAACTGGCTTTCCCAGCGAATACTCCGGTTAATTTCCGTATCACCTCAAACTCGGTAATGAACTCCTTCTTCATTCCTCGTTTAGGCGGACAGATTTACGCGATGGCAGGCATGCAGACCCAACTGCATCTGATTGCCAACGAGCCGGGGAAATACAATGGGATCTCCAGCAGCTACAGCGGTCCAGGTTTCTCTGGAATGAAGTTCACCGCCATTGCGACGCCTGATAACGCCACCTTTGATCAGTGGGTTGCTGAAGTTAAAAAAGCGCCAAACCAACTGACGACGATGGCTGAGTTCGAAGCATTAGCGAAGCCAAGCGAATACCATCCGGTTGAATACTTCTCTAGCGCTAATCCTGAATTGTTTGTCGACGTGATCAACAAATTCATGGGCAGCAAGAAGATGGACATGAAGAAAGACGAGCATATGGATATGGACATGGGTGAGCACGCTCACGCAGGAGCCGAGGAATAACAGATGTTTGGAAAATTAACACTCGACGCCGTCCCGTACCATGAACCCATTGTTATGGTTACGGTTGCCGGCATTATCTTAGGTGGTCTGGCGCTTCTCGCCCTGGTTACCTATTTTGGAAAATGGAAGTATTTATGGACGGAGTGGCTGACCTCGGTTGACCACAAACGTCTAGGTATCATGTACATCATCGTGGCTTTCGTCATGCTGCTGCGCGGCTTTGCCGATGCAATCATGATGCGTAGCCAGCAGGCGCTCGCCTCAGCGGGAGAAGCCGGATTCCTACCACCGCACCACTACGATCAGATCTTTACCGCCCACGGCGTCATCATGATCTTCTTCGTCGCGATGCCATTTGTGGTTGGCTTGATGAACGTAGTGGTACCGCTACAAATCGGTGCTCGCGACGTTGCCTTCCCATTCCTGAACAACCTGAGCTTCTGGTTCACCGTTGTCGGTGTGGTACTGATCAACCTGTCTCTTGGGGTCGGTGAATTTGCTCAGACCGGTTGGTTGGCATATCCACCGCTGTCGGGTAAGGAGTACAGTCCCGGCGTGGGGGTCGATTACTGGATATGGAGTCTACAGATATCCGGTTTGGGTACCTTGCTGACGGGGGTTAACTTCTTCGCCACCATCATCAAAATGCGTGCTCCTGGCATGTCATTGATGAAGATGCCGGTCTTCACTTGGACCGCTCTGTGTACCAACGTTCTGATTATTGCTGCCTTCCCGATTTTAACCGTTACCGTCGCGTTGCTGACGGCAGACCGTTATCTCGGCACCCATTTCTTTACCAACGATATGGGCGGCAACATGATGATGTACATCAACCTGATTTGGGCCTGGGGCCATCCGGAAGTGTACATCTTGGTTCTGCCTGTCTTCGGGGTATTCTCCGAGGTCGTGGCTACCTTCTGTAAGAAACGGCTGTTTGGTTACACCTCGCTAGTATGGGCGACCGTGTGTATTACCATTCTGTCGTTCATCGTTTGGCTGCACCACTTCTTCACCATGGGCAGCGGCGCAAACGTGAATGCGTTCTTCGGTATAGCCACGATGATTATCTCAATTCCAACTGGGGTAAAAATCTTCAACTGGCTGTTTACCATGTACCAAGGCCGTATCGTATTTAACTCTGCGATGCTGTGGACCATCGGCTTCATCATCACCTTCACCGTAGGTGGTATGACCGGCGTTCTGCTGGCCGTTCCGGGTGCTAACTTCGTACTGCATAACAGCCTGTTCCTGATTGCACACTTCCATAACGTCATCATCGGTGGTGTGGTATTCGGTTGCTTCGCGGGTATGACCTACTGGTTCCCGAAAGCATTTGGTTTCACGCTGAACGAAACTTGGGGTAAACGCGCATTCTGGTTCTGGATCATCGGCTTCTTCGTCGCCTTTATGCCGCTGTACGGTTTGGGCTTCATGGGGATGACCCGTCGTCTGAGCCAGCAAATTGACCCAGCCTTCCATCCACTGCTGATGGTTGCTGCGGGCGGCGCTGCGCTGATTGCATGTGGTATCGCGTGCCAGCTGATTCAGATCTTCGTGTCGATTCGCGACCGCGATCAGAACCGCGACCTGACTGGCGATCCATGGGGCGGCCGTACGCTGGAGTGGTCAACTTCTTCTCCACCACCGTTCTACAACTTCGCTATCGAACCGCAGGTTCACTCGCGTGATGCATTCTGGGAGCTGAAAGAAGAAGGTATCGCTTACAAGAAACCAGAGAAATATGCACCGATTCATATGCCACGTAACACTGGCGCGGGCGTCATCATTGCAGGCTTCAGCTTGGTATTTGGTTTCGCCATGATTTGGGACATCTGGTGGCTGGCGATCGTCTGCTTCCTGGGCATGATTGCAACTTGGATCGTGCACAGCTTCAACGATGATGTTGATTACTACGTTCAAGTTCCTGAAATTGAACGTATTGAAAATCAACACTTTGAACAAATTAGCAAAGCAGGCGTGAAATATGACAACTGATACTTTACATCATACTCACGGTCAGGAGGCCCATGCGGAGCATGGGCACCACGACGCTGGCGACACTAAGGTCTTCGGTTTCTGGGTCTACCTGATGAGCGACTGTATTTTGTTTGCGAGCTTGTTCGCAACCTATGCAGTCTTGGTAAACGGTACCGCTGACGGTCCATCCGGCAAAGATATCTTCGAACTGCCGTTTGTACTGGTTGAAACCTTCCTGCTGTTGTTCAGCAGCATCACTTACGGTTTCGCCATGTTGGCAATGAACAAAGGTAAAGTTGCTAGCGTAAACACTTGGCTAGGTCTGACCTTCCTGTTCGGCGCAGGCTTTATCGCGATGGAAATCTACGAATTCCATCACCTGATTGCCGAAGGTTTTGGTCCTGATAAAAGTGCATTCCTGTCTGCCTTCTTTACCTTGGTTGGCACACACGGTATTCACGTCACTAGCGGCCTGATCTGGATCATCGTGATGATGATTCAAGTCGGCAAAAAAGGTCTGACCGCGCGTAACCGCACTCGCCTGATGTGTCTGAGCCTGTTCTGGCACTTCTTAGACGTGGTGTGGATCTGCGTATTCACCGTGGTTTATCTGATGGGGGCAATGTAATGAGTCACTCACCTACAACGGGTCACCATTCAACAGACAACAACGGTGCTAGCCACGGCAGCGCTAAGTCTTACATGATTGGCTTTATTCTATCTATCATCCTGACGGTCATTCCGTTCTGGATGGTGATGGAAGGTACCGCTTCGCACCAAACGATTTTGATTACCGTGGTTGCGATGGCCGTGATTCAGATTTTTGTTCATCTGGTGTACTTCCTGCACATGAACACCTCATCTGAAGAACGCTGGAACCTGATAGCCCTGGCATTTACTGCCTTGATTATCGCGATTGTTGTCGTTGGCTCACTTTGGATTATGTACAACCTCAACATCAATATGATGGTCCACTAAAGAGCTGCCTGTGATGATGAAGCAATACCTGCAAGTAACAAAACCGGGCATTATCTTCGGTAACCTGATTTCGGTTATCGGTGGATTTCTCCTGGCCTCGAAGGGGAGCTTAGATGTTCCTCTATTTATCGCGACCATGGTAGGCGTGTCGCTGGTTGTCGCCTCGGGATGTGTATTTAACAACTACATTGACCGAGACATTGATAAAGTCATGGAGCGAACCAAAAACCGTGTTTTGGTGAAGGGGTTAATCGCGCCTAAAGTGACATTGACCTACGCTACGCTGTTGGGCCTTGCCGGTGTTGCACTGTTATATGTCGCGGCTAATCCATTAGCCGCTCTGTTAGCAGTGATTGGCTTCATCGTCTACGTTGGCGTTTACAGCCTGTATATGAAGCGCCATTCCGTTTATGGCACGCTGATTGGTAGCCTGTCTGGCGCGGCGCCTCCGGTTATCGGCTATTGTGCTGTCAGCAATGAGTTCGATGCAGGCGCGCTGATCCTGTTGGCGATCTTCAGCCTTTGGCAGATGCCGCACTCCTACGCGATTGCCATCTTCCGCTTTAAGGATTATCAGGCCGCCAATATTCCGGTACTGCCTGTGGTAAAAGGTATCTCGGTCGCTAAAAACCATATAACGCTCTATATCGTTGCGTTTATGGTTGCCACTCTGATGCTGTCATTGGGTGGCTACGCTGGCTATAAATATCTGGTGGTTGCTGCGGCGGTGAGCGTGTGGTGGTTAGGCATGGCACTCTCTGGCTACAAAAAAGCGGTGGACGATCGCGTATGGGCGCGCAAACTGTTTGTGTTCTCTATCGTGACCATCACCTGCCTGAGCGTGATGATGTCGGTTGACTTCCAGTCACCCGCAACAGAGAGCCTGCTAACAATGCTGCGCTAATATCGCTGTATCAATCACTCAGTACTCAGATTGTGCAAAAGCATTGTACAAAAGCGTTGAAAAGCCGGATTTTATATCCGGCTTTATTTTTCCCTCTCCCCTATCCGACTCCTAGTCTGTTCAAAATGGTCAAGGTCAAGTAATCTAGCTCGGTTACAAATATGTATGCCCTCAATCACTGAAGCCGCGCTCAATACCTTTTATAGGGTCACAAAATCTGCTTCAAGTAGAAAGGGAAAGGTCTATGCCTCGGGAACGCTTTCCACCAACTGCCATCAGAGCAGTGCTCATCAGAAAGCCACGAATAGCCAATAATTATTTCAACACAGCACAAGTGCTGAGTTGTTGTCGCATAAAAAGAAACTGAGGTTGTAATGAATGATTTTCAGATGACACCAGAGGAACGGAAAGCCACCTGGGGTCTTGGAACGGTATTCTCACTGCGCATGCTTGGTATGTTTATGGTTTTGCCGGTGCTGACGACCTATGGCATGTCACTGGCTGGCGCGTCAGAAACGTTAATTGGAATCGCAATCGGTATTTATGGGCTGACTCAGGCCGTTTTCCAAATCCCTTTTGGCCTGTTTTCAGATCGCATTGGGCGTAAACCCTTAATCGTTGGCGGTCTACTGATCTTTGCCTTGGGCAGCGCCATCGCTGCCATGACAGATTCCATTTGGGGCGTGATACTTGGCCGAGCGCTGCAAGGCTCTGGTGCCATCGCCGCCGCCGTTATGGCGCTGTTATCAGACCTAACCCGCGAACAAAACCGAACCAAAGCGATGGCCTTTATTGGCGTGAGCTTCGGTATTACATTTGCAATCGCCATGGTTGCGGGCCCGATTATTACTCACGCCATTGGCCTCTCCGGCCTATTCTGGATGATTGCCTTACTGGCGATCGGCGGCGTGGTCATTACGCTACTGTTTATTCCTACTCCTCGTCACCACGTACTGAATCGCGAATCCAGCATGGTGAAAGGCAGTTTTAGCAAAGTATTGGCTAACAGCCGTTTGCTCAAACTCAACTTCGGCATTATGTGTGTGCATATCTTGTTGATGTCCAGCTTTGTTGCGCTGCCTCCGCTGATGGAACAGGCAGGGCTGGCACGCGACAACCAATGGAAAGTCTATTTGGTAACCATGCTGATCGCATTTGCCTGCGTCGTTCCTTTCATTATTTACGCAGAAAAACAGCGTCGCATGAAACAGGTGTTTCAGGGATGCGTTATTTTAATGCTCGCTGCTGAAGTCATTCTCTGGTACGCCGGTTTGCACCTGTGGGGCATTATTTTCGGCGTGCAGGTCTTCTTTATTGCTTTCAACGTGATGGAAGCGCTTCTGCCCTCGCTTATCAGCAAAGAATCACCGGCTGGCTACAAAGGTACTGCGATGGGGATCTATTCCACCAGCCAATTCATTGGCGTGGCTATCGGCGGAAGCCTCGGCGGTTTCTTGTATGCACACGACGGTGCCGCTACCGTTTTTACCGGCTGCGCAGTACTTGCCGTTATTTGGCTTGCCGTCAGCCTCACGATGCAAGAACCGCCTTACGTCAGCAGTCTCCGCATTGTTATTCCAGCAGGAATTCCGGCCACGCCACAGCTAGAACAGGCGATTAAGCAACACCACGGCGTAGCTGACGTGGTGCTGATTCCTGAAGAACAAACAGCGTATGTGAAAATTGACTCTAAGATCACAAACCGTGGAGAGATAGAGTTGTTTGTGGCGGAGCAGCATTAGGTGTTTGTCATTTTTTTGGGGTAATTTCGTACGCCTAAAGCACTGAAATCTATATGAGGACAGTTAAGATTTCGTGCGCCTAAAGCACCTAAATCTACATATACACTGTGCAGGCGTCCGAGCAAGGCGGCTCAATCGCCGCCTTCCAACCAGATTTTTTCTATACTAGAACGGTGAAGGTTTTCGTCCGCCCGTTAGCATTTGCGTTTCCATGAAACCGCTGGCGTAGGCGTCCGACGAAAGGTTGCCTGCGCGCAACCTCTCGACTCTCGCGCTTTTTACCGCGTCGCTTGGCCGACCGGTCTCGGAGCGCACATCCTGTACGCCCTCGACCTACCGCCATCTTCCCTGATGGCGGTTCTAATATGTATTTCATTCAACACGAAAAATTTTAAAAGTTTAAATCTTGGTAGGGAGAGCCGACACGACAGGGATGTCGTGACGGAGTTTGGGGCGCCCTGGATGGGCGATACCAAACCGGAGCGGAGATGGCGTCTCGGATAAAAGCGCGAGGTTTGAAGGGGCGCGCACTGGCCCCCTCTCCCGTGAAAACCGTATTAATCTCTGAAGTTATTAAACTGGAACGGTTGCCCCAGATCGGCGCCACGGATTAACGCCATTACACCTTGTAGGTCATCACGTGATTTACCTGTAACGCGCACCTGCTCGCCCTGAATCTGGGTTTGCACTTTCAGCTTGCTGTCTTTGATAAGCTTGATGACTTTCTTCGCCATCGTGGTATCAATGCCTTTTTTCAGCTTGGCTTCAATACTGTAAGTTTTCCCGCTGTGTTCGATTTGCTCTGGAACTTCCAGCGCTGCGCCGTCAATGCCACGCTTCGCCAGTTTTTCACGCATAATATCCACCAGCTGATTCACCTGAAAATCTGAAACACTGGAAATCTTAATGCTCTCGTTTTTTTCAATCAGCTCAAAGCTGGCTTCGACGTTGCGAAAATCCCAACGAGTTCCCAGTTCACGTGAAGCGTTCTCTACGGCGTTACGAACTTCTTGAATATCAATTTCTGAAACGATATCGAATGAAGGCATGCTAAATCTCCTCTCGGTTGAATGCCGAGCATAATAGCGGCTTCCTACGTCGATGCAACTCTAGCCGCAGTCCTTACACCATAACAGATGCTTCCCACTGCGATCTGCATCATAAAAGTTTATACTGATAAGATTGAATATTTCTGCTTTGCGCGCACATTGCCCGATGTATCGGGAAGGAGGCCAAATGAAAATAACAGTTCTTGGTTGCGGAGCGCTAGGGCAGCTATGGCTATCGGCATTAGAGCAGGATGGGCATGATGTTCAGGGTTGGCTACGCGTACCGCAGCCCTATTGCCCAGTGAACATTATCCAGTTGGATGGAAGGTCATATAATAAAAATCTTGCGGCTAACGACCCCATGCATTTGGCAGAGAGTCAAATTCTGCTGGTCACGCTCAAAGCGTGGCAGGTATACAATGCACTCGCGCCCCTTTTGCCAAAAATGTCCCCATACTGTCGCATCATCTTGCTACATAACGGGATGGGAAGCCAAGACGAGCTCCCTCATGTTGAGCAGCCCCTGTTCCAAGGGGTGACAACTCACGCCGCGAGACACGATGGTAATACCATTATCCATGTCGCAGCAGGTGCCACACATATTGGCCCAACGAACTCTGCGGCCATTGGTCAAAGCAATATTGCAGAGGTTCTTCATCATGCACTTCCCGATGTGGCGTGGCACGACAACATTATGCCTGCCATCTGGAAGAAGTTAGCCGTCAACTGTGTAATCAATCCACTGACAGTGATCTACAACTGCCGTAACGGTGATCTGCAAAAATATATGCCGCATGTCGTAGCCCTCGTCAAAGAGATCGCCTACGTGATGGAGGCCGAAGGATACAGTACCTCGCCAGACAGCTTGCTGCATTACGTCACCAATGTCATATGTATGACCGCCGACAATTATTCATCGATGTATCAAGATGTTCTGGCACAGCGCCATACTGAAATTGATTATATTACGGGCTATTTGCTGAAAATGGCTCGTAAGCATGGCATTAGTCTCACCGAAAATAGCCATGTATTTGAAACTATTAAACGAAAGGAACAAACCTATGAGCGCATCGGCTCTGGTGTGTCTGGCTCCTGGTAGCGAAGAAACCGAAGCAGTGACCACTATCGATCTGCTGGTTCGTGCCGGCATTGAAGTCACCACGGCAAGCGCCGCGGGAAATGGCGATCTGATGATAACCTGTTCGCGCGGAGTCAAACTGCTCGCAGATAAACCGTTAGTGCAGGTCGCCGATGAGTCTTATGACGTTATTGTTTTACCTGGCGGGATTAAAGGCGCGGAGTGTTTCCGAGACAGTGAACTGGTGGTGGAGAAAGTGCGCCAAATGCACTTGGAAGGCAAATTGGTTGCCGCCATCTGTGCCGCTCCGGCACTGGTTCTGGCGCACCATAAACTGTTCAGCGTCGGCAATATGACCTGTTTCCCGACTCTGAAAGATAAAATCCCAGAGAATCAATGGATCGATAAACGCGCCTATTACGACGAACGCGTCAATTTGCTCACCAGCCAAGGCCCTGGGACTAGCATCGATTTTGCGTTAAAAATTATTGATGTGCTGCTAGGCAAAGAAAAAGCTGCCGAAGTGGCAGCTCAGTTAATTCCTGCATCGGGAATTTGGGCATACAACGAATAGGCTCAGTATCCTACCGATGCTACGGTTTCCAGTAACGGTGAATCAAACATCGCTACCGGAGAAATAACCTGCTCATTGAGCGGTAATTTATCGCCGTAGCGAGCCTTGATAATTTTCTTCACTGCAGGGGAGGAGAGATCAAAATCCTCTATCCTCTGCACGGTTCCAATTTTCAATCCAGCCGCGCGGAAATACATCTTCCAAACCAGTTCAGAACAATAAATATCTGTGTCTGACCAACCAAACAAGATGTCATATGGCTTACCGACAAAATAACCTGCCTGCTGATTTAACGCCTGCACCTGCGCAGTCGACAGGGGCTGTTTTAAGCGTTTAGCCACATAAGATTTTCCCACTCCGTGATCGATCCATTTCTGCAAAGGGGTGTATCTCACGTCGCCCGATGCTTCAAAAACCATAGGCTTATTATTCTTTAATAATATAATTCCAACATGACTCCATAAGGAGTGAGTAGCCTTATGGATCGCCAAACTCTGCGACGATGGAGACGTTTGGAATATAATATCACCGGGCTGCGGTTGCCATGCTTGGCTTGTGGCATGACTCATGCGCAGAGACATAAACAAGCACAAAACTATGATCGGCCATTTTCCCCATTGGCTTTTTATCATTCAATCACTTCCTTGATAATCCTAAAATAGCGACCTCATTAAAACCAAGGCGCTCCGCTCATGACATTACTGTAAAACAACATTCGTCCAGCCAACTCGCCGGTCACCATCAATATCACCCAAGCCCAATTGCTAAGGCCATAGCGTAAACGCGACAGAACCCATACTGCGGTGCAGATACTGGCAAGCAACTGCCACCATAGTAGTGGGCTGGAAGCATCTGCATCAGGAATATGGTAACGCGCCAATAGCGCACCGCCCGTCATCAATAGACCAACAACGATTCCTGCTCTGCTGCAAACTGACGTCGATTGCTTCCCATAGCCATAGGCAATTGCCACACTCGTGAAGCCCAACAAAATGGCAGTCCCCAAAAAGCCAACCGGAGTCGCTAAGGTATGCCAAAGTGGATGTAATGCCATCTGATAATAGACCTGAGAGGTCACTAGAATTGATATCAGACCAATAAGTGCTGATAAGCCACCCAAGATATTAACCCACACATGTTCAGGCTTAAACCAGCACAGTGCTAACCAGCAAAACATCGCCATATTCAATAAAATGAATACCACAATTTCTCTGCTAAGCCACGAGCTTCCTAGTCCTGCTAACGACCGATAAGCCCCCGAGGGTGATCCTAAGTGTGTCAACGACGCAAAAGATCCCAATACGGTAATAATCCAGAAGATCAGTGCTAGCCTACGGAACTGCGTGCTGCTAAATCGTAATTTGCTAAAGCTTTGGCAAAGCGTTAACGCAAACACACCGCCAATTCCCCATTGGGCGAATACCGTGAAAAAGACCAATGGCAGTTCATAATGCTCCATTTTTATCTCCTCACTTCTGCGCTGGAATAATGACAATATTGGGGTTACTAATAGTATGATCTGGCAGATGATAACGTTTTTCCAACACCGTCCATTCGGTCATATGCTCTTTGCGTAACGCCTTTATATCGCCAAAACGTAAGACACCGGCGGGACAAGATTCCACACAGCGAGGCTGCAATCCTTCATCTAATCGCTCAGCACATAAATTGCATTTACTGGTTTTACCTTCCTCCGGATCATAAACCGGCGCACTCCAGGGACAAGCCATGATGCACATTCGACAGCCAATACACCGCTCATGATCCTGCACAACGATGCCATCGGCGCGTTTACTGTAAGTACCTGCCGGACACACTTTCATGCACTGAGGATCGTCACAGTGATTGCAAGACATACTAATAAACGCCTGAGTATTGGGTTCATCCGTACGGCACTCACGTACTCGGCGCCACAATACACCGAGCGGCGTCATATTTTCTGATTTGCAGGCCATGCTACATGTCTTGCAACCATAGCAATTTCGCATATCTATAAGAAATCCATACTGTTTCATCGTGGTTAAGCCTCCCTTCTCACATCAACCAACGTGCTATTGCAACAATGTCCGTTCCCCAGCAACTCCACCTGATCGTTGGTGACATGGCTGCTGCTACCGCCCTGCTGTTCCCACCAACCATTATCCAAACTCACCACGCCTCGTTTGATATGCGTGGTCACATCAGCAATAGCGCGATGTTCACCACGATGATTGAACACCACGACCCATTCTCCATTCTGGATCTGGCGCAAATGAGCATCTTCAGGATGAATCATAACGTTAGGCCGATTACGCTGAACTTCGAGGATCCACTCATTCATGCCATGGCTGGAGTGAACGCTCCGCGCCAGTTTGCGTTGTACTGCCATCAGAGGATATTGCTGAGCCAGCTCAGGGGAGCCTTTCACTGACTCTTTTACCTGTTTCCAAGTGACAACTGGCAGGAAATCCTTTTTGCTCCACTCTTCAATAAAGAGATGTGCTTTACCCGTTGAAGTTCGAAATACCCCATCTTTAAATGGGATCCAATCATCCTCCACGGGACAAACCGGCCCCTTTTTCAGCATGTCACGAGTGATACCAGACCCTTTAAGGCATGCGTCGATATAATGCTCAATGGGCTGATTGAAAATCTCACCAAACCCGAAGCGTTCAGCAAGACGAGCAAAAATCCAGTAGTCCGGTTTTGCTTCTCCAGGAGGCTCAACGGCTTTCTCCATTAATTGGACATAATGGCTACGAACGCCAGCCATGAGACTCACGTCTTCAAAAATTGTTGTAACAGGCAGAACAAGATCGGCATACAGCGCTGATGAGCTCATCAGATTATCAGCCACTACGACAAATGGGACTTTCTTAAAAGCCTCTTTGACCTGATTCGTATTAGGTAATTGCGTCATCGCTCCCAACGTCATGTTCCACCAGAACTTTATTGGATGCGGCCTTTCATTGACGATCCAGTCGCCAAGTTTGGATATGGGTATTGAAGGGATTTTGGCTGACTCAGGAGCCGCTGGGATAATAGGCGAAAATTTTGCCATCTGTCTGACTCCGCCGGCATCACAAACGCCCGCGCCACGCTTCCCAATATTGCCAGTGATCAGCGCCAGATAAAATTGGCTGGCCGCGACATAAGTACCAAACTCGGTTCTCTGCGCGCCAGACATATTCTGGATAATCATCGCGGGTTGAGTGGAGGCGTAATCACGCGCCAAACGTAACACGGTCTGCGCAGGGATATCGGTTTCAGCCTGAACTTTATCAGCACTCCACGCCTTCGCCTGCCCCCAGACTTCATCGAGCACGGTACTAAATGAAGACTCGGCAGGTAATTCATTGCTCAGTAGTGCGGGAACAACGCCTTGTGCATCATGACGTTTAAGAGATTGGGTTAACGTATCAAAAACGAGATAACTATCGACATCCTTAGGATCCTCGCGCATTAACTGCTTATGGTTATCAACCAGATAGACTGCACCAGTATGTGCCCGCAAGAAATCGGCGTCATAGCGTTTCTCCTGCATGATAATATTGATCATCCCCAAAGCCAGAGCGATGTCCGTTCCTGGCACTATGGGTATCCACTCATCCGCTTTAGCCGCCGTTTCGTTATAACGAGGATCAATAACGACCATGCGAGCACCGTTTCTTTGTGCCTGCGAATAGTGTTTAAAATACGCATGCATTGTTACTGCGGGATTATTTCCCCAGCATAAAATATAACGGCTGTCCTCAATCGTATCGCGCGTATCAGCGTAACGTAAACCTACCATCGGCATCATGGCTGCTGTCACCGCTGCGCAGCATAGCGATCCGGCATGTTTCGTCGAACCACCAAGATAATCAAAGAATGCCTTACCCATGTCGTTCTTGATGGAATCCATATTTCCAGACGCGGCCGTCAGTAATAACCCTTTATTCCCATCAGTCGCGATGGTTTCCCTGATTTTCTTTTCAATCAAATCCAGCGCAGCATCCCAAGTGATAGGTTTGAATTTACCTTCACCTTTCTCGCCTATACGTAACATGGGTTGTGTCAAACGTAGGGGATGATAGACCCATTTTGTTCGGCTAATACCTCGTAAACAGCACTTCACATTAAAGCCTTTGGTCGCTTCGATTTTCATTAAGCGATTTTTCCAGACATAAGCCGTGAGATTGCAGTGCAAGCACTCCATCGCACAGGTAGAACGGAAAGTTTGGTAGTCCGATTGCTTTAAGCGAATCTTTGGCAAAGGCGCGCCGTTTGCCTGCCGTAAGTTTAAAAAGCTAGAGGCGAGTGAGGATAACCCCACCACACCAAAACCTTTTAATAGAGTTCTTCTGTTTAAACGTACCCTGCTCAATGCTTCCATGATGATCCCTCCATAGTTCATAACTAGTGAACCAAAAGAAACCAATAGTTAACTTGCGGCGTATCAAAATATAACCACTTAGAGGTAAAGATCTTTTTAAATTGCGAAGATGATACAATTGGGGATTATGAATAAGAGAACAAATATGCTTGAAACGTCTCAAGGGGTTAACTCGGTGGAGATAGCCGTCAATATTCTGGCTTTTGTTGCTAGCCAGAACGGACAAGCTCGCGCGATTGATATCGCTATTGGCTGCAATCTATCCAAAAGCCGCCTCCACAAGTATCTCGTTTCGTTATGCCGTACCGGCATGCTCTGCCAAAACGAGAAAGGTCTGTATTCATCTGGCTCAAGATTACACACTCTGGCGAATCACTCTTCTTACACTTACGATCCGGTTAACGCACTGAACAACGCGCTGATTTCATTTCGTGATATCTATAATCATTCAACTGGCGTAGTTGTTTTCGACGCTGAGAGGCTGATACTTCGACATTACAATCGTAGTTTTCGTAACGTTGATATCGATTTTCTCCCCAATACTCCGGTACCACTTCATACCAGTGCCGCGGGGCAGATTTTCATGAGCTTTACCCACTATCAAGCACAAGATGCTGAGCAGGCGCAGCATTTGGAACAGATCCGATTACAGGGATTTGCGGTACGCTACCATCCGGCTCAGGGGATCCCTGGGGCGCAGTCTATTGCTTGTCCACTGTTGAATAGCCGAGGAGAGTTGATTGCGGTGGGGGTTACGATGGGATTTTTTGATACCGAGGCAATTTCGCAGATTGCTCGCCAACTTGTGAATACAGTCGCGCCACTGAATCAGCAGGATTAATGTCGCCCCAACAAAAATAGTCGGGGCGAAAATGACTTAAGGTCGATACACCTTCACATTGTTATAGCCCTGCTCTTTAAGATACAGCGCCTGCAAACGGCTCATCACACCTCGGTCGCAGTACAACACATAGCTGCGGCTCTGATCGAGATCGCCAAATTGGGTAGCGAGTTTGTAGAATGGTAGGCTTTTGACTTCTAGCCCTTCAATCTTCAGCGGCTTATCTTCCTGTTCGTCATTCGAACGGATATCCAACACCACTTCATCACCGGTTAAAGCCTCAACGGTTTCAACTTCAATCACCTGTTCGCTGGTCTGCTCAGCAATTTCACGGATATCCATGTTTTGCGCTTCAGCGACCACGCGTTCGAGGATGTCAAAATCAAAGTTTTCCTCTTCGGCTTCAATCTTAGACTTCACTGCTTTTACGGTTGGGCTTTTCGAAATCACACCGCAGAACTCAGGCATGGTTTTCGCAAAGTCTTCAGTACCAATTTCCCTAGCCATATCAATGATATGTTCTTTATCATGAGAAATCAGCGGACGCAGAATCAGTGTGTCAGTAACGCCGTCAATCAGACGCAGGTTAGTCAGTGTCTGGCTAGAGACCTGTCCCAGTGCTTCACCGGTCACCAGTGCCTGAACACCATAGCGCTCAGCCACTTTGGACGCTGCTCGCATCATCATTCGCTTGAGGATAACACCCATTTGGCCATCATCCACTTTCTCAAGAATCTCACCAACAACGGGAGCGAAATCAATAGCGACAAAACGCACGCGATGAGAGCTACCAAAGCGATTCCACAAATAATGAGCAACCTGTTTCACACCGATTTCATGAGCGGAACCGCCCAGATTAAAGAAACAGTAATGCACGCGGCAACCACGGCGCATCAGCATATAGCTAGAAACACCCGAGTCAAAACCACCGGAAATGAGCGACAGGACATCTTCCTGCGTGCCGATAGGATAACCGCCCAAGCCTTCATAGCGCCCTTTAATCAACAGCAGGCGATCGTCTTCGATCTCCAAATGTACGGTAACTTGCGGATGAGATAACTTAACTTTGGCGCTTTCAATATGCTGATTTAACCCGCCACCGACATAACGCTCGACTTCGATAGAGGTAAATTCATGCTTACCACGACGCTTAACTCGGACGCAGAAGGTTTTCCCCTCCAGCTTGTCACGGTACATTTCGAGCGTTTGCTCGAAGATGTTGTGCATATCGGTGTATGGGCAATCATCAACTTCTAAAATGTGATGGATCCCCGGGATTCGCGTTAAAGCATCACGTACCTGCTCGGTACGGCTTTCATCTTTAGCACGAACTTCGATATGATCCCAATGGCGTACGATAGCCACTTCATCAATCTGCTTTTTCAGAACGTTGCGAATGTTCCCTGTTAGGATCTTGATAAAGCGCAAACGTACTGATTGGCTTTTGATGGTGATTTCTGGGAATAATTTAATGATAAACTTCATGGCGGCCGTGGCTATTTCGTCGTGATTTACGTTAAAAGGGCTTACACTACGTGTCCTAAATTGAGGACGTAATGTACAAGGCGCGCAGTATAGCACTAAGTTGTAAGCTGGCGCACTGAACCTCATCTTATGAGTTGAAAATCCGTAATTTGCCAAGTCCTGCAGAGTCCGGTAACGTGGCGAAAAATTCTGGAACTCCATCGCTGAATCACTGTTGATTACAGAACATATAAAAGAAAAGAATACTATGGCAAAAAAAGCACCCGCGGCGCCCAGCTTTGAGCAGGCACTGAGCGAACTGGAACAGATTGTTACTCATTTAGAATCTGGCGAGCTGCCATTAGAAGACGCGCTGAATGAATTCGAGCGTGGCGTACAGCTAGCTCGTCTTGGTCAGCAAACGTTGCAACAGGCAGAACAACGCGTGCAGATCCTACTTAATGACGATAAGGATGCCCCTTTATCCCCGTTTAACACGGATCAAGTCAGTGTGGATAAAAGTTAAACATGGTTGTTTTTGAACAGTTACTCAAAACCTATCATCAGCGCGCCGATGCTGCGCTTATTCAGTATATAGAGCCTCTGCCCTTTGCTGATGGACAACTCGTTGCCGCCATGCGCTACGGTGCTTTGCTCGGTGGTAAACGCCTACGACCTTATCTGGTGTATGCCACCGGAGAGATGTTTGGTCTATCATTAGATAATCTGGATGCGCCTGCGGCCGCCGTTGAGTGTATTCATGCTTATTCCCTGATGCACGACGATTTGCCCGCCATGGACGATGACAATCTGCGTCGGGGTCAACCCACCAGCCACATCAAATTTGGCGAAGCACATGCTATTTTAGCCGGTGACGCATTACAAACTCTCGCCTTTTCCATTCTAGCCGACAGCCCGATGCCCGACGTCGCGGTCAGCGATCGACTAGCAATGCTGAGTGAATTAGCTCAAGCCAGTGGCGTTGCGGGCATGTGCGGGGGCCAAGCGCTAGATTTGGAAGCCGAAGGCAAACACGTAGATTTACAGTCGCTTGAGCGAATTCACAACCATAAAACCGGCGCACTGATCCGCTGCGCGATCCGTCTAGGCGCTCTGGCTGCGGGTGATGCTGGCCGCGCTGCGCTACCTCTGTTAGACCGCTATGCCGCGGCGATTGGTCTCGCATTTCAAGTTCAGGACGATATTCTGGATGTTATCGGCGACAGTGCAAAAATGGGCAAACCTCAGGGTTCAGATCAAGAGCTAGAAAAGAGTACCTACCCTTCTCTGCTCGGTCTAAAACAAGCCCAAAATAAAGCTCAAGATCTGTACCAAGATGCAATACAGGTGCTTGAAGAGCTTGAACAACACCACAGCATTGACACTCTGGCGTTAAAATCCTTAGCCAGTTTCATCATTGAGCGCGATAATTAAGACAAAACAAAAACCACGCATTCATTCTATGCCCAAAATAGTTGGAGTTGCGTCAAAGCAGCAAGCAAGTAACCCCTGTGAACTGACTTAGGTCAGCGTTCGGGTAAATGTGTTGCTAACACCGATGTAGCTTCAAGTATGCTGGGCATATATCGCAGAACGAATTTCAGACATGAGCCGCTAATGAGTTTTGATATAGCCAAATACCCGACACTCGCGCTGGTTGACGATCCTAACGATCTACGCCTGCTACCGAAAGAAAGCCTGCCAAAGCTGTGTGACGAACTTCGTCAGTATCTGCTCAATAGCGTTAGCCGCTCCAGCGGACACTTTGCTTCCGGTCTTGGGACCGTCGAACTGACCGTTGCACTGCATTATGTTTATAACACCCCATTCGACTCGTTGATTTGGGATGTTGGTCATCAAGCATACCCACACAAAATTCTGACGGGGCGCCGTGACCGCATTGCGACTATCCGCCAAAAAGGCGGTCTGCATCCGTTCCCGTGGCGCGATGAAAGCGAATACGATGTGCTGAGCGTAGGTCACTCTTCCACCTCCATCAGTGCCGGCTTGGGTATGGCCGTGGCTGCTGAACGAGAAGGGAAAAACCGCCGTACCGTATGCGTTATTGGCGACGGAGCTATCACGGCAGGTATGGCGTTTGAGGCCATGAACCATGCGGGTGATATCAAAGCCGACATGCTTGTTGTCTTAAATGACAATGAAATGTCGATCTCAGAAAATGTGGGCGCGCTGAATAACCACTTAGCGCAGTTACTTTCCGGCAAACTTTATTCCAGCCTGCGTGAAGGTGGAAAAAAGGTTCTGTCTGGCCTGCCGCCGATTAAAGAGTTGGTCAAACGCACCGAAGAGCATCTGAAAGGGATGGTCGTTCCGGGGACTTTATTTGAAGAGCTGGGCTTTAACTATATTGGCCCCGTTGATGGACATGATGTGCAAGCCCTCGCCGCGACGCTAAAAAATATGCGCGACCTGAAAGGCCCTCAGTTGCTGCATATTATGACGAAAAAAGGCAAAGGCTATGCCCCTGCCGAAAAAGATCCGATCAGTTGGCATGCGGTCCCTAAATTCGATCCTGCCAGCGGTACTTTGCCGAAAAGCTCCGGTGGATTACCAACCTACTCCAAAATTTTTGGTGACTGGCTGTGCGAAACCGCGCTTGATGACAACAAACTGATGGCCGTTACGCCTGCCATGCGTGAAGGCTCTGGCATGGTGCGTTTCTCCAAAGAATATCCGCAGCAATATTTTGATGTCGCAATTGCAGAACAACATGCGGTGACATTTGCCGCCGGATTAGCCATTGGCGGCTATAAACCGGTGGTGGCGATTTACTCAACTTTCTTACAGCGTGCTTACGATCAGGTCATTCACGACGTGGCCATGCAAAAACTGCCGGTCATGTTTGCAATAGATCGTGCGGGCATTGTTGGCGCAGATGGACAAACACATCAGGGCGCTTTTGATATTTCGTTCCTACGATGCATTCCTAACTTGGTGATTATGACACCAAGCGATGAAAACGAATGCCGCCAAATGCTACATACCGGCCATCAGTATCAGGCCGGGCCAACGGCGGTACGTTATCCTCGTGGTTCAGGCACTGGCGCGGCGCTAGAGCCCCTCGCCTGCTTACCGATCGGTAAAGGCGTTGTGCGACGTAACGGCGAGAAAATCGCAATTCTAAACTTCGGTACGCTGATGCCTGACGCCTTAACCGCCGCAGAGCAATTAAATGCTACCGTAGCCGATATGCGCTTTGTGAAACCGCTGGATGAAGCCTTAATCTTAGAGCTCGCCGCCACTCACGATGCGCTAGTGACTCTGGAAGAAAACGCGATTATCGGTGGCGCAGGCAGCGGCGTTAACGAACTCCTGATGTCCAAGCGCAAAATGGTGCCAGTCCTCAATCTAGGGTTGCCAGATCGGTTTATCCCACAGGGGACGCAGGAAGAAGCATTGCACGAAATTCAGCTTGATGCCCAAGGCATCGTTAACCAGATCCAGAGCTGGCTGCAAAACTAACCGCGTTACCAAATAAACAAAGCTACCTTTCGGTAGCTTTGTTCTTTTTATCTCATCGCACAAAATTAGTTATTCATCACTTAAAACAAAAGATAGTTAGAATAATTAACTGCAGAACACAAACTCTATGTTTCTTTCACCGCTGATTTTATTCGCGACGATTTCGCCATCAATAAGAATCAGCGGTAGAAAACACTATGCTTGTGGCGGCGTCCCTTCAGCATTGGCTGCTACGACATCGATTTGGATCAATGCATCCTTAGGCAGCGCGGAAACCCCTACGATCCTTCGAGCAGGAATACCGCCAGGAAAGAACGTTGCGCAAACTTCGTCTACTGCATCTATATCTGCAATATTTTTGAGGAAGATATTTACTTTAACGACATCTCCCATGACATGCTCAACGCTTTCTATAATTGCCTTAATATTTTTAAGGCACTGTACTGTCTGCTCTTTTATACCACCCGCGACCAATTTATTGGATTTCGGATCTATCGGTAATTGAGCCGAGAGATGATTGTAGTGAGAAAAAGCGACAGTCTGTGTAGATAGAGCGCATTTAGGCGCATTCACCGTATTATGCGGTTCGATGATAAGCCCGTGTCTGTCTTCAACAGCCTGAGGAGGGGTACCATCTCCGTGTGACACCACGGCTTCAATCTGAACCAGCGCGTCCATAGGTAAAGCTGATGCAGCAATTACCGTGCGTGCAGGAACATAAGCTATGGTCCTAGCAATGGCGGAATCTGGGAAAAATGTAGTATAGACATCATTCACAGCATCAATGTCTGAGAGATTTTTTAGGAAAATATTAACCTTCACAATATCGTCAAATGGCACGTCAATACTTTCTATGATTGCCTTGATATTCTTTAGACACTGTTTAGTCTGCTCTTTTATTCCCCCCTCAACCACTCTACCCGTTATCGGATTGATAGGTAATTGCGCTGAGAGATTATTATAATGAGAAAAGGAGACCGTTTGGTTAGATAAAGAGCTTATTGGCGCATTTATCGTGTTATTGGTAAGTTTAATTAGGTCACCAGACTGCGGTGCATTGGGAATTGTACCTTCGCCGTTTGAAAGCAGAGCCTCAACCTGCACTAAAGCATTCATAGGCAAAGCATTGACAGCAACAACCGTCAGAGCAGGGACATAGGTTGGGAAAAATGATTTATAAACTAAGCTTACCGCATCCACATCTTTAATATTTTTGACAAAAATAGTAATTCTAACAACATCACTCATAACATGATTGATGCTTTCAGTAATTGCCTTGATATTTTTAAAGCACTGTTCAGCCTGCTCTTTTGCACCACCAAACACCAACTCCCCCGATTTTGGATCGATAGGTAGCTGGGCCGAGAAATTATTATAATGAGAAAAAGCGACAGTTTGTGAATATACCCCTGTATTTTTTGGTGCATGTTCCGTATTTCTTGATAAAACCTCGTTATAACCACTCATAACAGTACTCGCCTTATAAAGTTAGGGTTTAGTGAACCACGTAACAAGCACGTGCGACACTTCATTACCGACAGTTAAAATGCCTATCCGTGCTACAAACATGTTGATTTCATGAATTCGATTGTTTATGCAAAAAAAATGCCACACGCTTAAACGTGTGGCATTTAGCAACATTATAAAATTCAAGAGCTATCGATTTAACTATAGCAATACAGTCCTAATATAATCACTCTTCGGTAAACTCATTAGCAACCTATAAAATAACTAACTTACTTAAAACATTAAAAATACACATACGATAAGATATATTTAATTAAGTATCATATTAAAGATATCAATTATCGATGGGATAGAATGTCTTCATCACCCTCAGTGCGCATTTTTATGCTTTCCAATATCCACAGGATCATCTCTTCACTGCTGATTTTATCGCGATATTCCGTAGGAAAATCTCGCCCAGTCGGGGAAGTTTATCATGGCTGACATAGAGCCCCACCTTCCCCCCACCATAACGGTGGTGCTTGGGATGACATTCTTCAATTATTTTTCTTTCGAGGTACGACTATCTAAAACAGACGATTTTTTTTCATTTAAATAATCCACAATCTGGCAATCGCATTTATGATAGCTAATATTGGCTATATTAAAAACCAAGAATAAAGCCTACTCGATACAGTAAAATACCACCAGAAAAATAAACACCCAACCATCACTCTCAATATTGTTTTTATGAATGAGTTCACTTTAAACTTTTGAGTATTAATAATCTTAGTCACTTTCCATATTTGATATTTTTTAGAAATATTCCATAATCATTACATGGAATATTAAAAATATTATTGGAAATTAAAGGGTCATCAACGATAGCTTCATAGGAGGTATTTTGAAATATACCCAGTTTGGTAGCACAGAGCTCTACGTATCTCGCCTATGTTTAGGCTGTATGACCTATGGGGAGCCCAGCCGCGGCAATCATGCGTGGACCTTACCAGAAGAGAGCAGTCTACCTTTGCTGCAGCAGGCCTATGAGGCTGGGATCAATTTTTTTGATACAGCAAATAGCTACTCGGACGGCAGCAGTGAAGAAATTCTTGGCAAAGCAATCAAGCAATTTATGTCGCGCGACAAAATTGTGGTGGCAACCAAAGTCTATTTTCCTCTGAGCAATCTGGAAGGTGGGTTATCACGTCAATCTATCCTGAAATCTGTCGATGACAGCCTACGACGCCTAGATTTAGACTATATCGATCTGCTGCAAATCCATCGGTGGGATTACGACACGCCTATTGAGCAGACACTGGAAGCCTTAAATAACGTTGTTGAAGCTGGCAAAGTCAGCTATATCGGCGCGTCATCGATGCATGCACATCAGTTTGCCAAAGCGTTAGCGGTATCAGAACAAAACGGCTGGGCACGATTTGTCTCAATGCAGGATCAGTACAATTTGATTCAGCGTGAAGAAGAAAGAGAAATGCATCCGTTATGCGAGAAGGAAAATATTGCCGTTATTCCGTGGAGCCCGCTGGCTCGGGGACGTCTTGCCAGACCTTGGGGAGAAACCACTGCACGCTTGGTTTCCGATGAGGTTGGTAAAAAACTCTACGATGCAACTGAAGAAGCCGATAGCAAGATAGCAGAAAGAGTTAGCGCCATTGCCGCCGACTATGGCGTATCAATGGCACAGATTGCACTCGCATGGCTGCTGAGTAAGTCGGTCGTCACGGCGCCGATTATTGGTGCATCGCGCGCTTCTCAGTTGGAAGATGCAATTGCTGCATTGGATATTGAGCTCAAGCCCGAAGAGATTGCAGAGTTAGAAATGGCTTATCAGCCTCATGAACAAACCGGATTTGAATAACGCATCCCGATGATTTAGCTGGCAGCAGAAAACACCTGACGAGGTTATCGCGAAACGCTTCTAACTCGCTCGCGATAACCTCTTTAATATTTTCAACCAAATAACGCTATTGGCCAGTGATGACCAATCACATAGATAATCACCGCAGAGAGAACGCCCGCCACAATATCATCCACCATGATGCCCATACCGCCGTGAACATTGCGATCAAACCAGCGAATTGGCCATGGTTTCCACATATCTAGCACGCGGAAAACCAGAAAACCGCCCAATACCCACTGCCAGCTATTCACCGGCAGAGCCATCAACGTAATCCACATGCCAACAAACTCATCCCACACGATGCTGCCATGGTCGTGAGTTTTCATGTCCTTCGCCGTACGATGGCAGATATAAACCCCAATGCAGATGCTAAACATCACTATCAGCGAATAAAGCTGCCACGGTAGCTGGATCAGCAGCAACCAGAATGGGATCGACGCGAGAGATCCCATTGTGCCTGGAATGATCGGGCTTAGCCCACTGCCAAATCCCGTCGCTAACAGATGCCAAGGATTGCTCATGCGCAGGCGTGCTTTTGCCGCCTTGCTATCGTATTTGCTAATCTTTGCCAAAATGATCAAACCCCTGAAAGTCCAACTCAACCTGATCGTTTCCGCGCCAGAAGCGTATGCCGTCAGCAGCAGGTGCAATTTGTCCAATGCAGGTGAAATCAGCGCCAAGTAAGCCCAGTGCGACGTCTAATGCTCCACGATGCATCTCTGGAACAGTAAAACAAAGCTCATAATCTTCACCACCGGAAAGCGCCCACTGCAACGCCTGATCGGGCGTCGTATTATTGGTCAAACAAGCCGACATTGGCAGGTCGTCTAAATAGAGATTAGCACCACAGTCGCTCGCTTTAAGAATATGGCCTAGGTCTGAAATCACACCATCAGAAATATCAATCGCCGAGCTCGCTAAATCGCGCAGTGCCTGACCTTGCAACACCCGAGGGTGTGGACGAAGATGACGTTGAACCAACATGTTACGTTCATCTTCATCGACCACCGTTAGACGGTCTTGCAAAATCGCCAACCCTGCGGCGCTATCTCCCAGCGTACCCGTAACATAGATCCAATCGCCAATACGCGCACCGCTACGCAGCAAAGCACGACCGGCAGGCACCAAACCATTGATGGTGAACGTAATGCTCAACGGCCCGCGTGTGGTATCGCCACCAATCAACTGCATGCCGTAGTAATCGAGCTGCTCAAACAGGCTATCGCTAAAACGCTCAAGCCAAGGCTCGTTGATTTCAGGCAGCGTCAGCGCCAGCGAAACCCAAGCAGGATCGGCGCCCATTGCCGCTAAATCGCTAAGGTTTACCGCTAAAGATTTGTAGCCTAAATCGGCAGGATCGATATCTGGTAAAAAGTGAATACCAGAGACTAAAGTATCTGTACTGATCGCAATCAGCTGTTTCTCAGAGATCGAGAGCAAAGCACAATCATCACCAATGCCCTGCTGCACATCTCGCCGAGCCGTCCGATGACGGTTAAAGTAGCGGGCAATAACATCGAATTCGCCGCATGCCATAACGCATTTCCTGATTGGGTTAAATTATCGCCATTATCTATTCACCTGATTTTCTCCAACAAAAAGGCCGGAAAACCGGCCTTGCGGTAGAGTCTAACCATGGTACTGATGAACAAAAACAACAGGTTATATCGCTCTACAAGCGACTGGAAGCATCTATACGCACCTTGAATGTGGCCGCAATAGGAGCATTATACATTAGCTCCCCCCAACAATGGACTAGATGAAGTCCGAAGGTAGTGGACATTTCCCCCCCCACCTTGGCACTCCCCCACACAAAACGTGTGAGACACAATGACACCTCTAAGTTATGCCAATAACGTTGGAAAGACTCAGCACAATGTTGACATAAACTCACCGGTTACACCGTCCAAGTACGTAGCGTCGGTAATAAATTGATAGAGTGCAGCGATACTAGATGATATCAGTCTGAGGTTACTTAAGTAATGTGGGATGTAATCAAAGCATAGTCACCAAGAGCTAACCGACGGCAGTCCAGTTTTCCATAGAAATTTTATAATTTTGCTCTGTCTATCTGTACGCTCTCGCGCGAGTTGCCATAACGAACTTGGTGGTCGTTTCTTTTAAACAAAAGCGGCCGACTCTCTATATATATCCTTACCATCAACAGCCTGATTTATATAACTATTACTCTAACTAACATTTTCATAAAACTATCGAGACAAGAATAGTTAAATATAAATTAAAAAGAGAATTCTTACTGTAACTCAAAATAAAAACGGAATATTCCTATATTAATAATCTTGCTCTATACCACTGAAATCCTCAAATCAAAAAAAATCACCCAACATATTGAATAATATATTAAATATTAAAATATCCAAAAATGGACTGATGAATTAGTATCGTCTCCTCAAGCACCATGAATATAATTGTGGCTTATAAACTATCTATGGTGATGATTCCATTGAGCTACAAACAAAGCCTAATCACATGGAAATTAACAATAAGATAGAAATACATCCAACCAATTAAATTATACCTTTGGGATAAATGCCAATAAAAACAATGCATTTAACAACAATAAATCTCATTGCTAGCTAATAACCACTAAACCCAGCTAACACATTTACCGTATCAATATTTAATATGAATATTATTTTCCACACTAATAACCTATATATTGAAAGCGCTATTCATCATTTGGTTTCCACTACAGTCACCGACGTTACACTTTCTAAACTCGACCACATTATTTTATTTAATGATAGGTCGCCCTCAGAAAGTTTAATAATGCTTTCTGAGTATAGTGAATTTAAATTAGGGGAAATAATCCTGATTGTTACTGATGTGGTATCGCCTGAGATTGTTGCACGATTCATCCGTCAAAAATGTGAACTCATCGTGCTAAGCATGCAGAGCTCGCTAAAAGAATGGTTAGCTGCACTTATATTTTCACCTGAATACCGCAGGAAAACCATCCAATGTGGGATGACACATAACCCTCTATTAACAAATACCGAAAAAAGATTTTTAAATGGTTTAAGTATGGCCGGCACAAAGCAAATAGTGACTAAGGTCTTAGAAATGACTGCAAAAGAGGTTAGTGCTTATAAACGTAACGTCATGCGGAAGCTTGGTATAAAACATAACCAGCAATTACTTAACTATGTGAACACAGACAACATCTCCACCGTTCTCACATTTTTATAGAAAAAATAATCCTTCCTATTTATAGCTATTTGTTAATAAGTGGCTACATTTATGTGCAATAAAGTTAATAACAAGTTAATTTAAGGTTTAGCAATGATGAGAAAAAATTCTCTCCCGCGGAAAAACGCGACGTTTCGGTTTTTTGCGTGGTTACAAATATTCTTACAGGTTCTTTTTCCGTTAGTGTCGATGGTATCTAGCAGCGCGTTCGCTCAGAGTTCATCATCAAGTAGCGCTAACCTCTCCCCTTTTGCTGTTGATAGAAATAGCAGTTCGACAACAAAAGACACCACGGCACTCCCCTATGGCGACACCATGAGCAGCCTCGCCAGCTCATTATCGTCCAATGGTGCCGAAGGTGTAGCCAGCAGTGCCAAATCTGCGGCAGCCGGCTACGCCTCTTCGTCAACTCAGCAATGGCTGAGCCAGTTTGGTACCGCCCGCGTTCAGC
>NZ_KV824188.1:87493-177155 GCF_001816025.1 Hafnia sp. HMSC23F03
GTACCGCCCGCGTTCAGCTTAACGTGGATGACAATGGTAACTGGGACGACAGCGCCATCGACTTTCTTGCACCGCTTTATGACAATAAAAAATCCATGCTGTTTACCCAACTCGGCCTGCGCGCGCCCGATGGTCGTATCACGGGTAATATGGGGATGGGCGTACGTACTTTTTATGTCGAAGATTGGATGTTTGGCGGCAACGTTTTCTTTGATGATGATTTCACTGGGAAAAACCGCCGAGTTGGAGTTGGGGCTGAAGCTTGGACCAATAACTTAAAACTTTCGGCCAACACCTACGTAGGAACGACCGACTGGCATTCTTCACGTGACTTTAATGATTACTATGAAAAACCAGCCGACGGTTACGATGTTCGCGCTGAGGGTTACCTGCCGTCCTATCCACAGTTAGGCGCTAAGCTGATGTACGAACAGTACTATGGCAATAACGTCGCCCTGTTCGACAAAGACCATCTGCAAAGCGATCCATCCGCGGTCACAGTCGGTCTCAGCTACACTCCCGTCCCTCTGATCACGGCGGCCGTTGACTACAAACGTGGTCAGGACTCCATGGATGAAACCACATTCGGCATTAACTTCCGTTATACCCTCGGTCAGCCATGGGCAGAACAGATATCTCCATCTCAGGTGGCCATTCAACGCAGTCTGGCCGGCAGTCGTTATGATCTCGTTGAACGTAATAACGAAATCGTTCTTCAATATAAGAAAAAGCAGCAGGATGACGCGCTCTCTGACATGACATTGATGCTGGCAAAAGACAACAGCCCGGCCGATGGAACCTCCGCAAATATTGTCACCGTGCATGCAAGCACAGAAAGTGGCGCTCCGGCGCGTAATACGCCAATCAACTGGTCAACGACGGGGAAAGCCCTACTCAGCACCTCTACCAGCGTAACCGATAGCAATGGTGATGCGTCGATTAATGTCACTAACAAGTCAGCTGAGCAGGTCATTGTCCAAGCAAACTCAGGGAATATTACCCGCACCACCACCACGACGTTTACGCAGTCTGTTGACAGCATGGATCTGCAGTTAACCCAAAATAATAGTATTGCGGATGGCAGTGCCCAAAATGCGGGCCTAGTCACTGTTAAAGATGCAAATGGTCAGGCGATGCCTAACATGCCTATCGCATGGAAAGTGAGCAATGGTGCTTCTATTGTACGTAGCGATGCACAAACAAACGCCAAGGGACAATCCACCGTTCATTTTGTGAATACAAAAGCAGGCGCGGTAACGTTAACGGCAGGAACATCAGGGAAAAATGCTACCGTAGACGCGACATTCGTTGCTGCAGCCGTATCTAAGATTGATGTTAGCATGAAGACGAATAACACCATCGCCGATGGCCGCTCAACCAATGAAGCACAAGCTATTGTGAGAGATTCGGCAAATAACCCGATGCCAAATGTCAGCGTGACGTGGCACTTAGGCAATAGCCAAACAGCGCAAATGGATAGCCCATCTGTAGTGACCACGGATGCTAATGGTGTCGCTCTACTTCGCCTTAAAGACACCGTCGCAGAAACGGTATCAGTCACGGCGAACGCGGGAGGAAGCACCGGAACGACTCAAGCCGTGTTTAGTGCAACACCAGTAAATCTGGTTACCGTGAGTATGACGACCAACAACTCCCCCGCCGACAACGCTACCAACAACGCGGCACAAGCACTAATTACAGATTCGAATGGTCAGCCTATGCCGAACGTCTCTGTGACATGGACAATCAGCGGTAGCACAACGGCCAGCTTGAGTAGTCCCGCTACGGTAACAACAAACGCCAGCGGTATTGCTGTCGTGACGTTGAAAGACTCCGTCAAAGAGTCCGTCAATCTAACCGCGAGCGCGGGTGGAAAAACCGGTAAAACGACGGCCACCTTTATACAAACGGTCGCCAAAAATCTCGCTGTCAGCATGACAGGAAATAATGCTATTGCGGATAATTCCGCCTTAAACACCGTGCAGGCGGTACTCACTGACGGGAATGGGAATCCGGTTGAGAACGCCGTCGTCACATGGAGCATGACTGGAAGTTCAACCGCAAGCTTTACCTCCTCAACGTCGGTAAATACCAATTCTAGTGGTATTGCCACCGTGAGTTTAAAAGACTCCGTAGCAGAGCCTGTAACCATTACGGCCAGTGCCGACGGTATTACAAACGCCACGACGGCAACCTTTGTCGCAGTACCAACAGGGGCTGTTGTCGTCTCCATGACAACCAATCACTCACCGGCAGATGGGACGACAGCAAACGTCGCACAAGCCGTTGTGACAGACAGCCACGGCCAGCCGCTTAAAAATATTACCGTAAACTGGAGCCTGAGTGGCAGCTCAACCGCCAGTGCAACGAGTCCAACGACGGCGTTCACCAATGCGTCAGGGATTGCAACCTTAAGCCTAGTGGACACAACCGCTGGCGGAGTAACGGTTATAGCAAGTGCGGATGGGAAACAAGATCAGGCGACTGCAACATTCCAGGCTCCGGTCGCTGCCGTTGCCGTTTCAGTAACAACCAATAATTCACCAGCAGATGGTACAACGGCCAACACAGCTCAAGCCGTTGTCACTGATGCTAAAGGACTCCCTGTTGCAAACACGAGCGTTACATGGAGCTTAAGCGGTAGTTCAACGGCCAATGCAACAAGCCCTACAACGGTGACAACCAATTCATCAGGTATTGCGACCTTGACACTTGTGGATAGCGCCGCTGAAGGTGTGACAGTGACAGCCTCGGCGGGAGGAAAACAAGCTCAAGCTACCGCTACGTTTATAGCTCCCGTCTCCGCGATTGCGATGGCAGTCACCATAAATAACTCTCCGGCCGATAACGCCACCGCGAACACCGTGCAAGCCACCGTGACAGGACCAAACGGACTGCCGGTAGAAAATGCGAGCCTGACTTGGACATTGAGTGGGAGTTCAACGGCCACGACCACTAGCCCAACCGTGGTGACGACTAATTCATCCGGCATTGCGACCTTAACACTTGTCGATAGCGTCGCTGAAGGCGTGACAGTAACGGCCTCAGCAGGAGGAAAGCAAAATCAGGCAATGGCCACATTTACTGCGGTGCCAGTCAATACTGTCGCAGTCACGATGACCACAAATAATGCCAAAGCCAATGGTATCGACACAAACGTGGCTCAAGCATCCGTGACCGACGCCAGTAATCACCCAATAGCCAATGTGCCAGTCACATGGAATATCACGGGTAGCACCACGGCCAACGCCACTACATCGTTAACAACATCAACAGATGCGAATGGTTTTGCCACCTTAAGCCTAACGGACACAGTTGCAGAAGATGTCACGCTAACTGCGCATGCTGGCGGTAAACAGGGCCAAACGACAGCAACGTTTGCCAGTGATGCATTTGGGCCTGTCAGCGTAGAGCTGGAACACGCCCCTGGCACTGTATATATAAACTCTAACACCGTATCTGATGGCCTAGATATCACCGTTGATGCCTATGCAGGTATGGCCGAGGGCGATCAGATTACGGTGAACTTCAACGTGACCGGCACTTTAGATCCAAACTCAACAAATCCACTGCCGAACGTGACGCTTCCAGTGCATACGGTCACTACGGCCGAAGTCGGTAAGCCTATCGCGTTTACTATTGACGGTAGCACCCTAATCGGAGTACAGGCTGATACAAATAAAAATCCGCCATTAGAATCGGTGGCAACCGCAGTCGTAGTAAAACCATCAACGCAGAGGCAGGTAACGGGAACTTCACCGACGTATATATACGACACAAAGTAACAATGCTCCCATCTTAACCTACTGTAACGTTGACAAAAGCATCGGCTTGTTAAGCCGATGCTTTTTTACTCCCCCTTCTGAACGATGAAAAAAAGCCCGCATTGCGGGCTTTTTGACAAGGAGTGCTCAAGGTGTCACGGCAGGTAAAAATAAATCCTTTACCTCAACTCACTAACCTAAAGACAAAGGCCGGAAAACCGGCCTTTGGAATAAACGAGATGGCCCGAGGGCTTCCGTCAGGTGAACCTGAACAGCAATCTTATCTTTTAGATTTACGAATAGTCGGGGCAACTTTGTCCAGCACACCGTTGACGAACTTATGGCTATCTTCTGCACCAAAAGTTTTTGCCAGCTCAATGCCTTCGTTGATTGCCACTTTGTAAGGGACGTCTTCGCGCTTGCTCAGTTCAAACAGAGAAATACGCAGAACCGCTCTCTCAACCTGACCCAATTCTTCCAACTGACGCGACAATACTGGAGCCATCAGGCCATCCAGATATTCTGCGTTAGTGGCGACGCCAGACAACAGCTCACGGAAGTAGCTAATATCGACATCTTTGACGTCCTGCTCTGACAAGAACTGATATTCAACATCAGCAATGTCGTTTTTGGATATCTGCCAAGAATAAAGTGCCTGAACAGCACATTCACGGGCGCGGCGGCGAGCAGCAGGTTTCACGGAATTCCCCTTACTAAAAATCAGGCTTTAATTGCTTTAAGAACATTGATCATTTCGAGAGCGGTCAGGGCAGCTTCTGCACCTTTGTTACCCGCTTTAGTCCCTGCACGTTCAATGGCTTGTTCGATACTTTCGGTAGTCAGTACGCCAAATGCGACCGGCACAACGCTGTTCATCGCAACGCTTGCTAGACCGGAGCTGCATTCACCCGCAACAAATTCAAAGTGGGCAGTGCCACCACGGATAACGGTTCCCAAAGCGACAACCGCATCGTAGCGATTGGTGTCGGTCAGTGCGCGAACGGCTAATGGCAGTTCATAAGCACCCGGAACCCAAACTACAGTGATATTGTCATCAGAAACCTGGCCAATACGCTTCAGGGCATCAATGGCACCTTCCAGCAAGCTGTCGTTAATGAAATTGTTAAAACGCGCAATAGCGATAGCAATACGAGCTTGCGGAGCAGCGACAACGCCTTCAATCGTTTTCATGCAGTTTCCTTAAAATCTTGATGTTCAATACCCCTAACCCTTCTAGAAGAGCTAATAGGGGGGCGGATTCTATCACATTCTTTCGTCACCTGCTCAGGTGCATTTTGCTTACTTGAGTTAGAGACGAACTGAAACAAAAATAAATCAGTAAAAACAGTACACAAAGAGCCAGTTAATACGCATTACGCAGCACGATGCGTAAATCCGCTCCTACGGGCATGACTTCGCTAAAAACAAACTGCGGAGCGTCGGCTAGCTGTTCCAGCCCCGGCAAAACACACAGACCGCGCGCAGTATCCCCTAAGAGCTTAGGGGCAAGATAGATAATCAATTCGTCGACTAAACCGGCCTGCAAAAGCGCGCCAGCAAGAGACGCGCCCGCTTCCACCCACACCGAATTGATCTGCAGTTTGCCTAGTTGCATCATCAAAACAACCAGATCTATCCCTTGTCCATACTGCGGGAGCGCCAACTGTTTAACGTTTTCAGGCCAATGCAGATCATCAGGATGAATACGAGCTAGCAGGGTTTCACCAGCCTGAGAGATAAGTTTATGCTCAGGCGTTATACGATTTTGGCTATCGACGATGACACGCAGTGGCTGGCGAAGATTTTCACGCGGGTAAGCCTGTTGGGTGGTCACGTCTAATTCATCCCAACGCACCGTCAATGAAGGGTCATCGGCCAATACGGTAGCACTAGAACTTAATATGGCTGAACTTTGAGCGCGGTAGCGCTGCACATCCTGACGCGCTGCGGCAGAAGTGATCCACTGACTCTCCCCCGATGCCATCGCCGTTCTGCCATCCAAAGATGCCGCCATTTTTAGCTGCACAAAGGGGAATCCTGTACGCATGCGCTTAAGGAAACCGCGATTGACGGCTTCGGCCTCATTCATCATCAGGCCATGACTTACATCAATGCCCGCTTGTTGGAGCTTAAACAGCCCACGCCCCGCCACGTTTGGATTGGGATCCTGCATTGCTGCAACCACACGGCTAACACCGGCGGCAACTAACGCATCGGCGCAAGGCGGTGTGCGACCATGGTGGCTGCACGGCTCAAGCGTCACGTAAGCAGTCGCACCACGGGCCTTGTCACCAGCCATGCGTAACGCATGAACCTCAGCGTGAGGTTCACCCGCACGTAGGTGATACCCCTCACCGACAATTTCATCGTTAAGAACAATAACGCAGCCAACATTTGGATTAGGCGTTGTGGTAAAACGCCCGCGGCGTGCTAATTCAAAGGCTCGCGCCATGTAAAACTCATCGCCACGCGGCTGGTTGTGCATAGGTGTCGTCCGGAGATTAACTAACGAATCTAAGCCAGTGCTTAGTCCTGCAATTTGGCAATTTCTTCACCAAACTCGCGAATATCTTCAAAACTACGATAAACGGAGGCAAAGCGGATATAGGCCACTTTATCGAGCTTTTTCAACGCATCCATCACCAGATTTCCCACCATCTTGGTTGGAACTTCTCGTTCACCGGTTGCGCGTAGCTGAGATTTGATATGGCTAATGGCCATTTCAACATCGTCTGAGTTTACAGGGCGTTTTTCTAATGCTTTTAGGATACCACTGCGTAACTTATCTTCGTTGAATGGTTCGCGAACATCGTTACTTTTGATAACGCGAGGCATGACGAGTTCGGCAACCTCAAAAGTGGTGAATCGTTCATTACAAACCAGACATTGGCGGCGACGACGCACTTGCGTACCATCCCCCACCAAACGGGAATCAATGACTTTGGTATCAACGGCGGAACAAAATGGGCAATGCATAGCTCTTCCTGAAAGGCCTGAGATAACGCTAGTGTACCCCGAAGTGACATAACAACAAAGGGATGTCAGCTTGACAATGGTGCGCTCGCAGCCTCATTTTTCGCGAAAACAGGGCATTTATGCAAAATCTGAAGATAATTTGCTAGCCGCTCCCATCCCAATTTAGGGGGGATGAAATGGCATGCAGACAAACTTCCCCGCGCATTATCTCCATCGCACTATACTTAGTCATATCTATCTAGTAGCAATTAGCATGTGACATTCAGGTCAAAGGCGATTAATCTTTTATCTATGTCCATAATAAATCGAGCGATCTATGTCTATATACCGCCCTTTATTCGTGCTTGCCCCTTTGGCATTGATGCTAACGGCATGCGCTTCTGATCCAAAAACTGAGGCTCTTCAGTCGGAAGTTCAGGAGCTGACACAAAAAGTTCAGAAACTTAGCACTGAAGCCGAGTATCTGGAGCGTCAGAAAGCCATGAATGAAAATAACGAGCAGAGCATTTATCTGATCCCTGCCGCCAACAGCGACGCCGTAGGGGTCACCAGCATCGGCCAACTGCGCTTGTTGATAAGCCATCTGGAACCTGAAGCCGATGGCAGTAAAGCCGTGTTGCAAATAAAAACCGCCAACGGCTCAATTCTGCCAAGTTTCACCGGCTCTTTGGAGTGGGGCTCGCTGAATCAAGCAACGTTAGAGCCAGACCAAAGCAGCACGCTGTCACAAAGCATCAGCTTTAAAAGCCCTGCGACGCCCACTAACGTTACCAGCATGGAAGTTCGCTTAAGCGATATCGCACCAGAAAATCTGGGCTTCATTCGCCTAAGTGGTATTGAGCGCCAATAGATTTTCGTTTAGTGCTTATGCCATAAAAAAACCCCGCCGCAGCGGGGTTTTTACATTATAGCCGACTATCACACAACATCGGATTACGGCAGAATTGACGGCTGATCCGCCCCTTCTTTCTCGACCTTCTGCTGCAGCATATGTTCACGCTTCATGCCCAGTTTCAGAGCCAGCGCTGATGCAACATAGATGGACGACACTGTACCGATAGAAACACCGATAAGCATGGTCAGCGAGAAGCCCTTCAGCATCGGACCACCAAACAAATACAGCATCAGGATCACCATCAACGTGGTGCCGGAAGTGATCAATGTTCGATGCAACGTTTGTGTCAACGACACGTTGAAGATCTCGTAAGGTGTTCCACGACGGATCTTACGGAAATTCTCACGGATACGGTCAGATACCACGATACTGTCGTTAAGTGAGTAACCAATAACCGACATCAGCGACGCGACGATGGTTAGGTCAATCTCAATATGAAATAACGACAATACGCCCAAGGTGATGATCACGTCATGCAAGAGTGAAATAACCACCCCAGCAGCCAAACGCCATTCGAAGCGAACGCCAACGTAAATCAAAATGGCAATTAGCGCGACCAACAGCGCCATAGCGCCGTGCTGTGCCAGATCTTCACCAACGCTCGGACCGACAAACTCAATACGCTTTACCGTTGCATTCTGACTGGTTGCTTCGTTAATCACGCTAATGACTTTGCTGCCTAACGCTTCACCACTAGCTTCACTTGTCGCTGGAGGCATACGTACAACAATGTCACGACTGCTGCCAAAATTCTGCAACAGAGGATCAACAAAACCGGCTTTCTTCAGTGCATCACGCATCATGTCCATATCCGCTGGTTTTTCCAGCGAAACTTCAATGACGGTACCGCCAGTAAAATCCAGTCCCAAGTTGAACTTGTTCACACCAATAATGATGATAGAAAGAATCAACAGAAAACCAGAAATACCGAAAGCCCAGTAGTCCCAGCGCATAAAGTCATAGACTCTACGGCCGTAGTTTAATTGTTCAACACTATATTCCTGTGCCACAACGCACTCCTCAGATAGACAGCTTGTTGATGCGCTTGCCGCCGTACAATAGGTTTACGATGGCACGAGTACCGACAATTGCGGTAAACATTGACGTCGCCACACCAATACCGGTCGTGATCGCAAAGCCTTTAATTGCCCCGGTGCCAACGGCATACAGGATGATGACCTTGATAAGCGTCGTAACGTTAGCATCAAAAATGGAGCTGAATGCGCCTTGATAACCTTCATTGATAGCCTGTTGTACTGAACGCCCGTTACTAAGCTCTTCCTTAATACGTTCGTTTATCAGTACGTTGGCATCCACTGCTACTGCAAGGGTTAACACAATCCCCGCAATACCAGGCATGGTAAGAGTCGCTCCCGGCAGCAGGGACATAATCCCCACAATGAGCACCAGGTTAGCCAGCAACGCAGAGGTCGCTATCAGACCAAACTTCTTATAGAAGAACACCATGAACAGGATCGAGATAATCAAACCCGCCAAGCATGCTTCCAGACCCTGAGTGATATTCTGAGCACCCAGCGTCGGACCAATAGTGCGTTCTTCAACAATCTGAATTGGTGCAATCAACGCGCCAGCACGCAACAGTAAAGAGAGTTGACGAGCTTCATTCGGGTTGTCGATACCGGTAATACGGAAGCTATTACCCAAACGAGACTGGATAGTCGCCACGTTAATCACTTCTTCTTGCTTAGCCAGAATTGATTTACCGCCCGCGTCTTTCTTACCACTGTCTTTGTATTCAACGAACAGGGTTGCCATCGGCTTGCCGATGTTATCCTTCGTGAAGTTAGACATCGCGCTACCACCTGCGCCATCGAGCGAGATATTAACCTGAGGGCGGTTAAATTCGTCTTGGCTCGAGGTAGAGTCGGTAATGTGATCGCCGGTCAGGATAACGCGCTTATACATCACGATAGGACGTCCATCACGTGTGTATTTCACTTCAGAATCGCCCGGTACACGCCCATTGGCAGCAGCGGTGCTGTCAGCATTCGAGTTCACCAAACGGAATTCTAAGGTTGCGGTTGCACCCAGAATCTCTTTCGCACGTGCCGTATCTTGAATACCCGGCAGTTCAACCACAATCCGGTCTGCGCCTTGACGCTGAACGAGCGGTTCGGCAACGCCCAACTGGTTTACACGGTTACGCAGGATATTGATGTTCTGCTGAACAGCATATTCACGGGCTTCTTGCAGACGCTGATCGGTCATTACCGCTTTCAGACCATTATCACCAACCTTGCTAAATACTAAATTATTAAGGTAACGAGGCGACAGATAGCTGCTCGCTTTATCACGAGTCTCAGCATCACGGAATGTAATGATAACGCCGTTGGTAGAACCGTCAGTTTTACGGATCGTTGAATAAGGAATGCCCTTTTCACGCAAATCGCTGCGCAGCATATCCATACTCTGCTCTTGCAATTTGCTCAGAGCAGTCTCCATATCAACCTGCATCAGGAAGTGCACACCACCGCGCAGATCCAGACCTAACTTCATCGGCTCTGCACCAATCGCTTCTAGCCATCTTGGCGTAGCAGGTGCAAGGTTCAACGCGATAACGTATTTGTCGCCCAGCATATCCATCAGCACTTCGCGTGCACGGAGCTGGACGTCAGTATCTTTGAAGCGTGCCAAAATGGCACCATTTTCCAGCGCAATAGATTTGCTGGCGATGTGCTGTTTTTCAAGCTCATCACGGACTTGGACCAGTGTTGTTTCACTGGCGGCGACACCGCGCACGCCAGTGATCTGAACAGCCGGATCCTCGCCATAAAGGTTAGGAAGTGCGTAAAGCAGACCAATGGCAATTACCAAGATCAGCATGATGTACTTCCACAAAGGATAACGGTTTAACACGGCAGTTCCCTTAGGGAAAATCAAAAATTACAGCGCCTTCATCGTACCTTTCGGCAGAACAGCGGTCACGAAATCACGTTTGATGATAACTTCAGTCGTATCGTTCAGAGCGATAGCAATATAACCCGTCTCTGCAACTTTCGTTACGCGACCGATCAATCCACCATTAGTCAGAACTTCATCGCCCTTGCTGATGGCATCCATCAGTTTTTTATGTTCCTTAGCGCGTTTCTGCTGCGGACGCAGGATCATGAAATAGAAAATCAGGCCGAATACGACCAGCATGATCACTAAAGAGTACGGGCTGCCCTGAGCCGGTGCTCCAGCAGATGCCACAGCGTCGGAAATGAATAAACTCATCTAAATATCCCTCATTATTAACTACAGATTGAAAGCAACAACAAACAGCCAGAAACAAGCCATTCTATACTCTAAAGATGTCTAGTTGTAGAAGCGCTGCTTTGCTATCAACAACTTGGACGACAAAGAGTAAGCCGGTCAAAGATCACTCCTGACCGGCCAAATTCTATTTGGCGCCGACAGGCGGTACAGGCTTACCCTGACGACCATAGAAATCAGCGACGAACTCTTCCAACTTACCGTCTTCAATGGCTTGGCGTAAACCCGCCATCAAACGCTGATAATAGCGCAGGTTATGGATAGTGTTTAAGCGCGCACCAAGAATTTCGTTACAACGATCAAGATGATGCAGGTACGCACGGCTATAATTACGGCAAGTGTAGCAATCACACTCAGCATCCAGCGTCGTCGTATCATCTTTATATTGAGCGTTACGGATTTTTACAATACCGTTGGTCACAAACAGATGACCGTTACGCGCATTTCGGGTCGGCATCACGCAGTCGAACATATCAATACCACGACGAACGCCTTCCACTAAATCTTCCGGTTTACCGACACCCATCAGGTAACGCGGTTTATCTTGCGGGATCTGTGGACATACATGCTCAAGAATACGGTGCATGTCTTCCTTTGGTTCGCCGACGGCCAAGCCGCCCACAGCGTAACCATCAAAGCCGATATCTACCAGTCCTTTTAACGAGACATCTCGTAAATCTTCGTAAACACCGCCCTGAATGATACCGAACAAGGCGTTTTTATTGCCTAATTCATCAAAGCGTTGGCGGCTACGCTTCGCCCAGCGCAGAGACATCTCCATCGAGCTCTTAGCATAATCCCAATCTGCAGGATACGGCGTACACTCGTCGAAAATCATCACGATATCAGAACCCAGATCGTACTGAATTTCCATTGATTTTTCAGGACTTAGGAAAATCGGGGAGCCGTTGATTGGATGACGGAAATGCACGCCCTCTTCTTTAATCTTGCGCATTTTGCCCAAGCTAAATACCTGAAAGCCGCCGGAATCCGTTAGGATAGGTCCCTTCCACTGCATGAAATCATGCAGATCGCCATGCAACTTCATGATTTCCTGCCCAGGACGCAGCCATAGGTGGAAAGTGTTGCCCAGCAGAATTTGTGCGCCCGTTTCTTTCACTTCTTCAGGCGTCATCCCTTTAACGGTACCGTAAGTACCGACAGGCATAAACGCCGGGGTTTCCACCACGCCGCGATCAAAAATCAGGCGGCCACGACGAGCACGGCCGTCGGTTGTATCTAATTCATACTTCACTCAAAACCTCCAGCATCAGAAAAACAGTCTGATGTTGTATTCCTAATGGAAAGACGCCCTATTCGACATACCCGTTAGAACGGGAAGCCAACGTCTAAGTGGGCAAAAATTAGCCCGCATGTCGCATTTCAGCACAACAATACGAGCCACGAAATTATTCGGCAGACACTTTCTCTTGCTCCGCTAATTCACTGCGGGTGATAAACATCGCATCCCCGTAGCTAAAGAAGCGGTATTCCTTTGCCACCGCTTCGTGGTACGCATGCATGGTATTTTTATAACCCGCAAATGCAGATACCAACATAATCAGCGTGGATTCAGGCAAGTGGAAGTTGGTTATCAGAGCATCAATCACCTGATAGTGGTAGCCCGGATAGATAAAGATTTGCGTATCGTCAAAAAATGGCGCAATAAGCTGGTCTTTTGCCGCAGCGGCTGCGCTCTCAATCGACCGAACCGACGTGGTTCCAACGGCGATAACGCGGTTGCCCCGCGCTTTACAGGCCAATACGGCGTCAACCACGTCTTGCGGAACCTCTGCATATTCAGAGTGCATGGTGTGATTTTCTATGGTGTCCACGCGTACTGGCTGGAATGTTCCAGCGCCAACATGCAGAGTCACAAATGCCATCTCCACGCCTTTAGCGCGCAGTTTTTCCAATAGAGGCTCATCAAAATGTAGCCCAGCCGTCGGCGCTGCAACTGCGCCAGGACGTGAACTATATACGGTTTGATAAAGCTCGCGGTCTGCGTCTTCGTCTGGACGGTCGATATAAGGCGGCAAAGGCATATGCCCTGCGGCATTCAAAATAGTCAGTACATCGCGGCCATCTTCAAAACGCAGCTCAAATAGCGTGTCATGGCGTGCAACCATCGTGACACGAATATCCTCATTATCGCCAAGCAGCAGCTCTGCGCCCGGCTTAGGCGATTTAGATGCACGAACATGCGCTAACACACGAGTATCATCTAAAAGACGTTCCACCAGCACTTCCAGTTTTCCGCCGCTGGCTTTGCGACCGAATAAACGCGCCGGGATAACTCGCGTATTATTGAAAATCAGCAGATCGCCCGCATCGATTTTGTTCAAAACATCGGTGAACACGCCATGCTCTAATTTTCCCGTTGGCCCATCCAGCGATAACAAACGGCAAGCGCTGCGCTCCGCTTGTGGATAGCGGGCAATAAGGTTATCGGGGAGTTCAAACGAAAAATCAGAAACACGCATGGTTATTATTCACTCTATATATAGCGGACGCAGGGAGCACGCAAAAAACAGGCCGCTTAGTCTAGAGCTGCAAACGCTCTGCTGCAACTGTTAAGCGGTTCAGTATGATATAAGCCAGAATAAATAAGATTAAATAACCTTAATTATTGAATGGATTAAACTGCGTTATTCTCATCTATACTCACCCCATGAACTTTCTAGCACACCTTCACCTTGCCTCATTGGCCGACAGCTCACTGTATGGCAACCTTTTAGCCGACTTTGTCCGTGGTAATCCACAGGGCACCTACCCTGCCCCCATCATTGACGGGATCTTTATGCATCGTAGAGTCGATGTGATGACCGATAGGCTACCTCAGGTTTTAGAGGCTAAACGCTATTTTCGCCAAGAGTTTCGCCGCGTCGCGCCTATTACGCTCGATGTGGTTTGGGATCATTTTCTGGCACTACATTGGCAAGAGCTAGAGCCGGAAATATCTCTAAACGCTTTCGTAAACCATGCTCGATCTGAAATCGTCCCCATGTTGCCGCAGTCTCCCGAGCGTTTTCAAAATCTCAATGCTTTTATGTGGCAAGAGCGCTGGCTAGAACGCTATGCTGAGCTCCCGTTTATTGCCAAAGTGTTACAAGGTATGGCTAATCGACGGCCAAAACTCGGCGCGCTGGCCGGATCTTTTGTCGATATTGAAGATAATTACCTGCAACTTGAACAAACATTCTGGCAGTTTTATCCGCAAATGATCGCTCAGGCCAAAGCAAAGACCCTATAAACACTGACGTTGTTAACACTTAGCGCGTTTAGCTATTGCCCTTTTTTACAAAAGCGCTATGTTATATACCAATCTTTACTTTTACCCTTTTGCATTATTGATAGGTAAAAGCTATCTTATCAATCGGCGCTTTACGCTTTATTCACCAACGTTTAATACGTATAGTGACTCCCGACCTAAGAATTTAATCATCCATCCAACATACAATTAACAGGAGTTAATATGGTCCTGGTTACTCGTCAAGCCCCAGACTTTACTGCCGCTGCCGTTTTGGGCAACGGTGAAATCGTTGAAAACTTCAACTTCAAAGAATTTACTAAAGGCAAGCCAGCAGTCGTGTTCTTCTGGCCAATGGACTTTACTTTCGTATGTCCTTCTGAGCTGATCGCTTTCGATCACCGTTACAAAGAATTCAAATCCCGTGGCGTTGAAGTAGTTGGCGTTTCTATGGACTCTGAATTCGTTCATAACGCATGGCGTAAAACCCCTGTCGACAATGGCGGCATCGGTGAAGTTCAGTATCCACTGGTTGCTGATATCAAACACGAAATCATGCAGGCATACGGCATTGAGCACCCAGAAGCTGGCGTTGCTCTGCGCGGTTCTTTCCTGATCGACAAAGAAGGTGTTGTGCGCCATCAGGTGGTGAACGACTTGCCACTGGGCCGTAACATCGACGAAATGCTGCGTATGGTTGACGCGCTGCAATTCCACGAAGAGCATGGTGATGTTTGCCCAGCTCAGTGGGAAAAAGGCCAAGAAGGTATGGGCGCATCTCCAGACGGCGTTGCTAAATACCTGTCTGAAAACGCAGCTAAACTGTAATTCAGTTTGCCTCGTGTTCAAAAGCGGCCAAATGGCCGCTTTTTTATTGGTTGCACATCAAACCAGCGTTGTCTAAACGGTTATTCTCTAAACCAACGCCACACTGCTGCGCTCTCTGCCGACATAATCAGCTCAATATAGCCACTCTCACGCACTAGTTTCCCGTCTCCCTCAATGCGTTTCCACTGTCCTACCGGAATAAACGGTGAGTTGGGCAAAATACAGCGTCCACGACCTTCACGTTGCAAAGCAATCAGTACCGTTTCGTTCTCATATTGGCGAACAAAAACCAACATATCTTCACGAGCATGTACGATATGGCATCCTCCACGACGTAACGCGATGGATTGCTGCCTCAGCGTCGCCATCCGTTGAGTTAACGCTAATAAATTGCCATTCCAGCGTTCTTCATCCCAAGGAAATGTTTTGCGGCAAAATGGATCGTTTTCGCCGTCTAGCCCAATCTCGTCGCCATAATACAAACAAGGCACGCCAATCCAGGTAAAAAGCCATACCAAGGCCATTGGCATACGTTGAGGGTTACCTGCCAGTAGAGTGATAAAGCGCGCGGTGTCGTGGCTATCGAGCTGATTAAACATGGCTAGCTGTTGGGTATGCGATAATCCTGCACGGTAGCTATCCATCCATTCGGCGCACTGTGCGGCGCTAAGCTGGATGGGCTGATACGCCACGTCAACACCGGTCAAAAATGCTCGCACTGGCAAAGCAAAGCCCATGTAATTCATTGCGGCATCTTCCACACCGGCTTGTAGCCAGCGGCGCGCATCACCAAAATGCTCACCAAACACGTATGCCTGCGGATTTTCACTCTTTACTGCACGATACATGCCCCCGAGATGGTGTAAGTTTCCGCGTGCCGAGCCGCCTTCACCCAACATATGCACCACATCCAAACGCCAGCCATCAATATGATAAGGTTCACGCAGCCAGTGGCGTAGCACGCTGTCATCAGCCTGATATACGCTGTCGACCACCGACTGACTAGAGAAATCCAGTTTAGGTAACGTGGAATTTCCTTTCCAATCAAGCGCTCGGCCCTCTGCGGTAAAGGTGAATCGAGTGCGGTGAGGCGATGCAGGATCGTAATAAGCACCTTCGGTTTGTTGCTGGTAGCGATCAAACCACGGATGGGTATCACCGGTATGATTAAATACCCCATCGAGGATCAGGCGCATACCTAACTCATGGGTTTTCTCCCGTAATCGGATCAGCGCCGCATTTCCGCCCAGATAAGGATCCACCTGATAATAGTCTTCGGTATCGTATTTATGATTGCTCGGTGCGGTAAAAATAGGATTCAGATACAGCGCGGTAATGCCTAGCGACTTTAGGTAAGGCAAGCGCTCGACGATACCGTCTAAATCGCCGCCATAGAACGTAGAAGACGCATTTTCATCGGTTAAAGGCTCATCCCACGCTTTGCGGATCACAGCACGTTGCACCGCATGATGAAAATAACTGCCATCCTTTACGGTATGCTCAAGCCCGCTAGAGGAAAATCTATCGGGAAAAATTTGATAAAAAACCTGATCGGCCACCCACGCAGGTGATTGCGTTGGGATCTCTAATGCAAACTGAGCCATCTGCGCTGGCGGAATAATGCTGAATCCCAGCGGACCAAACCACTGCTGACGATTTTCCCACAGAAGTTTGAAACAGTACCGGCGTACCGACTCACCGGCCAACAGCGTAAGGTCTGCCTGATAGCGGGTATATTCTCCCTGCTTTTGTGCCTGCATCACCAGCAGCCACTCTTCGTTATCAGGTTCACACCGCAGCATGACCTGATGCGGCAGATCATCGCCTTGCAACCATAAACCGATCTCAAGACGATCGTCATGGTGATGTACGTAGGGTGGTACGGGTAGGTGCCAAGCAAATAACATAAAATAGTCCCCCAATAATCATTGGAATGGAGCATGCCATGCTGATGTTTTGCTGCACTCATCTGTAAACACTTTTTGTAGGGATGAGTTCGGGGGAGGATAGCCCTTATTATCTTCCTGTAAATAATGGGTGAACAAACGCAGCCAACGCACATGGCACTTGACCTATGGCGAGTAGATACGTGATTAACTTCGCTTTTGGGTTGACTGTAAACCCTGAACGGTTAGCCTATGTCGGCATATTGCATCAAAATATTTGAAAGAAAAGGTAATCTCAATGCATAACACACTGAGACGATGGCTGGAACAATACGGCATCGAATTCACTCATGTGACTTCGCTGATTATTGTTATCGGCCTCATCATGGTGACCGCGGTCATCATCCATCTACTTTTGCATCGGGTACTCCTTTCACGCTTAGAAAAACGCGGCCAGCATAGCAAAATACTCTGGCTGAAAGTGATTACCCAGCATAAGCTTTTCCACCGATTAGCCTTTACCTTACAAGGCGTTATCGTCAATATTCAGGCCGTATTCTGGCTTCATCCTGGCACCGACGCTGGCGATGCACTCATCATCTGTGCCCAGATGTGGGTTATGTTGTATGCCCTACTCGCACTGTTTTCTCTGCTAGATACCTTACTGGATCTGGCAAGCAATATGTCAGTTGCCGATCAGCTACCGCTACGAGGGATTTTCCAAAGCATCAAACTCGTTGCCGCCATCATCATTGGTATTTTGATGATTTCACTGCTGATAGGGCAATCTCCACTGCTGCTGATAAGCGGCTTGGGCGCCATGGCTGCGGTTTTGATGTTGGTGTTTAAAGACCCTATTTTAGGGCTAGTGGCAGGAATTCAGCTTTCAGCCAACAACATGCTCAAGCTAGGCGACTGGCTGGAGATGGCTAAATATGGCGCTAACGGCACCGTCGTGGACGTGGGGCTGACCACGGTTAAAGTGCGTAACTTTGACAACACCATCACCATGATCCCGACCTACGCGCTGGTTTCTGATTCCTTTATCAACTGGCGCGGTATGTCTGAATCTGGTGGCCGCCGCATCAAGCGCAGCCTAAATATTGATACCACCAGCGTACATTTCATGTCAGAAGAAGAGCATCAACGCTTAATGAAAAGCGCGCTACTCGCGCCTTATATCGATGCAAAAACGCAGGAGCTAAAAACCTACAACAGCGAACTGCAAGCTGACTTGAGTTCTCCATTAAACGGGCGGCGCATGACAAACCTTGGCACTTTCCGCGCCTATTTAGTCGCCTACTTAAATGCGCATCCACAAATCCGTAAAGATATGACCCTGATGGTGCGCCAGCTCGCGCCAACGGCAGATGGTCTACCGCTTGAAATCTATGCCTTCACCAATACCACGGTCTGGGCACAGTACGAAAGCATTCAGGCCGATATCTTCGACCATACGTTTGCCATCGTGTCCGAATTTGGTTTACGTGTGCACCAGACTCCTACGGGCAATGATATGCGTGCCATCGGCCATACACAGGCTGACTAAGACTGTTTTACCCTTACCTTCGACTGACATTTCCCCACATAAATGTGTCTGAAGGTAAGGGAACCATGACAAGCATGGCGAATGATTTCCTCGCACTTTCCTTTCAATAGAAATCTGATATTTATGACACTCCATTTATTAGTATCAACGGAGGGAAATTTGTTCAGTAAACTCTGCTTTGGCAAATTACGAGCGCATCTGATGCCATTTTTGTCTGCGCTGATCCTGATTACCAGCCTGCACTCTGCGGATGTCGATATCAGCAAAATCGCCAGCCAAAATGCACAAAACTATTCTCAACTGACCAGTGATTTACACGATGTTCGTGAAGCACTGATACTCAGCGTTCGCGAATCGCGTCGAGAAGAGAGAGATGAAGATCGCCACGAAATAGTCGCACCGGCGGAACATAGTGAAGCTGAGGACATTAGCCGTTTGAGTTAATTCAACACCAACAAAAACGGAGACTAAACGCTTAATGCTGATCGTTTAAGAGCTCGAGATACACGGGGCTAGCACACCGCGGGGCGCTCCGGCAGCTAAAGCTGCTACGACCCCATCGGTGTACTTCCCCTAAAATCACGCTTAAGTGACCGGCATTAGCCTAAACGCTCCGTTTTTGATTTACTCATTCAATCATCTATCAGCGAACAATATGTGTTTGCTTATCCTGATGGTCTACTTTGGCCGACTTCTTAACAAACGCGTACCCTAGCAACAGAACAATCACCCATACAATGCCTGCATACAGTGAGACTCGGGTATCAGGGAAATAGCCGATCAGGCCGATGATAAATGCCAAGAAAATAATGCCAATCGCTGAGGTCAAAATCCCACCACGTAACGGAAATTCCAGCGCTTCCACCTGCTCTGGGCTCAGGCTGCGTCGGAACGCAATCTGAGAGAACAGGATCATAATCCATACCCAAACCGTGGCGAATGTAGCGAGAGAGGCAATAACCAAGAACACGTTTTCTGGCATGATGTAGTTCAGATAAACCGCAATCAACAACGCAAGAACCATCACCAGTACGGTGACCCATGGAATACCACGACGTGAAACCTTCGAAAAGATTTTTGGCGCATGTCCCTGCTGTGCCATGCCGTGCAGCATACGCCCCACACCAAACACGTCACTGTTAATAGCAGATAAAGAAGCGGTGATCACCACGAAATTCAGAATACCCGCAGCGACCGGAATCCCCATATGCTGGAACGTCAGCACAAACGGGCTACCTTGTGTCCCGACCTGATTCCACGGGTAGATCGACATAATGACAAACAGCGTACCCACATAGAACACCAGGATACGCAACGGAACTGAGTTGATGGCTTTTGGGATCGACACTTTTGGATTTTCGGCTTCGCCCGCAGTGATACCGATAATTTCAATCCCACCATAGGCGAACATCACCAGCTGTAGCGAGAAAATCATCCCGATAAAGCCGTTACTAAAGAAGCCGCCATTGGTCCATAAATTATGAATGCCGGTAGGTTGGCCGCCGTTACCAATTCCCCAGAAGATAATGCCGATACCCGCGACAATCATGATGATAATAGTGGCGACCTTAAAGAACGAGAACCAGAACTCAAGCTCCCCAAAGACCTTCACGCTCATCAGATTTACCGCACCGATGATCAGCACCACGCTGAGCACCCAGATCCAATGCGGTACCGCAGGGAACCAGACACTCATATAGATACCGAATGCAGTCACATCGGCAATGGCTACGATCAGGATTTCGAAGCAGTATGTCCAGCCAGTGATATAACCAGCCATCGGCCCCAGATAATCCTGCGCATAGCGAGAAAACGAGCTGGCCTGCGGGTTATTAACCGACATTTCGCCCAACGCACGCATGATGATAAAGGCGACGACACCGCCAATGAGATAAGCCAGCAGCACGCTTGGGCCAGCCATCTTAATAGCATCAGCGGAGCCATAAAACAGCCCCGTACCGATAGCTGAACCGAGCGCCATGAAACGAATGTGGCGCGTATTCAGTCCGCGCTTTAATTGGTTGGGTTGTTGTTGCATACAAAATTTACCCGTGGAGACCTGTCAAAAAAAACACGGGCGCTATACGCCCGTGCTGCAAATAAACTCATTATTTGTGATTATAAATGCATAGCGCGCTGAAGACACTATCTAAAAATGTAATCAGATCCATCAACAATCATTTTAGTTATGCACCGTGACATTTCGCGGCCCCATCGTGCGGTCAATAATTGCCATGACCACACAGACCAGCAGCGACGGTGGCAACCATGCCAACCCCTGACCTGCCAATGGCAGATGTTCAGTCCAAGCAGGTAAATGGCTGGCCAACGCAGAGCCCTTCAACGCATCTAAAATGCCAAATACTAAACTCACAATCATAACCGGTGAAAATACACGCGGAGCAGAATTCCACCAGCGCACGGTGAAGCTTAAGACCACCAGCACAATACATGGCGGATAGATCGCCGTCAGTACCGGAATTGAAATCTGGATCAGATGACTCAGACCCAAATTCGATACAACCATTGAGAAGAGGCCCAGAATAAAGACCAGCGTGCGATAGCTAAACGGCAGGTACTGAGCAAAAAACTCCGCGCAGGCACAGGTCAGGCCAACGGCCGTTACCATACAAGCAATGAAAATCAGAGCGGCTAAGAACAGGCTTCCGATGCCACCGAAGGTATGCTGAACGTAAGCATGCAAGATCACCGCGCCATTTTGCGCGTCTGGTACTAATTCACCGCTGCTAGAGCCCAGCTTAAACAGACTCAGATAGACCAACGTCAAACCGATACCCGCAATCAAACCGGCCCAAACAGTATAGCGAGTTAACAACCGGCTATCGTTTACACCACGGGAACGCGCAGCATTAACGATAACAATACCAAACACCATGGCACCCAGCGTATCCATGGTCAGATAGCCGTTCACAAATCCACTTGAGAATGGGACCTGCTGGTAAATTTCGATGGCTGGCACATGTACGCCCGCAGGCCATAAAACCGCAGCAATTCCGAGAATAGCCAGCGCAACGATTTTCAGCGGAGCCAGAATGTGCCCTACGGTGTCCAGCAGTTTGCCTGGGTACAACGATATCGCAATGACCAGCGCGAAATAGACCACGCTATAAATCAGCAGCGGAGCAGCGCCATCGCCCGTTAAGGGCGCGATACCAAGCTCGAATGAAACGGTTGCCGTACGCGGTGTGGCGAACAATGGCCCTACTGCTAGATAGCAGACCGTCGCCAGCAGCAATCCCGCCTTACGACCAATTGGCGTACTCAGCGCGTCGATACCGCCACCGACTTTTGCCAAAGCCACTACGGTCATCACCGGTAAACCTACCGCCGTGATAAGAAAACCGATAGCCGCAATCCAGACGTGCTCGCCAGACTGCAATCCAACCATCGGAGGAAAAATAATATTACCTGCGCCAACAAACAGTGCGAAGGTCATGAATCCTAATGCCAGGATATCTTTGGACGTTAAACGATGAGTCATAATGAGATGTCGTGCTGCCTTATAACGGTTTAAGAGTTTCAATCGAATAGTGAGTCACGGAAAAATCCCCTTGCAGATGGAAGTAGGGATACTGAAGAAAAGGCGACCGAGATCGTATTAATTTTTCTTCCTACAACATCATTCACATCTGCACATAAAACGCCGCTCTGCCTTAGTTTGGTTACCCTGACTTTCCCTGTGCAAAGCCATTTGATTGGGTTACATCACCGGACAGATAGTTACTGTATAAGTTATTAGCTGACGAGATATGGCGACTACGCGGATAAGTAAACACGTTCTAGCAGGTAAAAGACAAGAGCTAAATTGACTTGCGGAATCATCATCCAGAGAAAGTTGGTGAGCTAGTTAATGATTTGGCATTTTAAGAGTATCACCATACATAAATTGCCCCATAACGTGGTGTTCTCTGCGGATGATTGATTAAAAAACATACATACGCAAGAATTTTACACTACTAAGACCTTAAGCGTGAAACTCACGTTTATCGCTATAAAAATAGCAAAACGAAACAATAAAAACAGCATAAAATCAGTGTGTTAATTAAGAAGTCACTCCTATTCACTGCAGGAATTGCCCTGCAGTGATAAAGAGCAGATTTAGCCGTAATATGCAGAAAATCAGAGAGAAGAGAGAGGTTGTGGCTTTCCTAGTAGATAACCCTGAATATAATCAACACCCAGTGCTTTCAACTGAAACTTTTGTGCTTCATCTTCAACATATTCAGCCACTACCGAAAGCTTTTTGAGGCGGGCTATCTGACACATGGCCGATACAATTTGCTGATCGATAGGACTATCCATTAATTGACGAACAAAGCTTCCGTCTATTTTCAAAATATCCGCTTCAATGTGTTTAAGCCGATCGTAGCTCGCAAAGCCAGTACCAAAATCGTCAATGGCAATACGGCATCCCATCTGGCGTAATTGAGATAGCGTTTTTGAAGTCAGCTCTTTAGTCTGTGTAATATTGCTCTCGGTGATTTCAAGGATTATTTGATAAGGCTCAACCTGATACTGTGCCAGAATACGGGCAATATCTTGAACCAGAGTCGGCCTAGCTAACGTTGATGGAGTCAAATTGATCGCAAAACACACCGCTGGCAAACGTTCACGATTTTCATTGATAAATGCCAGCGTATTATTAAGTACCCATAAATCAACGTCATAGTTAAGCCCAAACTCCTGTACTACGGGGAAGAAGTCGTTTGGCATGATGATATTGCCGTGCTCGTCCTGCAACCTGAGCAAAACTTCGTAATAGCGATCGCCACGAAATCCCTCAATCGGCTGAGCCATCAGCATAAAACGATCTTTATCTAGGCCATTCTGGATATGGTGAAGCATCGCGACTTTACTATGAATACCCTCTTGCAACGACTGGGCATTCAGGTGGGTTGATTCTGCGTTCCCCGTGATCAGAGAACGCTCAGCCATCGAACTGAGTTCGCCAATAATGGTGTAAATATGCTCTAGTGGCTGACGAACGGTGCAGTAACCAATGCCATAATGTAAACGCAAAGGCAGACCATTCCACAATAGGCGAAATGTCTTCATTGCATCGTTAAGCCGCGTCAGTGTTTCAGCCGCATTTTTATTATTTAGCCGTAATACGAGGTCATAGCTAGGAAGCTGGTATACCCCTTCATTATTAGCCATCACCTTTTTCATCATGCTGGCTAGACGCTGTTTATACTCAAGCCTTAGCTGCATTCCGTAAGTACGGCAAAGCGTATCCAGATTCGCAATGCGTAAAAAACAGACCACCGAGCGTTCATGCTGTTTTAAGTCATGATGCAAACATCGCAAATTGGGCAATTGAATAACAGGATCAATCATCGACGCACGCTGCGTTTTGATATACAGCCTACGCTGGCGTGTATTTACTGCGGCCATCAGAATAATGGTAAGTGTAAACATCACCATCATCGACATAATTAGCGCCAGGCTATGCGCTAGGTTATCCCACTGCACAAAGCCATCATAATTAATCAGTAGCGTAATCACCGAAGCTGACCACACAAGGCTCGTTAATTGATACCCATAGCGCAGAGCCCCAAATAACATCAAAGGCAAAAGTAACGTCACCGTATAATCAGTGAAAAAAATGCTGGAGCTGTCGTTGGCAGGGATACACAACATTGCCAGCATAATGACCAACAAAACCAGCCAAAGCTGAATTTCCCAAGCGCTAACGCCTTGGGCTAGCTCTTTACGGCAACGACTGACAATAACGCGAATAAAGCGCGGTTTGATGGCAACGCGGAGCAGGTAGTAGCACATTGGCACACCAGATAAGCAGGCCAATATTAATGCTTGGTAACTAATGAGTGTTCTTATTGAGAACGGAGCAGAGGCAGCCATTCTCTCTACTGGAATGAATACTCCCAAAGCAACGGCAATCTGTATCAGCAAAAGAAAAACCAACGGTAAAACAGCGACAATCCAAAAAAGCCGCGGCAGCATCGTTTGCATGCGGCCAAACCCACATGACCATCGATTTCCTACATGCTTTAAAAAACTATACCAGCATACCCCCAGCGAAAGCGTAAACGCTAACGCGACCAATGCTCCGGGGAGAAGTCCTAGTTTGTAGATATAGAGAACGAAAGAAACTATGGCTAGGGCGGGGAATACGCGCCAGCTAAAAATCATTAATAAAGAGACAGAGATAGCTAACGGCAAGAATAGAAGAAACACCTCGCCCTCTCCAACGAGAAGATAAGGGGATGCCATCAGACTGAGAGGTAATAAAATAACTGCAAAAAGTAGGGGGATACCCCACCAATAACTTAAGCGATGTAGTTGATTTTGTAATTGGCTCATGGACTAGACTTTTATGGGTTCCGAGGTCACTCCTTGCTACATGTTCTAACACGGTCATTGAGTGAATGAATAACAACAATGCTCGTTGCAAAAACAGTGCTAATAAAAAGTGGCATCCTAATCACTCTTTTGAACTCCCACTAGGAGTTCAGACGTCAATCCAAGCCCATCATATGAAGGTGCTTTGAGAATGGCCTGAGATATTATGTAACGTGGTATTCTACCTTTTGATGATGATCAAAAAACACTGAATTCAATTATAATTTGCGCTTAATCCAGATTTATCCTGTAAGCATCTTTCTTTCTCTATTAACTAAATAGATTAAATATTGAACCAATGTTAAACCAAAATTTAAAAAGCGAATAAAATGCTAGACGCTAACGATGGTGAAACTTACCCTTCCCATCATTAATCACCCAAGATTGATAACTCATTCATAGCACGAAAGATTTTGTCTTTAGCACATCTATGATTGACGCCTCAGCCTGACTATGCCTAAATCAGAGGCTGATATCTCTAAAACGAGATGATTAGACGACGATGAATATTCATAAACTAAAGCGACGTACTAACGTCCAAATGACCAAAATTGTACTGCTGATCAGCTTTATCATTTTGATCGGCCGGTTACTCTACGCTTCCTTTGGCGCGATTTCCCATCATCAGGATAAAAAGGAAAATCAGCAAATCGCACCAACTGAGAAATCTCAGCCACTTCAACGCAATACTGACTCTGCAACACCTGCGCAGAAAAAAGACACGCAGACACCGCTTAAAGACTAAGCTTTAAGCAGGCAAACTTACGCCTACAACCTCATAATGAATAAGAAAAAGGAATTACTTTTCTGATGCCCGTCATTGCAAAAAATCATGTTAAACAACGCGCAGAAGACCGTTTCCGTATCCTGCAATTACTGCTGAATAATAAATCACTGTCTGAAGGTATCCTCGGCAAACTTGAAGATCCAGCACAACTGCACAACCCTGAACTCCTCGACCAAACCGCTGAAATAAAATCACTCGTCAATAAGCTGCCCGCACCGGATCTGGCTGATACTCTGGAAGCGCTCCCCGCGGATGAGCGACATGCGCTTTGGCGTTTAGTGGGCAAAGAGAAGCGTGGTAAAACGCTCGTCGAAGCCTCTGAAAGCGTTTGGGACAGCCTTATTGATGAAATGAGTGACAAAGAACTGCTAACCGCATTACGGTCACTCGATATCGATGAGCAGGTCTATCTCGGACAGTACCTCCCACGTAACCTGATGGGACGCCTGCTGACCTCGATGGAACCGGAACAACGTGCGCAGGTTCGCGAAGTCATTCGCTACGGTAAACATACCGTTGGCGCGATTATGGACTTCGAAATTATCACCGTGCGTCCTGATGTTTCACTCGCTACCGTACAACGCTTTTTGCGCATGCGCGGCACCATTCCCCTTAATACAGACAAACTCTTTGTCACCGACAGAACCAACCGTCTGCTGGGTGAACTTTGTTTAACGACCGTGCTACTGAACCAGCCAGAAAAACGCGTCAGTGAGGTGATGGATAAAGATCCTGCGACATTCGACCCTGAAGATAATGATGAAGAAGCAGCACGAACCTTCGAACGTGATGACTTACTCAGCGCCCCAGTGGTTGATGCCAAAGGTAAGCTGATGGGACGCCTCACCATTGAAGATATCGTTGACGTAGTTTATGAGGAAAGCGATACCGATTTACGCCGTATGGGTGGCTTGAGTGCCGAAGAGGATGTATTCGCCCCCGTCACCAAAGCGGTAAAAACACGTTGGACATGGCTGGCGCTTAATCTTTGTACTGCCTTTATCGCATCACGCGTCATTGGGTTATTTGAACATACCATTTCTCAACTCGTCGCACTGGCCGCACTGATGCCTATTGTTGCAGGAATTGGCGGTAATACCGGTAATCAAACCATCACCATGATAGTCCGAGCCTTGGCGTTACAACATATTCAAGCAGGCAATATCTCGTTTTTATTACTGCGCGAGCTCGGCGTTGCCTTGATTAACGGAATTGTCTGGGGAGGGATCATGGGGCTCGTCACCTATCTGCTCTATCATAATGCGGCGATGGGCGGCGTTATGACGCTAGCAATGATACTAAACCTCCTGATGGCGGCGCTGATGGGAGTGGTTATCCCCATGACAATGACCCGTTTGGGTCGCGACCCTGCCGTGGGTTCCAGCGTTCTTATTACTGCAATAACAGATACCGGCGGATTCTTTATCTTCCTTGGATTAGCCACTTTATTTCTGCTTTAATTATCTAAGAACCAACCTAATTTATTATTAGCCCCAAAAGCGACGATGTTTTTTTGGGGTTATAACCAAATCACCCATCAAATGTAAGTCTATAAACTATTTGTTATGGCTATTAATGTTGCACATAGTGGCATTTAGACTAACATTCGAGCAAATGCCAGCGTAAAAAACATTAAAAATATTAATGTATTACTCGCTCATCGCTAAGGTTGGGGTATGGATGTTAGTCTAGATGTGAGTGTTGAAAAAAAGCCCCATGTTGTTGCCACACTCGCGGTTTTTGCTGGCTTGATTTATTCTCTGGCCTGCTTTTGCATTACTCTCACTCAGCATGATACCAACTTGGCTTCGCTGTGGTTTCCAACAGCGGCCACGATTGCCTTTTTATTTCATCATAAAAAACGGCTGTGGCCTTTTTTCCTGATTACAGCACAGCTAGCCACTATGGCGGCTAATTGGACCTTCTTCCCTATCAGCTTATTCTCGGTTCAATTGGCGCTGATTAACCAAATTCAGGCTGTGGTATGTACGCTGCTTTTAAGTAAATTCCTCAATCATAAATCGCCGATCGACGGTCTACATACTTGGTTCAGATTTGTGATCTGCAGTGTCATTGTATCGCCTCTGCTCAGCGCGACTTTAGCGGCTATGGTTGTTTCGTTACACGGGTTTGCCCCCTTTAACCAGATATTCGGTGTCTGGTTTATGTCTGAGTCAATCAGCGTGATGGCGCTAACACCGGTAGGCCTTTTGTATTACCGCGGTTTCTTACAAAAAAGCCTCCGTGAGCAGACCATGGTCGAAAGTATTACGATTATTACTATTGCGCTTATTTCATGTTTTTACGCCATGCAATACCTTCCATTCCCGTTTACTTTTGCCATCATTCCAATGCTCTGGGCCGCCATTCGCCTACCGTTGCTACAGGCTTTTAGTAGCTTCCTTTGCGTCATTATCTTATTGGCAATCATGATGGCCTACCACGTCGTGGATATTCGTTCAGCCTACCCCACGGTGAACGAAATTCTCGTCTATACGCCGCTGTTATTGGTTCTGTTGCCGGTCAACTCGGTGGCAGTATTGATGCATGCATTTCGATCAGAACGCGATCACATTGAAGAAAGCGAAACTCGTTTTCGTAACGTCATTGAGTTCTCTGCCATTGGTACCGCCTTGGTCGGGCTCGACGGCCGTTGGATACAGGTCAATCCAGCACTTTGCCAAATGCTGGGATATCCTGCGGATGTGCTTACCGACATGACATTTCAGGATATCACCCATCGCGATGACTTAGAGACAGACCTGCGCCAGCTTAATGCGTTGGTTGATGGTGAGATCAACAGCTACAGCATGGAAAAACGCTATCTGCGCAGCTCTGGTGAGAGCATCTGGACACTGCTGAGTGTCTCGTTGATCCGCGATCCTCAAGGAGAGCCGCTCTATTTTGTATCGCAGATAAAAGACATTAGTGAGATAAAAAATAACGAAAGATATAAACAACAGCTGCTCGATAAGCTTTATGAAGAGAAAGAGCGCCTGCATATTACGCTGACCTCTATCGGCGATGCTGTCATTAGCACCGATAGCCATAAACACGTCACCTTTATGAACCCCGTAGCGGAAAAAATGACGGGATGGACACAGCTAGAAGCACTGGGGCTTCCCATTGATAACATCGTACATCTCTACGATGGTGTTGATGGTGATACCGTTCATCCGCTACGCATGGATGAAGTTAGTCATGCAAAACGCACAGAAGACCGGTTGATTCTAAAAAATTTGCAAGGCGCTCACTTTGACGTGCAGAGTCGCGTCTCAGAGCTAACCGATATCCATCGTAACCTCATGGGTTACGTTTTGGTCTTCCAAGATGTGAGCGAATCCCGCGAACTTCTGCGTAAACTCTCCTACAGTGCCCTACATGATCCCCTCACCGGATTACCTAACCGCGTAAGCTTCGAACAGGCACTAAAACGTGCGCTACGTCAGGCCGTTGAAGAAAAACGCACTCACGCGCTGGTGTTTCTCGATCTGGATAGATTCAAAGCCGTTAACGATAGCGCGGGTCATGCAGCCGGCGACGCACTGCTGCAAAAGATTAGCCAATCCATGTTATCCCATACCCGCCCACCGGATATGCTCGCCCGCCTCGGCGGAGATGAATTTGCCTTTATCTTGCTTGATTGTGAAACCCATCAAGCTAAAGAACACATCACTCGTATTATCAATGAAATAAATGACTATCTCTTCGAATGGGAAGGCAAGCTACATCGCGTGGGTGCCAGCGCAGGAATGACGGTGATTAATTCCGGTAACGCAATCGCTGCCGATTTGATGAATCAGGCCGATATTGCCTGCTATACAGCAAAACACAGCGGCCGCGGCAAACTCATGTGCTACGAGCCCAAAAACAAGCTGCATATTAATTATGAGAAAGGACTACTCAGCGGCGAGGATATCGATGCCATCTTGGCTGAGGATCGGATACATATTTTGGCGCAGGGAATAGCGCCCCCTAAAACACCTCGTGCTATTGCCTTTTATAATTTAGAGCTCATGCCTTATCAGAATAATGGCGTCAATATTTTACCCGAGCTCTTTCTGGAATCATGCTTCCAGAACCACCGACGGGAAGATGTCGATCGTTGGCTGCTACGCAAAGTGTTAAACCACACCTCTCAAGCGCTGAAATATAAAGGCGTCAGTGTCGCGTTACCTCTGGCAAGCAGCAGTCTATGCAATCCTCAATTTACCGCACAGTTAGTCGACATGCTGCAAAACTCGGCTCTCCCAACGTCTAGATTGCTCATCCGTGTACCTGAAAGCGCAGTAAATGAAGACTATGCGCAATCACAACCTGCGTTAAATGCGCTGTCTGAGCTTGGTTGTCGGCTTATTGTCGAGGATTTTGGACGCAACCTCAGTGCCATAGAGCGGCTAGAGTCGGTCAATATTGAATACGTCATGATTACCCCCACGCTGATTACCAACGTACATTGCAATCAAATGGATGAAGTTTTGGTATCTATCATTCACGGTAACGCGTGGCGGCATGGCGCTCAAACCATTGCAGGGCCTGCCGATATACAGGCCACGTTGCTCACTCTGGATAGCATCAAAATCGATCTTGCGTTTGGTAACATGATCCAAGAGGTAAAACCGCTTACGGCAGTGCTTGAAGATGGTTATTTCGGCATGAATTAGCCTTAATCACCTAAGCAGGAATGCTTACGCCCTCGCGTTTCAACAGCCATGCTTTGCGATTTATTCCGCCGGCGTAGCCGGTTAATTTACCCGATGTACCAATCACGCGATGACATGGAATAACGACTGACCAAGGATTATGCCCGATAGCCTGAGCCACCGCGCGAACGCCTCTCGGATTCCCCACTTTGATAGCAACATCCATATAGCTACAGGTTTCACCGCACGGAATTTCCCGGAGTGCCTGCCAAACAGCCCGCTGAAATGGCGTTCCTCTCACTGCCAGTGGAAAATCGAAACAATCGCTCTGGCCGGAAAAATAGGCTACTAGCTGAGGTTTCACCGAATCCAGCAGCGGATGGTTCTTCAGCTCCTGATGTAGACTAAAATCAGGAAGATATTTTTGTCCGTCAAAGTAGATGCCATGCACACTCTCTTCGTCGAACAGCACGAACATCTCCCCTTGAGGCGTGGCAAAATGACCGTAGTTCATTAGATTATCTCCGTTGTCCAACTATCGTTATGCCATAAATGTAAAGTGGCATAGGCACGCCAAGGCCGCCAACGTTCGGCATAGTGCACAATTTTGCTCGGCGTCATCTGGGGAAAGCGCTGCTTTATCAGATAATCCCCTTGTAAAAAAGCATCTGGCCAGCTCCATGCTCGCATTGCGATATAGGTTGCTGTCCAAATCCCAATGCCAGGAATTGCCGTAATCGCAGCAATGCCTCCTTCAATATCCAGCACATCCTCGAGCGATAAACGCCCCTCACTGACTTCTTTTGCTAAATGTACAATGCTCGCCGCGCGTTTAAGAGGAATGCCGATCGTTTTCAACTCCTCGGGGGTTACCCGAGCGAGTTGATGTGCATCTGGGAATATGACCTTCAATTCATCCCGCGGGGTATCTACTGCCTCTCCCCAACGTTCTGCAACGACAGAGGCAAACTTTGCCGCCATTTTCACGCTAACCACCTGCCCTAAAATCGCCCTAACTGACTGTTCGAAGGCATTTACACAGCCCGGTAGCCGTAACCCAGGATTTTGGGCAAGACTGCCTAGTCCGGCAGAAATCGCCACTGGGTCGGCGTCCAAATCCAAAAGTTGGCGCACCCGCCGCAGAACCTCAGGCGCATGCGGTGCCAATGAAGCAGAAATCTGCACCTTTACACGGCAGCGCGACGCCTCTGGACGCAAAACGATCCAACCGGCCGCATCGCCAATCCGTAAAGTGCGCTGATAATCACCGTTCGCAGTGACGCTATCTACGCCTGAAACGCTACGCGCAGCGAGAAATCCCAGCATCCACGCCCAATCATAGGGAGGACGATAGCTCAGCGACAGCGTTAACCCTTCTTCCTGCCCTTTGTGACTAGCCCGTAGAGAACTTGGCGTCATTCGATATCTCGCACTAAATAATTCGTTAAAACGGCGCAGGCTGCCAAATCCCGCGCTGAGCGCAACTTCTGCCAGTGGCAAATGGCTGTCCATTAACAGCCGTTTAGCCTGCAACAGGCGGTAGGACTGCGCGTACTCAATGGGCGAAGCGCCAAAACGATCGGCAAATACCCGACGCAGTTGGCGATCGGAAATCCCTAATCGCGTCGCTAAGTCTTCACAGCTATGCTGGGTTAAAAAGCCCTGCTCAATCAGTTGAACCGCAAGCTGCATGTAGCGGCTGGAGAGATCGACTATCGACAGCCCTGGAGCCAGCTCTGGGCGGCATTTAAGACAAGGGCGATATCCATCACGCTCCGCTGCGGCGGCACTGGGATAGAAGTGGCAATTCTCCGCTTTCGGCGTACGAGCCCCGCAAACCGTACGGCAATATATTTTGGTTGATGACACGCCAACAAAAATGCGCCCATCAAACTTAGGGTCACGCGCTTTCAATGCCGCATACCAGATTTCATGATTGCCGTTCATACTTCCTCCTGCCGTTTCTGTATACAGCTTATCCTTTATTGACGGTTCTGACTCGCGGAAATCGGACATTGATATCGCCGCCGGTTCGGCTGCATTCGCAAGGTAAAATCGCGATGAGAGGAGAGTTATTTGATGAAAACGGCGCAATAGAGTAAAGTCGCCGCCCTTCATGGCATGGGGAACGTTGGAGAACATATGTTTATTGGATTCGATTATGGCACCGCAAACTGCTCTGTGGCAGTGATGCGAGATGACCAACCTGAGTTATTACCTCTTGAGCAGGACTCTCCGTATCTGCCCTCAATGTTATGCGCGCCCACTCGTGAAGCGGTGAGCGAATGCTTACATCGTCATTGGCAAGTGCCAACCGGCAGCGATGAAAACCAACAGCTATTGCGCCGAGCAATAAACTTTAACCGCGAAGAAGATATTCCGGTAAACAGCGACAGCATTCAATTTGGTCTAAAAGCACTTGGGATTTACGTGGAAGACCCTGAAGAGGTCTACTTCGTAAAATCACCGAAGTCATTTTTGGGCGCTAATGGTCTTAAGCCTCAGCAAATCGCCATGTTTGAAGATCTGGTGTGCGCCATGATGTACCACATCAAACGTCAGGCCGAAAGTTCGCTTAATCAAGCTATTACTCAGGCCGTGATCGGGCGGCCGATCAATTTTCAAGGCACCGGTGGCGAAGAGGCAAACGCACAGGCGCAGGGTATTCTCGACCGTGCCGCACATCGCGCAGGCTTCCAAGACGTTACATTCCAGTTCGAACCCGTGGCCGCGGGCTTAGATTTTGAAGCCACGCTCAGTGAAGAGAAAAAGGTTCTCGTGGTCGATATCGGCGGCGGGACAACCGACTGTTCGGTGCTGTTGATGGGACCACAATGGCGGGAACTTAGCGACCGCCACGACAGCCTGTTAGGCCACAGCGGGTGCCGCGTAGGCGGAAACGATCTGGATATTATGCTGGCATTCAAACAGATGATGCCATTGCTGGGTGCGGGGGGTGTCACAGAGAAAGGCACAGCGCTGCCGGCACTGCCTTATTGGAACGCCGTCGCCACTAACGATGTGCCTGCGCAAAGTGATTTCTACAGCACCGCTAATGGCCGTATGCTGCGTGATTTAATCCGCGATGCAGCTGAACCCAATAAAGTTGAACTGCTACTGAAAGTTTATCAGCAACGTTTGAGCTATCGTTTAGTGCGTGCTGCTGAAGAGAGCAAAATTGCGCTTTCCCAGCAAGACAGCATCAGCACAGCTTTAGACTTCATTGCGAAAGGTTTGGTACAGCATCTGAATGCGCACGAATTGGCAGAGGCGATTATTCAACCGCTGGAGCGTATCCAAGAGCAGGTTAGCAGCGCATTAACGGTTAGCAACATCACTCCTGAAGTCATTTATCTCACCGGAGGAAGTGCTCGCTCACCGATTATCCGAGACGCATTGGCACGCCAATTACCGGGCATCCCAATCGTCGGCGGTAACGATTTTGGCTCTGTCACGGCAGGCCTAGCTCGCTGGGCTCAGCGCGTGTATCGTTAGCAGGTTAGTAAGCACTTAATCTGCGCGGCGTAGCGGTAAAATATCGCTACGCCGCTCAGGCAACGCGTTAGCGTGGGATGATAAGATCAGGTTTTATCCGCAGGTGAAGTGCTATTTGACTGTGCAGCCGCAGCATCTAGACGCGCAGTCAGCGTACGAATCGCTTCAGTGAGCGCCTGAATCTCTTTCTCTTTCAGCAAATCTATCTTTTCGTGCAACAACTCAATTTCCAGTTCAGCTTTGACGTTAATTTCAAAATCATTCTCAGCTCTTTTCCGATCCATATCACTCTGACGCGTTTGGCTCATCATAATAGCCGGAGCCGTATAAGCGGCCTGAAACGAGAGTAATAAGTTCAACAGAATAAACGGATAGGGATCCCATGCGTTATGCCCAAACCACGCATTACCGACCATCCAGCAAGCCAGCAGAACACTTTGGATAATGATAAAACGCCACGAGCCGATAGTGCTGGTGACGCCGTCTGCCATACGTTGGCCAAAGGTTAGCGTAGGGGCTGTCGAAGACGTCGCACTAGCGGCGTTCTTCTGATTAAGAAACTTTTCTCGGCGTAATCGACGGGATTCACGTAGCTTTTGTAGCAAGGAGTTGTCGTTAATGTTCATGGCGTTTCTCTGTTGCAGGCATTGGTAGCCCTCACGGATAGAGCAAACCAATGTCAAGATACTCACACTTTGGCAATAGCGTCCGAATTCGTCAAACACGATTCCCTATAAATTTTGCCAAACAAAGGATAACCCAAGCATTTATTCTCATTTGCGATACATGATTCAGGTCACGAAATAAGGTTATTTTTTGGCAGTTACGTGAATGTTTGAGGCCTAAATAAGTTGTGAATTTGTTAGCTTTTTAGGCATGTTTTTTGCCGCAGCTAAATAAAACGAAAAAATAGCACAAAAAGCAAAAAAGAAAGGCCTCAAGTAGGCTTACACATCTTGTCAGATTGCCCCCCTTGGGGCAAAATACGCGCCCTGCAAATGGCCGATGTTTAAAATGACATCGGTTATTTTTTTGCATCAGGTAATGAGTTTTATAACTGAGGCCGGCTTATAAACCGGACATGATAATCGCTATTTAGCGGCACATTTAGCCGCGCTACTACTGAGGAAACTTAGATGGGGCAATCATTCGCTTTCGCGCCGGGATTCACTGGCATGCGCTGCAGCAGCAGCGACTATGGGGCAGGAGCTTCTTTCTCCGCTCGCACCTCTTTTACACCTTCCCTGTCCGAATATTATTCTATTATTAGTAGTATCTTCACACGAAGTTTTCCTGTGATCTCTCCGCTTTGCGCAACATCGAACCAAAAAGTCGAGAGCATGGGAGGACTGCGTCATGGCGATTAATACCGCACCTCAAAAACGTGTAGAACTCCGTAAAACATTGACGCTTGTTCAAGTCGTCATGATGGGGTTAGCGTATCTACAACCGATGACCATTTTTGATACCTTTGGTATCGTCAGCGGTCTGACAGATGGCCACGTTGCAACATCTTATGCTATTGCTCTAATTGCAGTGCTTTTCACTGCGGTTAGTTACGGAAAGCTGGTTAAGCGCTTCCCGTCAGCTGGCTCAGCTTATACCTACGCGCAGAAGGCGATTAGCCCGCACGTTGGTTTTATGGTGGGTTGGTCTTCTCTGCTTGATTATCTGTTTATGCCGATGATCAACATTTTGCTGGCTAAAATTTACCTAGAAGCGATTTTCCCAGGCGTGCCATCTTGGATCTTCGTTGGGGGTTTAGTGACGCTGATGACCCTGTTTAACCTACGAGGCATTAACCTCGTTGCAAACTTGAACTCCATCATTGTGGTGATTCAGGTTTCTATCATGGTTATTTTCTTGGGTCTGGTCATCCACGGTATTTACGGTGGTGAAGGTGCCGGTACGCTGATCAGCAGCCGTCCATTCATCTCTGAAAATGCGCATGTGATACCAATGATAACTGGGGCAACGATACTCTGCTTCTCGTTCTTGGGCTTTGATGGCATCAGCTCATTGTCCGAAGAAACGCCAGATGCAGGCCGCGTTATCCCTAAAGCGATTTTCCTGACTGCCCTGATTGGCGGTGTGATCTTTATCGTGGTGTCGTACTTCTTGCAGTTGTACTTCCCAGATATTTCACGCTTCACCAACCCAGATGCATCACAGCCAGAAATCATGCTGTTCGTTGCAGGTAAGTTCTTCCAGTCTATTATTCTGGTGTTCTCCTGCGTGACCGTACTGGCTTCAGGCATGGCAGCACATGCTGGCGTTTCTCGTCTGATGTATGTTATGGGTCGTGACGGCGTATTCCCAGAGCGTCTGTTCGGGTATATCCATCCTAAATGGCGTACCCCGGCGTTCAACGTACTGTTGGTTGGCGCAATTGCACTGTCTGCGGTTTCCTTTGACTTAGTCACTGCAACGGCGCTGATTAACTTTGGTGCACTGGTCGCGTTCACTTTCGTGAACCTGTCAGTGATCTCTCAGTTCTACATTCGTGAAAAACGTAATCGTACGCTGAAAGACACCATTAACTACCTGATCCTGCCTGTTCTGGGTGCCGCGACCGTAGGCGTTCTGTGGGTGAACTTGGAAGAAAGCTCCATGACGTTAGGCCTGATTTGGGGCGCTATTGGTCTGGGCTACTTGACCTTCCTGACCCGCCGTTTCCGTCAGCCGCCTCCGCAGTACGATGCAGAAATCGCTCAGTAAAAACTCTACCTGATTAACTGAAAAAGCCCGCAATGCGGGCTTTTTTTACATCGGGAGGTTAGTACTTACTCAGGCTGCAGAACTTTACGCATCCGCGCATTCTCAAGCACCTGTCCGCCTAGCTCAATTTTCTGAGCAAAAACGATCTCAAAACCGTTACGAGCAAAAAACGGCTGGGCCGTGAGACTGACATAAGCATAAATTTCTGGCAAACGTTGCTGCCGAGCTCGACGCAGGATCTCCGTCATCATCTGACGCGCAATGCCCTGATGGGCGAACGGTGCTGCAACATAGAACTGATCGATTAAACCGTCTGGCTGTAGATCGAAGTATGCTCCAATAACGTCATCGATAACGACCACTGTCGGCTGAATACGTTCCAGCGTTGCTCGCCAACGTTCTGGCGCTTGGCTGGCCTGAATCCACGCAATGCGCTGCTCTTGGGTATATTCTCGAGCGGTAAGTTCAGAAACCGCGGATTCATAAACGTGCCTGAGCGGTAAAATATCCGCCTCGACAAAAGGCCGAAATCGAATTTGACGCATAGCGTTAAGCTTTAGTCGCCAGCATTACGCTTGAGGCTTTGATCAACGCGATCACACGACTTCCGTTGCTTAGCGCCATCTCTTCTGCGCTTTCATTGGTAATAACAGACGTCAGCGTAATGCCTTGATCGGTTTTGATGTGCACCGTCGAATTCACTGCGCCTTTAAGCAACGCGCTGACTTCCCCAGCAAACTGGTTACGGGCAGAGAATACTAAACCACAGTCAACCGAAGCGAGGATCACCCACGGCGCTTTAATCAAAGCCACGGCTTCTTTGCCTTTTACCAACCCCATCGCTTGCTTGCTGGCATGGGTCACGACAGCAACGATTTTAGCGCCACCGTTGAGAGTTAGCTCCACCTCATCGTTCACCGCCCCATCCGCTACCGCTGAGATAACACCACTTAGCTGATTACGTGCAGAAACAGACATTCGACTCTCCTTGGAGATTAGACATGTAGAAACTGTTTCTGATAGTAACAGATGCATGTCATAACAACAGAAGCATCGCTAATAACTGTGAGTCCAATAGTTTATGCATCAAGCGATAATTCATCAGCTCGCCGCGAACGCTCATAGCCGGAATAGTAATAATCCTGAAGCCCTCGCTCTTCGCTACCATGGAAAAAATCGGCGATGGCGTCTCGCTCAAGCCCATAATCACGCGCCAGTTCACCTGCTCGACAAGCGGCCATATAGCGATTATCGACTCTTTTGCCGAAACTATGCGCAAAACCGCACACGAATCCACGGCGATAGTCAAAACAGCGCTGATTCATCTCTGAAGCCGTTTTCGGCTCATATGCCCGAACACCATCCATCACGCCTTCACCAAAATGGTTTTTCACATCATCCTCCACGATCCACCAGCCATGTGAGATAACCTCGATAACCCGCTATACTTGAGCAAATAACGCTCGTTATATAAATCATTATATAACGATTTTATCAACAAAAGGTATACCCTACGCGAGGTATGCCAAGGAGTAGTCCGATATTTAATCTGAAACGATTCTGGGCTATGACGAACATCTCACAACCGAGTATAATCGCCGGCTTGATTCGAAAGCGGCGCAGAATAGCGATTCTGTAACCACCATGTTCTGTAACTATAAAGTTCTGTAACAACTATTTATTAGAGGAATAAAAATGGCTGATGAATTTGATAATGCCAGTGCACTGGAAGAGTTAGAGCGTGATTTAGCCTTGGCTAATCGCCAAAAGACACAAATGCCATTTACCGGTATGTGCTATAACTGCCACGAGAAAATCGAAAGTGGTAACTTCTGCGATAAAGACTGCTGCGAAGATTGGCAGAAAGCACAATGGGCTAAATCACAGCGCCAGCGCTAATAGGTGATGAATAAGCCATTATTTATAATTCTAATCTCTCAGAGATAATGTAATGATGTAGGCCATATCTAATTCATTAGTTTCATTATCTTTGAGACGATAGGAAAATAAGCCATGTCGCCAATGCCTGAAAAAATAAGTTACCACGTGAATAAACCAATCACCGTTGAGCAATTTGTACAGCTATTGTCTGAAACGACGCTTGGCCCTCGTCGCCCATTGGATAATCATGAATGCTTAGCTGGGATGCTAGAACATGCCGATATTCTCGTAACCGCATGGGCAGGAGAGCATCTTATCGGTGTGGCCCGATCGGTAACTGATTTTCACTATTGCTGCTATCTGTCCGATCTCGCGGTGTCCGAGTCGGTGCAAAAAGGTGGCGTTGGCCAGGAATTAATAAAAATGACTTGTCGTCAGCTAAAGCCTGACTGCAAAGTTATTCTCCTCGCAGCCCCACTGGCACAGGAATATTACCCACGTATCGGCTTTGATAAACACCCAAGCGCATGGACCTGTACAGCTCAACACTTCTGCTGATTTTCACTTCGCCTCTGTTCTAATCACCATTTTGAGAGAAGCATCAACCTGAGAAATGATGCAGGGACGGCGTGGTAGATTGACTAGATTTTGGTTTTATTTTCTCAAGATTCATTTTTAGTCTAAGAAAGGGGAACATTTCCCCTTTCAGAATTAGCCATACGTGCGAAAACTTTTGAATTCTGTACGTCAATACAGCATTTGTATGACCTATTCTAGATAGTGTGATAACGATCACAATGAAACACCGTTTTGAAGTATAAAAAGGATTTATCCACATTGATATTTCAAGGCGATAATAATGACAACCACAGTTAAAAGTTATATTTCAGACAACAAATCCACTATCGATACTCTAGTGCTTCGCTTCTGCTGGGGTGTCGCTGCATTAGGTATTGTCGCCTGTATCCTACTCACCAAAATGTATTGGTAAATAAATTCCTATTTCTTTCTTACTTTTTCAAACAAAAACATCTCCAATTGAGGAGATGTTTTTGTTTACATTATATACTTAAGCCAACAAAATTTTTTGCAGTTCACTCAGTGAGCTTACTTGATAACTTGGTGAAATCCCTTCGGGTAAAGCACTCCCCGCCGAGTTTACCCAACAGGTATCAATGCCCGCGTTAATTCCACCTAAAATATCAGAGTGCGGGTTATCACCGACCATCAAAATACGTTCTTTCGGTGGATTATTCATCAGTGAGAAAGCATATTCAAAAATACCGACGTCTGGTTTTGCAATACCTACCTGCTCAGAAATCACCAACGTCGAGAAGGCATCCTTCATTCCTGTGCGCTCTAAGCGGATTGTCTGCAATTGGGTAAAGCCATTCGTAATGATACCTAAGTTCGCCTTACCGCTTAATGCGTTAATCAGCTCCCTTGCCCCAGGCAACACATCACAAATATCAGCCATCGCTTGTAGAAACGCTTCATTAATGTGATTGGCCGTCACGCCCAGACGCTGAGACCACAGCTCGAAACGAGTCGTCTGTAACTGCTCTGCGTTGATGCGCCCGTCTTGGTAATCAACCCACAGAGGCTGATTCACTGCCTGATATTCAGCATAATCACTATCGGTAAAATCAACGTTAAAACGAGAGAACATCAGCTTTAAACCTTCAAAAGCATCAAACCGGAACAATGTCTCATCCGCATCAAAAAGAACCCAACTGTATTTCATTACGCTCGCCTCTCTCGTCATTTCACTCTTTAAAGCCTATCCAAACACGTTCAAATAGCTCGTCTTACCTAAAAATCTGCCGCTTAGAATAGCGTAAACCCCGAACATTTTCTTAACAAAATATTCGGGGCTTAAGATTGTATTATTATTAGCGTTGCAAAAGAAAACTATGCGTAGAGGGAAATATCCCCAATCGGTCGCGTTTTAAATCGACGATGCAACCAGAGATATTGTTCTGGCGCCCGCAAAATTTCTTTTTCTATTACCGCGTTAATAAACTCCGCAGCCGCTTGTTCATTATCGTAAGGATAGTCTTTTAGACCAGGCTGAATAATCAAATGATAGCCGCTGCCGTCCGGCTTACGGATCAGAACGGTGGTCAGCAAAACCGGCTTGGCTAATTTGGCAATGGTAAAGGTTCCATTGGTCGTCGCCGCTTTTTTTACTGCGAAGAATGGCGCGAACGAACTCCCCTTTGGCCCGAAGTCTTGGTCTGGTGCAAACCAAACGGCTTCACCGGCCTTCAGAGCATGAACCATGCCGCGCAGATTACGACGGTCAATCATCGCTTTATTCGAACGAGAACGGCCGCGAGTCTGCACGTATTCCATAACTTTGTTGTTATGCTTGCGATACATGGCCATCATTGGTCGACACAAGCCCATCACGCGCCCGCCGAGCTCAAGAGACATAAAGTGTACGCCAATTACCATCACGCCACGCTTCTCTTCCAGAGCGGCGTTTAAATTCTCAATGCCACTGACGTCAAACCACTTTTTGATGCGCTCATCAGGCCAGAACCATGCCATGCCCGTTTCTAACAATCCCATACCTAGCGAGGTAAAATTGTCCGTGACACGCGCGTCTAATTCTTCAGGAGAGAGGTCGGGAAAGCACAATTCAAGATTACGGCGTGCAATCGTGACACGACGTTTCAGAAAACGTTTGGAGAGTCGTCCCATAGCGCCACCAAGACGGCGAATGATCGGATAAGGCAATTGAACCAATAAATATAAAATACCTAATCCAAACCAAAGAAACCAATGACGCGGATGTAACAAGCTTTTAGAAAAAGCAGAATGTTTCACGATAGACCTTCTTTCTTTACACATACCCATGGCGTATCGCATAAAGAAGAATTTATCTATAGCGGTACATTATTGTATTTGACTCGCTGTGTTCGATTAAGTTGCAGCGAAATTAAAACTTAATAAATCGCGACGGTGTCGCATAGCAGATTTATCTTATCTGTCTTATTTTTCAGAAAGATACTAAATTTACAAATAATAACTTTTAATGATATTAGCAGACAAAATAAAACGGGCCCTGAATATACAGGACCCGTTCTAATTAAATGATTACCGGTTTAGCAATTTAGGATTTCCTAAAATCACAAACTCTGGTGGTCACTTAGCAATATTACAGAGCTACAACGTTAGCTGCTGAAGGACCTTTCTGGCCGTTTTCAACAGTGAACTCAACACGCTGGCCTTCGTCCAGAGTTTTGAATGCGGTGCTCTGAATTGCAGAGAAGTGAACGAAAATGTCTTTGCTGCCGTTGTCTGGAGTGATGAAGCCGAAACCTTTACCAGCGTCAAACCATTTTACTAAGCCAGTCATTTTATCAGACATGATATTTCCTAATTTATTTAAAGTAGAGTCGCCGCTCTCGGGCGAAAAAGGTCTGTTCTATCAGAGGACGTACGGGAGCACTAAAGAAGGAAATTCATGAGCGAAGTGATACACATCGCTAAACAAAGAACTGCTTTACTAAAATGTCTTTCATACTGGTTCTGCATTACAAACCGAAGGCATTAACTCATGTTTGGTACTTTTACGCAAGCACTATCATGATAATTTGCCATATATAAAAAAAAGGTAATGAAATCAAAGCAGAAAAAACACTATTTGCATTGCAGACATATCGTATCAGAAAAAATAATTTTCAACGAAATCGCATTAGGAGAAAAAATTTAGGGAAAGCTTATCGATATGGTGCGCCTAAACCTCTGGCGCACATTTTTTCTACTCTTCTACTTTTTGAAGGCTTTCTTCATACGAGAATGTTTAATGATAAGACTCGATAAGCGCAAGACGTTCCTTGCGGTGCAATTTTTTATCTGACCGCATAATGCCAAAAGCAACACTAAATAAGCACAGCATAAACGGGAGCTCATAGAGCTCTTCTAACAAATCCTGATACTGCCGATCTCTAATAAAAAGCGGAGATAATAAACGATGATGTTCAATCGTATCAGAAATAAGGAAGCTTACGACCATCAGTAATACTGTCCATAGAGGAATACTTTGGTATTTAAACCTCGTGGCAATATCTTTACGTAAAGCAGGAATAAAAAGCATAAGTAATAGCGTGCCAATAAGGATGACCGAAATAGTCCTAAAGTAAATCTTATGCACTTCCGGAAAGAAATCACGCCCCCAGCTAATACCCCGTCCAAAAAGCACTATCCACCATACTGTAGCCCAGCACCAAAACACCTTCTGTCGCGGAGGGAGAGTTAATGGCTTCATATAACACCAGGTAAAAATCGCGCCAAAAAGCAGCCAGACAGACTGTGCATCTTCAATGACCTGAACCACAGCCCCATGAGCAAGGGGGAGTTTTAAGATAGCAAGCAAAGGGAAAGCAGCAACGATAATAGCCAGAAGCGCTGTCGCAGGTGAAAGCGTTTTATTCATTTTCATAGGATTTCTACATCTAGAATGGCGATCCTATCAATTTAACAATGACGCTATCATTATATTTTTCAATTTGTGCTCAGAGTTAAATTTGTACAACTTATATTTCATAATATATCTGGTTATAAAAATACCGCACAATTTGATAAAAATAAAAAGACCACAAAACAATTAATTAAAATTAAATAGCCTAATTTTCATCCACAGAGATAAATAGCGCACGTTACGTATAACAATATATTTATTTTAATAGGAAGAGGATCACTCATCATTTTCGGTGGCTGATGACAAATTTCCCAAAGCAATCAGCTCATCCAAAAGCAGCGTCAACTGCGTCATTTTCTCGCTCGAAAATGCCTGTTCAATGGCTCTATACCCCTCTTCAACCTGCATCCGCGCCTTTTCATATAACGACTTTCCCTCAGGCGTCAGTGAAACATACAGCTTACGCTGATCGTTAACCGGCTTTAGTCGCAGAATCAGTCCATCGCGCTCCATACGCGTTAAGATCCCGGTCAAGCTAGGGCGCGATATGCAGGTTTTACATGAAAGTTCATGAAAATCCATTGACTGACCATCGGCCAAAACGCGAATTATGCGCCACTGCTGCTCAGTCAAATTGTGGCTTTGCAAGATAGGACGGAAAAAGCCCATCGCCGTTTCCCGAGCCTGCAGTAAAGCAATAGTTAAAGATTCATGCATAACGGAGCACTCTTCACAAAATCAGCCAACATCGTGTGGCAACCATAAGTTCGATTATAGGTACATTTCGGCATTCTACATGTACTTACCATGAGTTTAAATTGAATCTCATTAATAACTAAATAATTTTATTTAGCGAGCATCATATGTTTATGAAAAGTTACATTACAGATGATGAATTTCTTATAAAAAATCATAACAAACTGATTAATAAACAAATAAAACTTCAACATGTAAAAACACTGTTACCAAGATCACACTTCAAGTTGATTCGATTGCCTAAATGTTAAACAAGGGTTAAAACATTATCATTAACATATTAATAAAAACCATTTATCGCACTAATTCGACCGTTTTCAAAGGAGTCGCTTATGAAAGGCACCGTCTTTGCCGTTGCGCTCAATCACCGTAGCCAGACAGAAGCCTGGCACGATGCATTTCTGCAACCGCCCTATAAAACACCACCTCAAACGCCGGTTTGGTTTATCAAGCCGCGCAATACCGTGATCCGCAGCGGTGACGCCATTCCTTTTCCTCAAGGTGAAGAAGTATGCAGCGGCGCAACCATTGCCTTGGTGATTGGCAAAACGGCGCGCAAAGTTTCAGCTTCTGATGCTGCAAATTACATCGCCGGATACGCTCTGGCGAACGATGTCAGCCTGCCGGAAACCTCATTCTATCGCCCCGCGATCAAAGCCAAATGCCGTGATGGGTTTTGTCCATTAGGTGAGCTAGCGCCGCTTACCAACGTGGACTCCGTTGAGATCGTGACTGAAATCAACGGCCAAGAGGCCAATCGCTGGAGCACAGCCGATCTCAATCGTTCTGCCGCCGAGCTACTCTGCGCCCTGAGCGATTTTGCCACCCTACAGCCTGGCGATGTCATCCTACTCGGTACACCTCAGCAGCGCGTCAGCATCAAGCCGGGCGATAGCATCATTATCAAAGCTGCCGGTCTTCCTACGCTGGAAAACAGCGTGCGTTTACAACCCAAAAGGACGGGAGAAACAGCATGAAACACGCTCGTATCCGCTATCAAGGGAAAAAATTTGATGTCACCGTGGATGAACAGCTGCGGGTTTGTTTACCCGACGGAACCACACTCACGGCCGAACAAGTGGAATGGCTCCCCCCTGCCGAAGGCACTTTGTTTGCACTCGGCCTGAACTATGCCGATCACGCCGCTGAATTAGAGTTTAAAGCACCAGAAGAACCGCTGATCTTCATCAAAGCGCCAAATTCATTAACTGGACACCAGCAGATCTCGGTACGCCCAGATAACGTTGAGTACATGCACTATGAATCCGAACTGGTGGTAGTTATCGGAAAAACCGCACATCAGGTAACGCCGGATGAAGCCATGGACTACGTAGCGGGTTATACCGTCTGCAACGACTACGCTATTCGCGACTATTTGGAAAACTACTATCGCCCCAATTTGCGGGTAAAAAGCCGCGATACCCTCACGCCTATTGGCCCGTGGATTATCGATAAATCAGAAATACCCGATCCACATCGTTTAGCGCTAAGCACCTACGTCAACGGCGAGCTCCGCCAGCGTGGTACCACTGCCGATCTGATTTTTGATATCCCGTTTTTGATCGCCTATTTAAGCGAATTTATGACGCTCCAACCCGGCGACATGATCGCCACCGGAACCCCCAAAGGTCTATCCGACGTAGTACCGGGAGACGAAGTGATTGTTGAGGTTGAGGACGTAGCTCGTCTGGTCAACCGCATTATCAGCCAAACCGATTATGAGGAAAGCCTGAGATGAAAAAGGTAAATCATTGGATCGACGGTAAAAACGTTGCCAGCAAGCAGTATTTTGAAACCACCAACCCAGCCACCGGTGAAGTATTAGCCGAAGTTGCCTCAGGTGGAGAAGATGAAATTTATCAGGCCGTCGCCGCAGCTAAAGAAGCGTTTCCTAAATGGGCCAATCTCCCAATGAAAGAGCGCGCCCGTCTGATGCGTCGCTTGGGCGATTTAATTGATGAAAACGTGCCAGACATTGCGGCCATGGAAACCGCAGACACCGGTTTGCCGATTCATCAGACCAAAAATGTGCTGATCCCACGTGCTTCACATAACTTTGAGTTCTTCTCAGAAGTATGTCAGCAGATGAACGGCAAAACCTATCCAGTTGACGACAAAATGCTCAACTACACGTTGGTACAGCCCGTCGGTGTGTGTGCGCTGGTTTCCCCCTGGAACGTGCCGTTTATGACCGCAACGTGGAAAGTTGCGCCTTGCTTAGCGCTCGGGAATACCGCAGTGCTGAAAATGTCTGAGCTTTCGCCGCTTACCGCCGATCGTTTAGGGGAGCTCGCGTTAGAAGCGGGTATTCCTGCTGGCGTGCTCAACGTAGTGCAAGGCTACGGTGCAACAGCAGGTGACGCGCTGGTTCGCCATCATGATGTCCGCGCAGTTTCCTTTACCGGCGGCACTGCAACCGGCCGCAACATCATGAAAAACGCAGGGCTGAAAAAATACTCAATGGAGCTGGGTGGTAAATCTCCAGTGCTGATTTTTGAAGATGCGGATATTGAGCGCGCTTTAGACGCTGCGCTGTTCACGATTTTCTCTATCAACGGCGAACGCTGCACCGCCGGCTCACGTATCTTCATTCAACAAAGCATCTACCCCGAATTTGTGAAACGTTTTGCCGAGCGTGCCAACCGCCTGCGCGTTGGCGATCCGCAAGACCCTAACACTCAGGTCGGTGCACTTATCAGTCGCCAGCACTGGGAGAAAGTGTCCGGCTACATCCGCTTAGGTATTGAAGAAGGGGCAACGCTGCTGGCCGGCGGCCCTGATAAACCTAGCGATCTACCTGCACATTTGAAAAACGGTAATTTCCTTCGCCCAACCGTACTGGCCGACGTAGACAACCGAATGCGTGTGGCGCAGGAAGAAATATTTGGTCCAGTAGCCTGCCTGATGCCTTTCAAAGATGAAGCTGAAGGCCTGCGCTTAGCAAACGACGTGGAATACGGTCTGGCGTCTTACATCTGGACTCAGGACATCAGCAAAGTGCTACGCCTAGCACGCAGCATTGAAGCGGGCATGGTGTTTGTGAATACCCAAAACGTTCGTGACCTGCGTCAACCCTTCGGCGGTGTAAAAGCCTCTGGTACCGGGCGCGAAGGCGGTGAGTATAGCTTTGAAGTATTTGCTGAAATGAAAAACGTCTGTATCTCGATGGGCGATCACCCCATCCCTAAATGGGGTGTGTGATACCTGTTTCCCTGCGTTAACCCGCAGGGGACTCCCCAGCTGATATAAAATTATTCAAGCGAGGATGTATGGGAAAGTTAGCCTTAGCAGCCAAGATCACGCACGTTCCATCCATGTATCTATCAGAGCTTCCAGGTAAAAACCATGGTTGCCGTCAGGGAGCCATCGATGGCCATAAAGAAATCGGCAAACGCTGCCGCGAAATGGGCGTAGATACCATTATCGTGTTCGATACCCACTGGTTGGTCAACAGCGCCTACCACATTAACTGCGCTGATCACTTCAGCGGAGTCTATACCAGCAACGAATTACCGCATTTTATTCGGGACATGACCTATGACTACGACGGCAATCCCGAGCTAGGGCAACTGATTGCTAAAGAAGCCTGCGCCTTAGGCGTTCGCGCTCAGGCACACAATATTCCAAGCCTGAAGCTTGAATACGGCACGCTGGTACCGATGCGCTATATGAACAGCGATAAGCATTTCAAAGTTATCTCTATCTCAGCGTTTTGCACCGTTCACGCCTTTGAAGACAGCCGCAAGCTGGGGCAAGCCATTCTCAAAGCCATTGAACAATACGACGGCACCGTGGCCGTTTTCGCCAGCGGATCGCTCTCTCACCGCTTCATTGACGATCAGCGTGCTGAACAAGGCATGAATAGCTATACCCGCGAGTTTGACCATCAAATGGATGAACGCGTGGTCAAGCTTTGGCGCGAAGGCCAGTTCAAAGAGTTCTGTGAAATGCTGCCGGAGTACGCTGATTACTGTTACGGCGAGGGCAATATGCATGACACCGTGATGCTGCTTGGCATGCTGGGCTGGGACAAATACGACGGCAAAGTGGAATTCATTACTGACCTATTTGCCAGTTCAGGCACGGGGCAGGTCAACGCCGTTTTCCCTCTGCCGGAACAGGCGTAAGGAGTTGCTATGCCACATTTCTACGCTGAATGTACCGACAATATCCGCCAACAGGCCGATCTTCCGGCGTTATTTGCCAAGGTGAATGCCGCACTGGCCGATACCGGTATTTTCCCCATCGGCGGGATCCGCAGCCGCGCAATCTGGTTAGACACTTGGCAAATGGCGGATGGAAAGCATGATTACGCCTTTGTGCATATGACGCTAAAAATCGGCAGCGGGCGCAGTCTGGAAAGTCGCCAGCAGGTTGGCGAAATGCTATTCGAGCTCATTAAAACCCACTTCGCCGCGCTGATGGAAAGTCGTTATCTGGCGCTGTCGTTCGAAATTGAAGAGCTACACCCGCAGCTAAATTACAAACAAAACAACGTGCATGCGCTGTTTAAGTCTTAGTTGAAAGCACTCGCCCCGCTCTGCCACTGCTTTGATGGGCTGAAGGTTCGGGGCTTGAAGGCACGATAAAAACAAAAAGGATCAACCATGACATCGCCTTTCACCACCAGCATATCGCGCGGATTATTGCGCCATCAGGCCTATATCAACGGGCATTGGCAAAGCGCGGCCAATGGACGCACCTTTTCAGTGCTCAATCCCGCCAACGGTGACACCATCGCCGAGGTCAGCGATTTATCTGGCGTTGAAACCGAACAGGCTATTCACGCCGCTGCTGAAGCGCTGCCCGCATGGCGTAAACACACCGCGAAGCAGCGTAGCCAGATTTTGCAACGCTGGTTCCAATTGATTATGCAAAATCAGGCCGAACTTGCGGAGCTATTAAGCTTAGAGCAAGGAAAACCACAGGCTGAGGCGATGGGGGAAATCGCCTACGGTGCCAGTTTTATCGAATGGTTTGCCGAAGAGGGAAAGCGAACTTACGGCGAAACAATTCCGTCACCGTTGCCCGGCCGACGAATCAGCACGATTAAACAGCCAGTGGGTGTGGTGGCTGCCATTACACCATGGAACTTCCCCAACGCGATGATTACCCGCAAAGTCGCGCCAGCGCTGGCGGCAGGCTGTACCGTTGTATTAAAGCCAGCACCGGAAACGCCGTTATCAGCACTCGCGCTGGCGGTGCTAGCACACGACGCTGGACTACCTGCAGGCGTGCTTAATATCGTCACCGGCACCGATGCCGCCGCCATTGGCAACGTGCTAACCCAAAGCCCTATCGTACGTAAATTGTCCTTCACCGGTTCTACCCGTATCGGCAAGTTACTGATGGAACAAAGCGCTGCGACGGTAAAAAAACTGTCATTGGAACTCGGCGGCAACGCGCCGTTTATCGTATTTGACGATGCCGATCTCGACGCCGCCGTACAGGGCGCTCTCGCGGCAAAATTTCGTAACAGTGGACAAACCTGCGTTTGCGCCAATCGCATTCTGGTGCAAGACGGCGTCTATGATGAATTCGCCCAGCGCCTGACACGTGCAGTAAATGAGCTACGCGTAGGCCCCGCCAGTGAGCCCGCATCACAGCAAGGACCGCTGATTAATCAGGCGGCTATCGACAAAGTGCAGGCGCATGTGGCTGACGCAGATTCTCACGGTGCTCGCATCCTCACCGGCGGTAAAAAGCATCCATTGGGCGGACTCTTTTACCTACCCACGGTACTCCGCGACGTTAATGAATCCATGCGAGTGGCACACGAAGAAACCTTCGGACCTGTCGCCCCACTCTTCAAATTTCATGATGAAGCCGACGCGATTCGTTTAGCTAATCAAACCGAATCCGGCCTCGCCGCCTATTTCTATTCGCGCGACATCGGACGCATCTATCGCGTCGCTGAAGCACTGGAAAGCGGAATGGTCGGCATCAACGAAGGGCTGATTTCTAACGAAGTCGCCCCGTTTGGCGGTATCAAGCAATCCGGGCTTGGGCGTGAAGGTTCACGCTATGGCATCGAGGATTATCTGGAAGTGAAATATCTCTGCTTTGGCGGAATTGAGAACAACTGAGGTGCCTATGTCGGCAAAAAACGCAATGTTAGATAAAGCAACAATCAGCCAGATCGCGCATCGCCTACACCAGGCTGAGCAAAGCCGTGAGCAGATCCGCCAAATTTCACTCGATCACCCGCAGATCACAATTGAAGATGCCTATGCGATCCAGCGTCAGTGGGTTGATCTGAAAATCGACCAAGGGCGTGTACTCAAGGGGCACAAAATCGGCCTAACATCCAAAGCGATGCAGGCTAGCTCACAGATTAGCGAACCCGACTATGGCGCTTTGCTTGATGACATGTTCTTCCAAGACGGTAGCGATATTCCCATCGACAAATTCATCGTGCCACGTATTGAGGTCGAGCTGGCATTCGTCTTAGCAAAACCGCTCCGAGGCCCCAACTGCACGCTGTTTGACGTCTACAACGCGACGGATTATGTCATCCCCGCGCTGGAGCTAATTGACGCGCCCTGCCACAACATTGATCCCGATACCCAGCGTCCGCGCAAGGTATTCGACACCATCTCGGATAACGCCGCCAATGCGGGTGTGATTCTTGGCGGTCGCCCGATTAAACCGGATGAACTCGATCTCCGTTGGATTAGCGCGCTGATGTATCGCAACGGTGTGATTGAAGAATCGGGCGTTGCCGCCGCGGTGCTTAATCATCCGGCCAACGGCGTAGCTTGGCTGGCAAACAAACTGGCCGCCCATGACGTTCAGCTTGAGGCAGGACAAATCATTCTGGGGGGGTCCTTCACTCGACCTGTTCCGGCACGTCGCGGTGATACCTTCCACGTTGACTACGGCAATATGGGCTGCATTAGCTGCCGCTTTGTATAAGGAAAACGTCATGTCCTCAGCTTCCCTACATAACAGCTTTAAACAAGCCCTCAAAGAGGGGCGCCCGCAGATTGGTTTATGGCTTGGTTTGTGCAGCAGCTATAGCGCGGAATTACTGGCAGGAGCCGGTTTCGACTGGCTGCTAATTGACGGTGAACACGCCCCTAATAACGTACAGACCGTGTTGACCCAACTTCAAGCTATCGCGCCCTACCCTAGCCAACCGGTAGTGCGTCCGTCTTGGAATGATGCTGTACAGATCAAACAACTGCTCGATATCGGTGCGCAAACGCTGTTGGTGCCGATGGTGCAAAATGCCGATGAAGCCCGTGCCGCCGTTCGCGCCACACGATATCCACCACAGGGAATTCGCGGCGTAGGCAGCGCGCTAGCTCGAGCTTCACGCTGGAATCGCGTTCCCGACTATTTGCAGTTAGCTAACGAACAAATGTGCGTTCTGGTGCAAATCGAAACCCGTGAAGCCCTGCGTAACCTGCCGCAGATCTTGGACGTTGAAGGCGTTGACGGCGTATTTATCGGCCCTGCCGATCTCAGCGCGGATATGGGATTTGCCGGAAATCCTCAGCATCCTGAAGTCAAAAGCGCCATCGAGCATGCCATTTTGCAGATTAAAGCCGCAAACAAAGCACCGGGAATTCTGATGGCTGCACCTGATGTAGCCGAGCATTACCTCAAACTCGGCGCGCTATTCGTCGCCGTGGGTGTAGACACCACCTTACTCGCTCGCGCCGCAGAAGCATTAGCGGCACGTTTTGGCGCAGGCAAAGGTAATGAGCCTCCGGCTCCCGCTAGCGTGTACTGAGTTCATTCTGAGAGGAAAGACAAATGAGCGATTCATCATCAGCGGTAACCCATGAGGCCAACCCAGCTCATCGGCATAAAAACCTGACCGCACAGCAGCAAAGCGTTATCAATAAACTGTTTCGCCGCCTGATCGTATTTTTATTCGTGTTGTTTGTATTTTCATTCCTCGACCGAATCAATATCGGCTTCGCCGGTTTGACGATGGGGAAAGATCTCGGACTAAGCTCCACCATGTTCGGGCTGGCAACCACCCTGTTTTACGCCACCTACGTGATTTTCGGTATTCCTAGCAATATCATGCTGGGCATCGTCGGCGCACGGCGCTGGATAGCCACGATTATGGTGCTATGGGGGATCGCCTCTACCGCAACCATGTTTGCTACCGGCCCTCACAGTTTGTATGTTCTGCGCATGATCGTGGGGATCACCGAAGCGGGCTTTTTACCTGGCGTGCTGGTGTATCTCACCTACTGGTTCCCTGCCTATTTTCGCGCACGCGCTAACGCATTATTTATGATTGCTATGCCTGTCACCACCGCGCTCGGCTCACTGGTTTCCGGCTATATTTTATCGCTCGACGGCATCATGAGCTTAAAAGGCTGGCAGTGGCTATTCTTATTGGAAGGTTTTCCCTCCGTTTTGCTCGGTATCGTCGTTTGGTTCTATCTGGATGACAAGCCGTCTAAAGCGAAGTGGCTAAGCAAAGAAGATAAAGACTGTCTACAAGAAATGATGGACAGCGATAATCTCCAGTTAGTACAGCCAGAAGGAGCCCGTAGCCATAGCGCGTTGCAGCAGCCCAGCATGTGGCGCGAAGTTTTTACCCCTATCGTCCTGATGTATACGCTGGCTTATTTCTGCCTCACCAATACGCTGAGCGCTATCAGCATTTGGACACCCCAGATCATGCAGAGCTTTAACCAATCCAGTAGCAATATCACGATTGGTCTGCTGGCAGCCATCCCACAGTTTTGCACCATCGCCGGAATGATTTGGTGGAGCAAACACTCAGACCGCATGCAGGAGCGCAAGCACCATACCGCGCTTCCGTTCCTGTTTGCTGCCGTAGGCTGGTTGCTCGCGTCTGCCACCGATCACAGCATGATCCAACTACTGGGGATCGTGATGGCGTCTACCGGCTCTTTTAGCGCCATGGCGATCTTCTGGACCACGCCCGATCAATCGATCAGCTTCCGCGCCCGCGCCGTGGGGATCGCCGTGATTAACGCCACGGGCAACGTTGGCTCAGCCGTGAGCCCATTGCTGATTGGTTGGCTGAAAGATCAAACCGGAAACTTTAATTCAGGACTCTATTTTGTCGCAGGGCTGCTCGTGATCGGCGCCATTATTATCTGGCTGATCCCAATGAAAGGATCACGGCCAAGAGCGACGCCGTAGGTTTCAGTTGCTCCCCTAATGAGAGGCGTTCTTGAGGCGTTGGGGGAGCAAAAACCAAAGAGTAAAAGGAGAAATCCATGAGCCAAATTACCAATATCGATATCAGCAAAGACTATGACGAAACACAGGGCTCAGACGACGTTCATTATCAGTCTTTTGCCCGAATGGCGGCATTTTTTGGTCGTGATATGAAGCCACACCGTCACGACAGCTTCTTTCAGATGCACTTTCTGAATACAGGCCAAATCGAGCTACAGCTAGACGATCACCGCTATTCGGTACAGGCTCCGCTATTTGTGCTCACGCCGCCTTCAGTGCCGCATGCGTTCTTCACTGAGCCAGACAGCGATGGTCACGTACTCACGGTACGGCAAGAATTAATCTGGCCGCTGCTGGAAGTACTCTATCCCGGTAAGCGTGATGCTTTCGATCTGCCTGGTATTTGCCTTTCGCTGTCTGACAAACCACAGGAGCTGGCGGCACTTGAACACTACTGGACCTTGATTGCGCGTGAATCGGTCAACGATTTAGGTGGGCGTGAACATACGCTGGTACTTTTAGCCCAAGCCGTTTTTACCCTTTTGCTCAGGAACGTACCTCTGGATGAGCAGGCATCATGCGGAATGCGTGGAGAAATGCGCATTTTTCAGCGTTTTAATCAGCTCATTGACGACAACTTTAGACTGCACTGGTCAGTGCCAGAATATGCCAACAAGCTCGGCGTAACCGAATCGCGACTCACCGATATGTGTCGACGTTTTGCCAATCGTCCCCCCAAGCGCCTTATTTTCGATCGACAACTGCGCGAGGCCAAACGCCTGCTGTTGTTCAGTGACTACGCGGTCAGCGAAATTGCCTATCAGCTCGGATTTAAAGATCCGGCCTATTTTGCCCGATTTTTTAATCGGTTAGTCGGTAGTTCACCGAGTGCCTATCGCGCTGAGCAGATTGCCGTCTCCCACTGATCCAGCTCAAAATTTGTGCTGGATCACATTCTTCAGACAAACCCAGTTCCTCGTCCGAAAAGTACCAGCAATTACCTCAAAAGTATCTTCCCGAAAGCTGATATAAACGCTTCAATTAAGAAACAAAAACAAAACAATAAATTAACAAACAACGATAGAATGCCTAATACAGGGCTGCCATCGTTCTCTGCCCTTACTCCGAGGTAAACATGAAACCAGAAGATTTTCGTGCCGACAACAAGCGCCCGTTAACCGGTGAAGAGTACCTGAAAAGCCTGCAAGATGGTCGCGAGATCTATATCTACGGCGAACGCGTAAAAGATGTCACCACTCACCCAGCTTTTCGCAACGCCGCCGCCTCGGTAGGCCAGCTTTACGATGCGCTGCATAAGCCTGAAATGCAGGACAAACTCTGCTGGGGCACGGATACCGGCAGCGGCGGTTATACCCATAAGTTCTTCCGTTTCGCCAAAAGCAGCGATGACTTACGTCAACAGCGCGATGCCATCGCCGAATGGTCGCGTTTGAGCTATGGCTGGATGGGTCGTACGCCTGATTACAAGGCCGCGTTCGGCAGCGCCCTAGGTGCAAATCCGGCGTTTTATGGTCAGTTCGAGGACAACGCCCGCAACTGGTATAAGCGCATTCAAGAAACCGGTCTTTATTTCAACCATGCCATCGTTAATCCACCGATTGATCGCCATAAGCCTGCTGATGAAGTGAAAGATGTTTATATCAAGCTGGAAAAAGAGACCGACGCAGGCATTATCGTTAGCGGTGCTAAAGTGGTTGCAACCAACTCAGCGCTGACCCACTACAACATGATTGGTTTCGGTTCGGCACAGGTGATGGGGGAAAATCCCGACTTCGCGCTGATGTTCGTCGCCCCAATGGACGCCGACGGAGTCAAACTTATCTCTCGTGCATCATATGAAATGGTCGCGGGCGCAACCGGCTCGCCGTATGACTACCCGCTATCCAGTCGTTTTGATGAAAATGATGCGATTTTAGTCATGGATAAAGTGCTTATCCCATGGGAAAACGTGCTGATTTATCGTGATTTCGACCGTTGCCGACGCTGGACAATGGAAGGCGGATTCGCCCGTATGTACCCGTTACAGGCCTGCGTGCGTTTAGCGGTTAAACTTGATTTCATTACGGCATTGCTGAAGAAAAGCTTGGAATGTACCGGAACCTCCGAATTCCGTGGCGTGCAGGCCGATCTGGGTGAAGTGGTCGCATGGCGTAATATGTTCTGGGCACTGAGTGATTCGATGTGCTCCGAAGCGACACCATGGGTTAACGGAGCCTATCTGCCAGATCATGCTGCTCTGCAAACCTACCGCGTGATGGCACCGATGGCTTATGCCAAGATCAAAAATATTATTGAGCGCAACGTCACCAGTGGCCTGATATATCTGCCCTCTAGTGCCCGTGATTTGAATAACCCCGAAATTGACAAATACCTTGCTCGCTATGTTCGCGGCTCAAACGGTATGGATCACGTCGAACGCATCAAGATTTTAAAACTGATGTGGGATGCCATCGGCAGTGAATTTGGTGGCCGTCATGAGCTATACGAAATCAACTACTCCGGCAGCCAAGACGAAATCCGTCTGCAATGCCTGCGTCAGGCGCAATCCTCCGGCAACATGGATCGCATGATGGCCATGGTCGATCGCTGCCTGTCTGAATACGACCAGCACGGCTGGACAGTTCCACACCTGCACAACAATAACGACATTAATATGTTAGACAAGCTGCTGAAATAGTTCAGTAGCGGGAGGCCTGTATGTCTTTAGAAAATGAACACCGTCTGCGTTTTCGCGATGCGATGTCCAGCCTGTCGGCTGCCGTCAATATCGTTACCACCGATGGCCCTGCTGGCCGCTGTGGTATCACCGCAACCGCCGTCTGCTCGGTAACCGATACGCCACCGTCGCTGATGGTTTGTATCAATAGCAACAGCGCGATGAACCCTGTATTTCAAGAAAACGGTAAGCTGTGCGTTAACGTCCTTAACCATGAACAGGAACTGATGGCGCGCCATTTTGCCGGCATGACGGGAACCAGTATGGAAGAGCGTTTTAGCTGGGACATATGGACTAAAGGCGTTCTGGGTCAACCGATGCTGCGTGGCACATTAGCCAGCTTGGAAGGGGAAATCGAGCAGGTACAAACCATCGGCACTCATCTGGTGTATCTGGTGCAAATTAAACAAATTACCCTCAGCGAAGCTGGCCACGGGCTTATTTACTTTAAGCGCCACTTTCATCCGGTCATGTTAGAAGCGGTCGCGGTGTAAATCATCGCCAATAAGACAAGCGCAGAGTGCAAGCTACTGCGCTTTTCTTTTTTTGGTCGATAACCAACAAATAAGCGCCCCTGCCGTTACTGCACATACACCGAGCCAAAACGTTGTAGGCAGCAACGAGGATAAAATCAACGAAGCAAATAACGCAGAAAGAATAGGTGTGAAATAAGACAGCGTCGCTAATAGATTAATATCCCCTTTAATCATGCCGATATTCCATGCGGCATAACCAAACCCCATTGCGGCCCCTGCCATCGCGATATAAAACGCGCTGTGCAAAGAAATAGTAAAGCTCTGCGCACCACCTAATAACCACTTGATCCACAAACATAGTGCCGTTAGGGCAAAAAATAACGCCGCGCCATTCTGACCATTGGCATATTTATTCGTCACGACACAATATACCGCCCAAAGAATAGCGCCAACAAACGCCAATATATAGCTGACGGGATGAGCAATAATATTGTCAGCCATACCGGAAAGTGAAGTGAGCGAACCGCCGCTGATCACAACCGTCACGCCTAAAAGTGAAAGTAGCACCCCGAGCAATAGGCTAAGTTTTAACTTTCCCCCATTGCATAAGAAAGAAAGCAATACGGTAAAACTCGGCCATAAATAGTTAATGACAGAAACTTCAATAGATTGGGCTCGCGTCGTGGCATAGCCAAGAGCCAGTGATAGACATATTTCATAGCTGGCAAATAGGGCGCCACCGGCAAACAAATAGGCGGGTTTGAACGCTCGTAGTTTGGGTGATCCCAGAAGAAGAAAAAGGAACACCGAGCCTGCGGTATAAATCAGGGCAGCCCCCGCTACGGCTCCCACACCTTCACTAACGTTACGGATCAAACCGACGATAGTACTCCAGAGCAAAATGGCCAAAATCCCACACAAATTTGCCTTGGTTCTCGTGCTGTCCATGCTTTCCGCCCTGTGTTCAATGAAGAGTGACTTTTGCTTTATAGCCAATTTTTTCTTGATAAATAAATAGTTATATACGTTATGCCCCGCTACAACAATCCTCCATTCTCACGCATTCTCCTCCATAAATCCAACACCATCATTATGGTTATTATTCATCTCTTACTTAAATGGCCACCACTAACATCAGTACACCTATGTGAATGAATTAACCTAAATAAATTCCTAACTTACAAAATCATTACCTTACTAATTAAATGAGAATGATAATGAGTATCATTTGATCTCATTCTTTGCTAGCATTCTGTCCGCAACAAATGCAGTTCAATCCAATGAAAAAAATAAAACGGAGGCTCCGCATAGCATTTGCGGAAAACTTTATGGCACAGGTACATCCTTTTTACAGCAAACTAAGCGCAATGCGAAAACTCGCCGGAACTATTTTATTGAGTGCGGGAACGGCCGGATTTGCATATGCAGATACAGTTATTAATACAGCTGAAAACATGCCCCCCAACGTTTCAACGGGGGAAATTTCATCGCTGGATCTTTCTATTTTCGGCATGTATCAACAGGCTGACATTGTAGTGAAAAGTGTCATGATTGGCTTATTGGTGATATCCGTCATTACTTGGACGATCCTATTTGCCAAAGGCATCGCCTTACTACGTGCCAAGCGCAAATTACAGCAAGAATATCGCCTGTTATTTCCCTCACTTTCATTAGCTACCGCCTGTGAGTTATCCCAATCCTTCGAGAAAGACAGCATCAGTGCCGCTCTACTGAACGATGCACAGGATGAAAAGCAGCTCTCAGCACAGGTGCAGGATCTCAACGGAATTAAAGACCGCGCTAATTTCCGCCTCGATCGCCGAGTGGCGGCGTATGGACGTTCTCTCGCGAAAGGCAACGGCTATTTAGCCACCATCGGTGCCGTTGCTCCGTTTATCGGTCTCTTTGGCACCGTTTGGGGCATTATGAATAGCTTTATCGGTATTGCCCATTCACAAACAACCAATCTAGCCGTAGTTGCCCCAGGTATTGCCGAGGCATTGCTCGCCACCGCAATGGGTCTAATTGCCGCCATTCCTGCCGTGGTCATTTATAACCTGTTCAACCGTCTGATCGGCGAACACCGAGCACAGGTGGGAGACGCCGCTGCGCAAGTGCTCTTGCTGCTAAGCCGCGATCTGGATTTGAACGCCGCCAACCAGCATCAAGGGTAAAAACCTATGGCACTGCAAATCAATGATTATGCCAACGGCGGCGCCGACGATAACGCAGAACTCCACGATATCAACGTCACACCTTTCATCGATGTGATGCTGGTTCTACTGATTATTTTTATGGTGGCGGCACCTCTGGCCACCGTGGACATCCGCGTTAATTTACCGGCCTCTTCGGCTCAGCCGCAGCCACGCCCAGATAAACCGGTATACCTAACGATTAAAGCCGATAAGCAGCTCTATCTTGGTGACACGCTGACCACCAGCGATCACCTCAGCGCGCAGCTCGATGAGCAGACAAAGGCGGATAAAGACACCACGATCTTCCTACAGGCCGATCAGGCAGTGGACTACGCCACTCTGATGTCTGTCATGGATGCGCTGCGTAACGCGGGCTATCTCAAGGTAGGGTTGGTTAGTCTGGAATCTGCAACATCCTAATTTTCGTTTAATTATCAAGAATCGCGGTGATGACTCGCCGCATTAGGCAAAAAAATGAGCACAAAATTTAGCCTTAAGTCTTTGATTATATTAGCCACATTAGCACTCAGTGCATGCAGCCAACCAACATTGACACGTCCCTCACGCCCATCGGCGCTGAAAGAGATTGAAACCACGGGCAAAATCATCGATTTACGCAGTGGAGATAGCCTCACTAGCCAACAACTGCTCACGCAGTTAGCAACCGCACCGCGGCTCATCGTGGGTGAGAAACACGATAATGAGAAACACCACCTGATTGAAATGTGGCTGATTAAAAACCTGCCCCAACAGCGCCCACAGGGTAGTGTGCTCCTAGAAATGCTGACGGCTAATCAACAGCCGCGCGTGGATCAGCTAAAGCAATGGCTAAAAGACGATCCCATGGTACGCGAAGGACGTATTCAGCACTTACTCAGTTGGGAACAAGGCTGGCCGTGGGAGATGTATCACGGTGTTGTCATGCAAGCCTTACGCGCGCCCTACCCGCTTTTGGTCGCCAATATCAATCGTGATCGGGTGCAGGATTTATACAAAAACCCACGCATTCCCGTTGGAAAAATCTCGACCGCGCCTGACGTCCAAAACGCTATACGAGAAACCATCACCAACATGCATGATGGAAAAATCGATCAGACACAGCTCAACGCCATGTTAGCGATTCAACAGCAGCGCGACCGTTTTATGGCACAACAGTTGCTGGCGGCACCGACTCCCGCCCTGCTGATCGCCGGTGGTTATCATGCGGCAAAACAGATGGGAGTTCCTTTGCACATGCAAGATTTAGCCCCTGCATCACGCCCGGTCGTTTTGATGCTGGCAGAAACAGGGATGAATATCACCTTCGAACAGGCCGACTACGTTTGGTACGTACCGCTACCAGAGGCTGACTCACTCGCGGGGTTATGATGGATATTCTCTACAGTACGCAACCTAAATGGGGTCGCTGGTTTGTTTTTACACTGACCCTACACGGTCTGATTTTGCTGGCACTGGTGTGGCGAAATGCCGATGCCTATCAGCCGTATCAGCCACCTCCGGCAGTGATGTTGCAGTGGTCAGAGGCCATTGAAGCGCCAGCCTCTCCACTTCCGCTTCCTATCGGTATCGCTCAGCAACAGCAATCTGCGGCAGCCGAAGAGAAACAGCAGGCAGAAGATAAGGCGCAGCCGAAGCTTGCTTTGGCTACAGATGCCAAAATTGAAGTGGCTAAGCAGAAGAAATCGACTGAGGGTGAGAAGAAAAAACCACGCCCGGTGCGCAAGATAAAAGACCAAACCAGCGACGCGAGTCAGGCTGCGGTGGCAAGCAATGCCGCGCCACAGGCAAACACGCCATCGTCACGCATCGCAGCCCCCTTTAATAGCGACGCTAGCAGCCATAACAGCGAAAAAGTGACATGGGAAAGCTTGGTCAAAGGCCATCTGAATCGCTATAAAAAATATCCCACGGATGCACGCCGTCGCGCTAGAACCGGGCAAGCCATAGTGACGTTTACCGTCAATGCCTCGGGGCGAGTGCAAGGTAATCAGCTCCATACGTCATCGGGGACGATTTCGTTAGATCGCGAAGCACTAGCCGTATTGGAGCGTGCTCAACCGCTGCCTAAGCCTCCGGCTGAGATATTAAGCGATGGGCGATATAGCGTAACAATGCCAATCAATTTCGACTTAAACGAGCTCAGACAACCATGAGTTAGCGCTGCTCACACGGCCAAAAACCTATTCCATTTTCGATGCTGGAAATACTCCGGCAGGGCCCCCTTTCGCCCGTAGAACCAAAAGGATCAACCATGTTCAGATCATGGCATCACATTTTGCTAGCCCTGCTAGCAACGATATTGTCTTGGCAGGCCGCCGCCGAACCTCAACCGCCTGTGGCCGCTGTCGTGCCGAAGGTGCTTACCGAACACAATGACCGACGCATAGATAACTATTTTTGGTTGCGCGATGACAGCCGTAGCGAGCCAAAAGTTCTGCGCTATTTACTGGCTGAAAATCAGTATGCCGATGCCGTCCTACGGCCTTATCAAGCGCTGCGAGAAACGCTGTATCAGGAAATGGTTTCGCGCATGAAGCCTGAAGATAGTTCCGTTCCCTATCAACGCAATGGCTATCGCTATCAGGATGTCTATCTGGCCGGAAAAGATTTTGCGCTTACCCAGCGCCAACCCCTAAGCGGCAAGCTGATTTGGCAAACGTTGCTGGATGGTAATCAGCGTGCTGCGGGGCATGCTTATTACCGTTTGGGTGGCATAACCATTAGCCAAGATAATCACATGATGGCTGTTGCCGAGGATTTTCAGGGGCGACGCCAATACCGCCTGTCGCTGCGAAATCTGCACAACGGAGCGTGGCTACCCGATGTCATTGAAAATACGTCCGGCAATATGCTGTGGTCCAATGACGGCAGCACGCTATTTTATGTACGCAATCATCCGCAAACGCTAATGCCCTATCAGGTGTATCGACATCGGATAGGAACGCCTTTGGCGCAAGATCGTTTGATCTATCAGGAAAATGACGGTGCGTTTTACCTCACCCTGTCGCGCCTAGCTTCAGATCGCTATTTAGCGATAACGGTCGGCTCCAACACAACGTCGGAAGTACATCTGTTGGATGCCGATAATCCAGACGCACAGCCCGTGCTGTTTGCCGCTCGTCGCCAAGGCGTGGAGTATTACCTCAATCACTTTAACTCCACGTTTTATCTGCGTTCCAATCATGAAAATGCCAATTTTGGCTTGTATCAGGCCAAGAACAATCACGAGGTGTGGCAGCCACTCGTGGCGCCTCATAACGATAACATGGTCGAAGGTTTTGCCCTGTTTCAGCACTGGCTGGTGGTTGTTGAACGCCGTGATGGGTTGAGCCAGATTCGTAAGATCAATTGGAAAACCCACGCCGAGCAAACGCTGGATTTCGACGACGCCAGTTACATGGCTTGGTTAGGCTACAACCCCGATCCGCAAACCCATCATTTGCGTTACGGCTACTCATCCATGACCACGCCAACCAGCACCTATGCATGGGATTTGAACAGTGGGCAACGGACGCTACTCAAACGTCAGGAAGTTAAAAATAGTCATCCGGCGGATTATCACAGCGAGCGCCTCTGGATCACCGCACGCGACGGCGTCAAAGTGCCAGTGTCATTGGTTTATAACCAGAAAATGTTTAAAGCAAAACAAAGCCCACTGTTGGTATATGGCTATGGTGCCTATGGCATGAGCATGGATCCCGCTTTTAGCGCTAATCGCCTCAGCCTGTTAGACCGCGGTTTTGTGTTCGCCATGGTGCACGTACGCGGTGGCGGGGAGTTGGGACAACAGTGGTACCAACAAGGAAAGCTGGCGCATAAGCCAAATAGTTTCAACGACTTTATCGATGCGACCCAAGGCTTGGTCGCCCGAGGTTTTGGTCAGCCCGGTCGTCTATACGCCATGGGCGGCAGCGCGGGAGGACTACTCGTTGGCGCGGTGATGAATCAACACCCCGAGCTGTTTAACGCCGTGGTTGCCCAAGTGCCTTTTGTCGATGTGGTTACCACCATGCTGGATGACACATTGCCACTGACGCTAGGTGAATATGAAGAGTGGGGAAACCCACACCTTCTGGCTGACTACCAGCGAATGAAATCCTACAGCCCCTACGACAACGTTAAACCTATGCATTATCCAAACCTGTTAGTGACTACCGGTTTACATGATTCACAAGTGCAATATTGGGAGCCCGCTAAATGGGTCGCCAAGCTGCGCGCTAATCAATTGGGTTCAGGAAAAATATTGCTGTTAACAGATATGCAAGCTGGCCACGGAGGAAAATCAGGACGGCTTAAACGTTTGGAAAATACCGCGCTGGAATACAGCTTTATTTTGGCCGCGGATCGGCAGCAGTAGCTGCACAAAATAAAAATAAATTGATTTGTACATTGTGATACTTCTAAGGGTGTTTATGAAACTTAATAAAATAGCCGGCTTGATCGGCTCGGGCATACTATTGCTCAGCGCAGGCGCATACGCACAATCAACCAGCGAAGAAACCAGCGGAGATAAAAAAGGCTCAGCGGTATTTTCCCCACTCAATGTTTCCGCGGGGAAAATGACCAGTGAGCAAGAAGCTCTCGATAAACCCGGAGCCACCAGCTCACGAGCCACGGACAAAAATCTGGAGTCATTAGACTCCACGCTGCGCAGTATGCCCGGCACCTATACCCAGATCGATCCGGGTCAGGGTTCGGTGAGCGTAAATATCCGCGGCATGAGCGGATTTGGCCGAGTGAATACCATGGTCGATGGCATTACACAGAGCTTCTACGGCACCTCAACCTCGGGTACCGCCATACATGGCTCAACCAACAGTATGGCTGGCGTACTCATTGACCCCAATTTCTTGGTGGGTGTTGACGTTACACGCGGAGATAGCAGTGGTTCTTCTGGCGTCAATGCGTTAGCAGGAAGCGCAAACCTGCGTACCATCGGCGTCGATGATGTCGTCTTTGCCGGTAATCCTTTTGGCGTTCGCTCACGATTCTCTGTAGGCAGTAACGGCATTGGTCGCAGCGGCATGATTGCCGCCGCAGGCAAAACCAATGCCTTTACTGATACCGGAAGCTTTGGTGCAATGGCAGCGATCAGCGGAAGCTCGGTCTATTCCAACTTTGATAACGGTGATGGAATTAATAGTGAAGAATTTGGCTACGACAAATTCATGAAACAAAACCCTAAATCCCAGTTATATAAAGTTGATATTAAGCCTAACGAGTTTAATAGCTTCGAACTTTCTGCTCGTACCTATCAGAATAAGTTTTCACGTCGTGATATCACCAGCGATGATTACTATATTAAATATCACTATTCACCGTTCTCTGAATTAATTGATTTAAATGTTACTGCCAGTACCAGCCGCAGCGAACAGCAATACCAAGATGGTTCGCTTTATACATTTTACAGTACCTCGGCACGTAACCGCTCCAATGCACTAGACATCAATAACACCAGCCGTTTCACGCTAGGTAATAACGATCTCGCCTTTAGCCTAGGCGGAAAACTGATGCGTACCCGCTATGATAAGTTGATTAAATCAAACGCAGGCGATCCCCAGTCGTCACAAGAGTCCATAGAAAACAATCCGTTTGCCCCTTCCGGCAATCAAGATATTTCAGCGCTATATACCGGACTAGAAATCACGCGCGGCATCTATCAGGCTAATTTAAATCTTAACTACACCCAGAATAAGATCAGCGGTTTCAAACCGGCCTGCGACCCACGCGTGACCTGTGTACCTCAGGGTGAATACAACGTCGACGAAAAAGAGAGCGGCTTCAACCCGTCAGTGATGCTTTCAGCTCAGGTCACGCCTTGGTTACAGCCGTTCGTGAGCTATAGCAAATCGATGCGTGCCCCAAATATCCAAGAGATGTTTTTCTCCAATTCCGGCGGCGCATCCATGAATCCGTTTTTAAAACCAGAGCGAGCAGAAACCTATCAGGCCGGTTTTAATATCAATACCCAAGACCTATTGCTGAAGGAAGATTCGCTACGGCTAAAAGCATTGGTATATCGCAGTAAAATCAAGAACTACATTTTCAGCGAGTCTTATTTAGTCTGCACGAATGGGCGTAAATGTAATATGACGGAAGTGAACGCCAACGACTGGGAAGACGTTAGCGACTATAGCGATAACATGTACATTTACGTTAACTCAGACTCTCTGGTACGCGCCCAAGGTTTTGAATTAGAGATGGACTACGATGCGGGATATGCTTTTGCTCGTTTAGCATACAGCCAGCAACACACCGACCAGCCAACGTCCATTGCCAGTACCTATTTTGGTGCGGGGGATATTACCGAGTTGCCACGAAAATATATGACGCTCGACACCGGATTACGTTTCTTCGACCAGTCTTTAACCGTCGGTAGCGTGATCAAATACACCGGGAAAACGCGTCGTCTATCGCCCAACTTCGATTTCGATGAAAAAACAGGGGCTATTGTGAAAGAAGATATGCCGCAAATTCCAACGATTATCGATCTCTACAGCACCTATGAGTTTAATCGTAATTTGATGCTTAAATTCAGCGTACAAAACCTGATGAACAAAAATTATTCCGAAGCGTTAAATAAACTCAATATGATGCCAATGCAAGGTGATGAAAGCACTGCGGCCAATACCGCACGCGGCAGAACTTATATCTTTGGTGGAGAGATTCGCTTCTAAAAACCCACCGCCATGCTGATGATTCGACATGGCGGAGTTCCTTTATCAATGGGCGAAAAGCAAATTCAGCTAAGAAGGCTGCAAAACAATGATTGCCATCCCAACTAACGCCACGCAGGCACCAGTAATATCCCAACGCGTCAGCGCGACACCATCAACAAATCGCAGCCAGACTAATGCCACGCCAATATAAACGCCACCGTATGCCGCATAGGTACGTCCCGCTGCCGTAGGATGTAACGTGAGCAGCCAAGCAAAAATAATAAGGCTGAACGCCGCAGGAATAAGGAGCCAAAGCGGTTTGCTCTGTTTGATCACCAAATAAGGCAGGTAGCACCCGACGATCTCTGCAAGCGCCGTAAGACTAAATAAGATGAGTGCTTTAAAAATCAGCATTGCTGAACCCTTTAACTGAAAGCAAAAATGCAGTGACTCACAAATAAGGCCATATCCATATTTTCAGCACGACCTTAGGTATGGATTCTCCATCTAACCGCTCAATCAACGATATCCGCCACCGAGGGCTTTAATCAACGTTATATCGGTGCTGAGCTGCTGTGCTCGCATATCAAGCAACAGCAGTTGCTGAGTAATGGTGCTACGACGCGCTTCTTGCGCCGCATAACGACTGAGTAGGCCACGCTGATAATGGGCACTGGCGCTTTGAGTGACGGTCATTGCCTCCGTCACTTTTTGATTCTGTAGCGCAACCTGCTGGTTGAGATCGTTTAATTGGCTCGAACTCATTGCCACATCGCGCACCGCATCCAGCACAGCTTGGTTGTACTGTTTAATCAGAATATTGCTCGCGGTACGTACCGATTTTAAGTTGGCATTTAAGCGTCCGCCGTCAAAGATAGGCAGATACAAGCCGGGCAGCAAATTAATCTGTTGGAATGAAGATTTGAACAGATCGCCGACGTTAAGCGCGTTATACCCCCAGAATGCTTTAATATCAAAATGTGGGTAAAACGCTGCTTTAGCGGCATCAACCTGACTCATAGAGGCAGTCACATAACCGCTCAATGCTTGGAGATCTGGACGACGCGCCAGTAATTCAAAAGAGAGTGAGTCTGGCAACGTTTGCTGCACCGCTGGAAGTTCTACCGGATGTATGTCAGGCATACTATGGGCATCGGCCCCCATCAGCGCCCGCAGCGTTTCTCGATATTGAGTCAGCGTCCCGTTGGCCGCAATAACCTGTTGCTGAGCAGCCAATAATTCCGAGCGAGCGTTAGCAATAGCAACGCTGTCTTCCAAACCGCGATGGGTTCGTTGTTCGTGTGCTTGAACCGAAAGACTGGCAATGTCTTGCAGCTGATTGAGCAAAGCAATTTGCTGGTAAGTACTCTGCATAGCAAAGTAGAGCTGTGCCACGCTGCTGGCAATATCCAGTTCAATACCCGCAGTCTCTGCCAAACGGGCATTTTTCTCACCGATAGCCGCAGCCACCCTTGCCCTGTCAGCTCCCCATAGGTCAATATTTAGCGTCGCACCCACCCCAACCGTATTTAATGTGTACCAAGGGCCGTTCTTATCAATTGGCAGAGAGTATGAATAAGGCCAAGTAAACTCTTTATTTGTCACCCGCATCCGATTCTGAGCCGCAACCGCCGTGGCCTGCACGCCCATCGCCGACTGGGCTAACTCAACGGTGGACTGCGACTGAGAAATCCTCAGTCGCGCCGCCTGCATCGTTGGTGAATTTTGTAACGCACGGTTCACCAACATATTGAGCTGGGCATCATGATAGCCTTCCCACCATCGAGCCGCTGGCCAGTCGCTATTTGCCAAATGAATAACCTGTGAAAGCTGTGCCTGTTGCGGGTTTACTATCGGCACTTTACCCGGGTCGTCCTGAATCAAAGCGCATCCAGACAACAGAAACAGTGCAAAAGCTATCGATGAATAACGCCAAAAGTGTGCCGCGGATTCCATTTTTCTCATTGCTGATTTGCCTGTTGCTGAATGTCGGAAGTTGCAGAATGCCAATGTGGCAGCATCGCCAGCGCTGCCGTCAATGGAGGGCCGAACGGATTCCCTGCGCTTCCGGTCGCCGTAAACGAGCTTGGTATTTTTTCCTGCTGTTGCTCGATGCTTTTGGCATAGTCCTGCAACCGAGCGGCACAACGCTGGAGGAAATCGTCCCCCTGCGGAGCATACAATCGGTAGCCCTCACTTAAACGCACCACTTCTTGCACCTGATTAAAACAAGACTTCACCGGCCACCGTCTAACTTCTGGATACGGATAGGCATAGGTATTTATTGGCTCGGCCGCAACACGATTGATAAGCGACTCCGTCGTTGCCAACGCATGAAATAGAGGAAGGATTTTGACCTCCTCGCCCCTAGCCGCCAGATACTTCGCAGCCTGATTATAAAGGCGAGCCAAACTCGATTTGAGCTTCGGCGCTTCACTCTCAGGCCACAGATAGAGATGAACAATTGACGAGACCAGTACACCAAGCAGGATACCAATCACCCTATCGCGTAGTTCGGTTAAATTAGTCAGCGGGCCAAACCAGTTCAGGAACGCCAGTGAAAAGGTAAAACCGATTTGGATCCCTGCATAGGCGATACGATCCGAACCTGCAGCAATCCAAGCAGAAAGCGCCATCACTGGCAGGCTCATCGCCAATAGGCCGATAATCGAATCCGTATAGGGCTGTATAAATACGAGTAACAATAGCGCCAGCAGCGTCGCAATTAACGCACCGCCGATACGTAGCCACGTTTTTTGCATCGTTGCGCCTAAACCCGGCTGAGCAACGATAACGCAGCTTAGCATGATGGTATGAATCCCCTGCCAATCAGCGGCCGTATAAAACACATAGCACAAGAGAGTCGCTAGCAGCGTCTTGAGTGCAAAATGTAAATAGGTCGGATTACTCCATGCATCTGGCGCCAGTAAGGGTTCTTTCTCGACTTCTCCCGCCGGAAGTGGAACCTCTTCACCGCGCGCTAGTTTGCCAACGATAGTCGATATTTCCCGCAAAATAGCGCCGTTTGCCGTATCGTCGGTGAGTGGAAAAGGCTGGATATCAGGCAATTTGCCATCGTCTAGATGCAAAGCCAGTTCCCCGAGTACCGCAGACAATTGCTGGGCGTGAGCGTGGTTCTCAGAAGCGCTATTCATTGGCTGAAGAAGGACCGCAAGATGATAGCAGCGCACCGCAGCTCCCATCATCGATTGCCATGCCTGCGGCCTTGCCGCAATGTCAGAGCTAGAACGGTTTGCCTGTTTATACAGTGATTGCAGTTGGGTAAACTGATCGGCAATATCTTTTAGCGTCGGTCGCTTTGTATCGGCATGGTTCCCCGCTAGCAGTGACCCGGCTTCACGGAACATCAGCGCGAGCCGACTTTTAAACTGGTAGCCTGGAAACGCCTGTAGAAAACACGCATTCACCAAGAGCGTCACCAAAATAGCGGTATTAATTGCCACCCACAGCCAAAGCAGCAAACGAACCAGCACTTCACTCTGACTCGTCATCGATGGGAAGGTCTGAGCGTAGATCACCACCAACCCCATAACGAAAAAAGCCATCCCAAGTTTGCCCAGAATCCGCATCAGGTACATCGAGCAGAAAAATAGAAAAACCGAGGCCACTAGGCGGATCAACGGATAATCATAGGTCCACTTGATGATAAGAATGACCCCGCCAAGCGCAACGCTGACCGTAATAAAAAACACCACGCTAACCAGTTTGATCATCAACACGTTAGGCTGACTGACATAAAACACCACAATCAGCGCAACCGCTAGAAATGGGATCTGCAGAGCCATAAACAGCGTGATCAGCACGGCACAGCTAAGCGTCAGGCGCAGGGTATAGTTTCCCCGCCCCGGAGCTGCGCTAAGTTCTCTCGTAAGAAACTGCCAGAAATTCCACATACCGAGTTCTTATTCCGGCTGCAAAACGGCGCTGGCAGAGGCACCCATGCGGAACACATTAGGATCGGGATCTTTCACTGCGATTTTCACAGGGAAGCGTTGTGAAACATGAACCCAGTTAATCGTTTTTTGAATCACCGGAAGGCCTTCAAATACGCTGCCGCCGTCGGGCAAAACACCGGAGCCAACAGAGTCCACAACTCCGCTGAATGATTTGCCGTGATTGGTCATAACGGTCACTCGGGCTGGAACGCCAGAATGCACATTTTTAAGATCAGTTTCACGGAAGTTAGCAATCACATACCAGTGCTCGTCATCCATTAACGTAAAGACCGGTTTTAACGCCGACGCATACTGGCCGATGGTCGTTTTCAGCGCCACCACGATCCCGTTGAAAGGTGCGCGAACCTCAGTAAATTCGAGATGCAGTTCCGCCAGCGCGATCTGCGCCAGAATACCCGCTCGCTGTGCCACCATCGCATCCACGCCGGTTACTGCGGCGGAGGCCTGTTTGGCCTGCAATAGCGTCGCTTCCAGCTCAGCGCGTGCCGCTTTCTCTGCGGTTCTCGCTTGGTCAAGATCCTCTTGCGAGGCAAAACCCTGTGGCACCAGCGGTTCAAGTCGGGTGCGCGTCGAAGTCGTTTGTTTCACCAGCGCTTTAGCACGTTCTACCGCGGCGGTAACCGACTGCGCGTTATATTCTTGCGCTTTGATGGTTCGCTGAGTCAATGCTATCTGCGCGTCTAGCGTAGTCAGTCGAGCCTTAGCATCATCCAACATGGCCTGATAAGGGCGCGGGTCGATACGAAACAGCAAGTCGCCTTTTTTCACACGCTGGTTGTCACGAATCGGCATTTCCACGATCCGCCCACTCACTTCCGGCACGACATCAATGGTATCGGCATACACATAGGCATCATTGGTTTCCGGCGATGTTTGTAACTGCCAAATAACCACGATCAACGCCAAAATGGCAGCGAGAACAAGAGCCAACAATGGCCATTTTTTCCGTAATAAGCTTGAGCTGGAATTTGTCATAGGTATTTAGTGAGCAAAGAATAGGAACCACAAGATCGCGGCAAACAGGAATAATAGCGCCAGATAACTGAATACCAGAGGAGAGAAGCGCGCCTGCCAGCCTTTACGAACAATGAATATATGGCAAAGGATCAGCAAAAAGGCACCGGCCAATAAACAAAAAAACCAGCTAGGAAACGCCGCACCAAATACGGGAATAACGGGTGATAATGAACAACCGGATGCTAAGAGTGATAATAATAACAGTGCGGGTCGTGTCAGTTTTATAAAGCAATTCAAAGGATGTTACCTGAGCATTTATTCCGTATTTGAAAGCAAGTTTAACCAACTGATCCTTTCACCGCTACACATTTGCTCATTTATAGTAACCATTGGGAATATTTTTATGCCTTTATAAACTGGCAAGTTTTAATGCCAATAATATTTAAGGGGCGGCAATATGCGGCCCCTTAATCTTCAACGTTTTTACTATGGATGCGCACTATGGATGTGCAATGAAGCGTGAGAGTCTCTGCCGCAGCAGTCGATTCTCCTGACGTAGTTGGGTATTTTCCTCCAACAACGTTAGCGCAACTGCGATACCCGGCCAGTCTAGCGCCAGCTCTTGCCGTAGGCGTAAAGCTCGCTGTACAACGGTCACGGCGTGGTCATCAAATAGCCATGTTGTTGATTCGTAATCACTCGGTTCAACTACGCCTAGTCCAACAATCTCGTTCAGTTCTTCTTCCGAGACTCCGGTATGCAGGCAAAACTCGGTCATGGTGAAAGTGACGGTGACATTAGCCATTATGCTTTCCCCCACTCTTTGCGTGGATTAAAGGACGACTGAGCGTCCGCCAATTGCTGCCACAAAGCGGCACTTTCGCTGTCTGGTTTTGGCGGCATCACGATTTTGATGACGGCATACAGATCGCCTGTATGGTTTTTACTGACCAAGCCTTTACCCTTGATACGCAACCGCTGTCCAGCCTGACTCCCCGCAGGAATCGTTAGAAGAATGCTATCTTTCAACGTAGGTACGGCCACTTTAGCGCCCAGAGCAGCCTCCCAAGGGGCGAGAGGAACCACAATTTCCAAATCCTGATTGACGATATCAAACAAAGGATGCGGAGCAATACGGATCACCAGCCACAGATCGCCATTTGGCCCACCGTTTTCACCCGGAGTCCCCTGCCCTTTCAAGCGAATACGCTGGCCATTGCCAACGCCGGCAGGAATTTTAACATTCAGCGTTTTAGGGATTTCCCGTTCAACCATGCCAAAGGCATTGTATACAGGTAGGTTATAGCTGATGGTGCGTTTATGTTCCTCTAGCGTTTCTTCGAGGAATACCGCAACTTCAATCTCCAAATCATGACCACGAGCAGCAGGACGCTGCCGCGACTGGCGGCCATGTTGGCCAAAGATCGACGAGAAGATATCGTCAAAATCTTCAGGGCTGTAGTTTTGCCCTTCTCGTTGCTGGAATTGTTGGAACTGAGGATCGTTGCGGTGCTGCCACAACTGGTCATACTCGACTCGGCGCTGCTCGTCACTCAGCACCTCCCACGCTTCCGCCACTTCTTTAAATCGGGCTTCGGCATCAGGCTCTTTACTGACATCGGGATGGTACTTACGGGCCAATCGGCGATAGGCGGTCTTGATTGTCTTGAGATCGTCTGTCGGTTTCACGCCCATAATGGCGTAATAATCCTTTAATTCCATAGCGTTATCTCGCGTAAATCAAATCAGACTGAAGGGAACCTTTAGATAAATATCATCATTAAGCTTAGGTTAACCCCGAAAAAACCTACAGTCATTAGAAATAAGCTAGGTTCGCAAGATTCAGAGTCTAAACTGCATATAACATAGAGATAATTAATCCCTGATATTGGTATGTACATTGGGCTCTCTACCAAGAGCCATGGCAAAAACACTCTAATTAACAACTAAAATGTCGCTGGTATGACTATCTGTTTTGACGAGAAGTGATAAACGTCATACCTACCGCACCAAGAAGTAATACGCTACTCAGTCCAAAAGAACTTCGCCATCCCAAACTATCAAAGACCAACCCTCCTGCTGTTGAACCCAGCGCGATCGAGAGTTGAATAACCGCCACCATGAGCCCTCCCCCAGCCTCAGCATCCTCAGGAAGTGTTCGTGCGATCCATGTCCACCACCCCGTTGGAGCTGCCGTTGCAATCATCCCCCATAGGCTTAAAAGTACGGTAACACCCCAGAGATTCTGCCCGACTAAAAGTAGCGTTCCGGCAATCGAGGCCATAACCAGAGGGATTATCATTAGCGTCAGATAAAATCTTGTGTTGAGAAATAACGTAATTAATAGTGTGCCAGCAAAACCAGCAACGCCCATAGCAAGCAATATTAAGGAGAGGATAGAAGCATTTACTTTAGTCACCGTTTCCAGAAACGGTCGTACATAGGTAAATAATGCAAACTGCCCCATAAAGAATAATCCGCATGCTAGAAGGCCAGTTGATACCGTAGTAAGTCTGAGCAGACGAAGCACAGACCGGCTCGACTTATTTGCCTTATCGCTTTTCATCTCTGGCAAACCGATGTATTGCCAAATGAACGCAGCTATTGCAAAAGGGACAAGACATAAAAAGGCCCCACGCCAGCCAACAGTTGCCCCTAGATAGCTCCCCAGAGGGGCTGCCACTACGGTTGCCAGTGCGTTCCCACCGTTAAATATAGCCAGTGCTCGGGGAACCTGGTGCTGTGGAACCAGTCGGATAGCGGTTGCTGCCGACATTGACCAAAATCCACCAATGGCGATACCAATCAGAGCTCGGCCTATCATGTAGACCTGATAGTTGGACGCCAAGGCAATAGTCATTCCTGAAACAGCCATCAGAAGCGTCAAACCAAGCAGAAGATGTTTACGATTCAGGCTTCCTGCAACGTTAGAAATTATCAGACTGGTCAACACAGCGAGTGCGCCAGAGATAGCAATCCCCTGACCAGCGAGTCCCTCCGTGACATGTAAATCTCTAGCAATTGGCGTCAACAGGCTGACCGGCATAAACTCTGACGCGATCAGTACAAAAACGCAGAGCGTCATGGCAAAAACGCCGCTCCAGTGTGCGTGTATTTTATTGTGCGATGTTTTAAAACTCAGTGCAGACATAATTAATTTCTCTGAATATTGCCCTCAACAACCTCTGTTTAACTGAGGCAGGCGATATTCATGGAATAACAGCAAAAACGAAGCTGATAATGGCTTAGGATGTGATGGATTTGCATCGCAACATGCGACAAAAGGTCAGAATAAAAGCCATCTGCGAATGACCGATGGCTTTACTAAGACATAGTATTCAATAAATTATTTTAAGTTAGTTTTGAAAAACTGTTCAAATTTGGCGAACGGGATCTTACCAGCAGCGTTGTCGTATAAATCGACATGGTTCGCTTCCGGAACCACCACCAACTCTTTTTCTTTGCTACCGACAGCGTTAAAGGCATCCTCAGCAAAATAGCGTGAGTGCGCTTTTTCCCCCGTCACAATTAGCACAGGAATTGTAATTTCATTTGCATAGCTCAGCAGCGGCATATTCATAAATGACAGTGGCATTGTCGCAGTCCAAGCACCGGTTGAATTTACGGAACGCGCATGGAAACCACGTGGCATGCGATAATAATCAAAGAATTCTTTCAATACGGGATGTGGATCCGTAGGTAAAGCCTCCGGCAGAATACGATCCGCTGCACTTACGTTGCCTTTTTCATCGACATAAACGTCATGTCCACCAGTGGCAAAAGTCCCCCTTTCCGCATCTTTCCAGCGCTGCGCATTCAGATACTGCAACACGGCGCGACGATCAGAGGTCGTGTAGCGGTCTTTGCCATCACCAACGCCATGACCCATTGCACGACTCATGTCGTACATGACACTGGTAGCAACGGCTTTAACGCGAGTATCCATCGCGGCGTCATTTAACGCCATACCGCCCCAGCCACAGATGCCAAGTAGCCCAATACGGTTGCGATCTACCTCTGTTTGCAAGCCGAGAAAATCCACCGCTGCGCTGAAATCCTCAGTATTAATATCCGGAGAAGCAACGTTACGCGGATAACCACCGCTTTCCCCCGTGTACGATGGATCAAAAGCCAGAGTTACAAATCCCAATTCTGCCAGCGTTTGTGCATACAGCCCGCTTGACTGCTCTTTTACTGCGCCAAAAGGCCCGCTAACGGCAATCGCCGCTAGTTTGCGTCCAGCACGATTTTTGGGGATATAGAGGTCTCCAACTAACGAGATCCCATAACGGTTCTGAAAGATCACTTTTCGGTGAGCAACTTTCGTACTCTCTGCAAAGGTTTTATCCCACTTTTCTGTCATCGAGACAGGTGCGTTTGGATTAGTTACATCAGCATAACTCATTGTAGTAACTCCACTTAATGATGCGAATAGCAGCATTGAGGGTAATGCTGCTGTCAATTTTTTGGTGAAAGCAATCATGTAAAGTTCCTTCTTAAAAATAAGATAGGGTCGCAGGTTCCATACAGAAAACGCCGCCGAGCTTTGTTTCAATGCGATCATTATAGTTAGCTAAAATAGTGCTGATTAGTGGGTGAAAAATGCTAGAATTAATATCAAATTGTTATAAATAGACGTGCTGTAACAGGCGTAGGGCTTAGTCAGTGGCCGAGGATAATGAATGGCTAAACGGGAAAACTATAATGAACTCTATCTGTTTATGCAGGTAGTACGAGAAGGCAGTTTCACCGCAGCGGCACAAAGGCTTGGGCTTGCACAATCAGGGATCAGCCGTTCCATTCGCGAACTAGAAGAAAGGCTAGGTGTACAACTTCTCGTTCGAACTACACGCAAGCTGTCAGTGACACAGGCAGGTGAACAACTCTATCGGACAGTAGAGTCCGGCTTTGATGCTTTAGACATGGGGCTTGCCACCCTGGCGCATTATCGACAAACCCCATCCGGCACGGTTCGTATCAATGCTAGCCAACACGCCATTGATAAAGTGCTTTTGCCGAAGCTCGCAATGTTTAAACAGCGGTATCCTGATATCAGGCTTGAGCTCATTAGCGAAAGTCGGTTTGTTGATATTATTGAGGAACGATACGATGCCGGTGTACGCCTAGGATCCGATGTTGGCCATGGTATGGTCGCCGTGCGTATTTCACCCGACATGGAGATGGTCGTGGTTGGCACACCCGAGCATTTTCGTCGCTACGGCTTTCCACAAACTCCGGCCGATTTAGTGGTACACCCTTGCATAGCCTACCAGTTTGGTGACGGAAGCCTGTATGCGTGGGAGCTCAATGACGACGGTAAAAAAATCACTCACCGCCCACAGGGGCAATGGGCTTTTGCTGACAGCTATATGGAAGCAAAGGCGGCTAGATTAGGTCTAGGGTTAGCTTATGTTCCAGAGGAGTTGGTGGCTGATGATTTAGTACAAGGTAGCCTTATCAGGGTGTTACAACGTTATAGTCAACGATTAGATGGTTCATTTCTTTATTATCCACATCGCAACGTGTCACCAGCGCTAAGGATAGTCATTGAGACACTAAAAATGGATATCAATAGATGAAATATTCCGTGGAGATTTAGCCGTGGGCAAGTGAACATTGTCACTTGCGACACGGTTCGGAAATAACAATAATCCTAGCGACCTGTGAACGATGCGGAAATAAAACTCCGCACCAGTGTAGATTCTCAAGCGCTACGACTCAAAAAAATAGCATCGACTTCCGCTGCAGTAGGAATCGCATCAATTGCGCCAAACTGTGTACAAGTCAATGCTCCACAGATATTGGCCCAATGCACGGCATGCAGGAATTGTGTCTGGTCGTCTAACCTGCAACCGGATTGGTTAATCCGCTGTAGCAATGCGCCAATAAACGCATCCCCCGCACCGGTAGAGTCAATCGCATTAACGGGAACAGAGGGGATAAGCTGTTGCATACCTGATTTATGACTTATCCATGTTCCACGATCGCCGCAAGTGACAGCGATATAGCTGACGCCAAACTCATGCAACACGCGGCAGCCTTCTGTTATCGTCTTCGCGTCGGTAATGAAGTGTAGCTCCTCTTCACTGACTTTAACGATATCTGCATGCTGAAACCACGGCTTGCAGCGAGCGATAAATTCTTGCGGATCCTGCCCCCACAAACCTTCGCGATAGTTGGGATCAAATGAGATCAACAAGCCGCGTTGTTTTGCTTCACGTAAGAGACGTTGGTAGGTGACATATAGCTCTCCCTCCATCAGACCCGTAGCGGCTCCAAAATGCACGATGCTCACATCGTCGAGAAAGTCAGAGGGAATATCTTGCCAGCCAAGCTCGCCATCGGCACCACGGCAAAAGCTAAAATCGCGCTCGCCATCGTCCTGCAAACCGACAAATGCCAACGTAGTGGGCGTGGCGCTACGCGTGATGCCAGAAAGCTCAATGCCTTCCGACGCTAGCGTATGAAGCAGAAAATCACCAAAGGGATCGTCACCGACTTTCGCGGCCAGCTTGGCGTGACCTCCGCTACGGTTGATAGCAGCGGCAACATTAGCGGGAGCCCCTCCTGCTTTTTTGAGGAATTGGGTCCCCTTTTTCAGACCCAATCCAATATCAGTGCAAACAAAATCAATCAACAGTTCGCCAAGACAGGCAATGTGATGGTTAGGCATTAACAATATCCCTCCACTGTCGCGCCGGGAGTAGGCGTTGCTCTGAAGGCATTTACGGTTTTATCCATCACAACCTGACCGTCAGTACCTGAATCCAGCACGGTATTTTGCTGCGAGGTTGCTTCTATCTGGACGGCGATCACCGCCAACGCAGCTAGGCCGTCGGTCGCCAGTAACGCGCTGACTTGGGTAGAGAAACACGCACTGGCGTCTGCCGCCGCCTGTCCGTCGGAGGTTTCGGTCGTGGCGACAACATGATTATTAGAAATAGTATTTCCTTTGCCAGAAACCACCCGAATAATAACCGGTGTGGCACCCGTCGGCGTAATATATTGTGTATCAATGGACTCGGAAATATGATTGGCAATGATCGAGTTATTATCACCGCTAATATACAGCAGGCCATATAAATCATCTAATCCGTTATTGTAGGCTTGCATCGGAGCCCACGGCTCACGCTCGCGGAAAAAGTGGTTAGATGACACCAGATTCTCCGCGCTGCCGTTCTCCATTATCAACATGCCAGGGTAAAACGCATGGAATCGATTACTGCTGATTGAGGAGCGAACCACATTCGAGAAATGAACAACGCTTTTTCCTCGAGGGAATATATTATTAGCAGTAATTAAAAGCCCCCCAAAGTTCTCAGCGTAAATAGAATAGCCTCTGTAGCCCGCACCGATCAGATTATCGGTTATTTTTGACGCCTGACCGGACTCGCGTAACTCTATACAGTTCCCACATTCAGCGATGAAGTTGTTATGAATAGCCAAAGCATCAGCATTATAAATTGTCACGCCGTGCTCAAGGTAGACAAATCCCATACCGCTGATGCGGAAGGAGTCCTGCGCGCTGGCAATATAAATACCCGTCTTACCGTTGAGATAACTGTTCTCAGGGTCATCGCAGCCAGAACCATCGTCGACAAAATGCAAACCATCAATACAGAAGTCAGCAAACTCGACCGAACTTATCCGAGGATCTCCGCTGCGCGCAATATAGAATGCAGCCCCTGCAGATTCTGCTGCGCCTTCCGCCGGAGACATATCGACCAGAATACGGCTGCCACCCGGCCATAATTCGTGCCAGTTTGGCCAATCACTCTCTGGAGTATTAAAACGGATGCTGGAAGAGGTGAAGCCATGTCCAGAGCCCATAATTTTCAGATAGCTAATGTCTATCACTATTTGAGTGAGAAGATGGTAATCACCCGGCGGAATATAAATCACCGCTCCGGGTTTTCCACCTTCATTAATATCAGTATTGGTTTGTCTGTTTTTAATATCGGCGATAATACTATTAATCACTTCACCAATATCATCATACGGATTACCTATATTCCATTCCGTGACATCGTAATAATTATTACTCGACATAATGTTGAATCCTTCTGTGCTATTAAGAATAAACAGATTTATCGCGCGGGAATATTATTTATAAGCATAAGTGGCACGATACTGGGTGAGTATTGCCGGAGCTCCTGAGAGGTGTACTTGTGTCAGCGCACTGCATGAATAGTAGCGTCGCGTACCGCAAACACTGCCCCCATTGGCGAAGACTTCAACGATCCCAGCATCAAAGCACACCATGACATCCTCCACGCTCGCCAGCGGTGCACGATAACGACCATCGTCCTGACCTTTTTCCCGTAATGTCAGCGCCTTGCCGTCAAATTCCAGTACAATTTCCTGACCGTTGTCCCCACTCAGCGTCAGACAAAAAGCATCTGTCGGGGTAAACGCGATCGTGCAGGCTCTATTGACCTCAGTGCTCGACCAACGCTCGTTATCAGCTAACCTAGTCTGATTGATAACCAAGGACTCTGGCGGTAAAACAGGGGTCATGCAAAGCTGCTGTTGCGCGTTAAGATGAAAGCGACGCGGTAAGGACATTTCGCCACAATAGCTAGACTCGACGTTTTTTTGCGTGGCCCAGTTATACAGCCAGGCAAAACCGGTCCGCGCATCTTCCTCGCCCCAAGTTTGTAAGGCGTAGAAATCAGTGCCGAAATCCAGCATTTGCAGCGGATGTGACGACGGAATGAAATAGCCGTCGCGGAAATCACCGGTTTGTGCGAACAGCAGATTATGGCGACCGGTTACGGGCTCGGTATAACCCACAACGCCAATAATTAACACCCACACGCCATCCAGACAGAAAAAGTCTGGGCACTCTACGCAACGACCGCCGTTTTCACGAAAGTAAGCGGGGGCCACGTACAGTACATGATGAAACGTCCAGTTCTCACTGTCCGCGGAATGAAACAGCAGCATCGCTGGGTCGCCGTTTACAGCGGCACCGAGGATCATATAGAAGGTCGCATCTGCCTCCTCATACCAGACTTTCGGATCGCGGAAATCACAGTCAACGCCGGGAGGCAGCTCCGTTAATACCGTTGTGACCAACGCGGGTTTGTCGTAGCTCTGTAGAGGCACGACCATTTTCTGAATTTCTCGATAGCCGCGATACAAATCGTAAGCCGGCAGCCGCTCGGTATACCAGAAGCGGGTTTTACCTTGTGCATCAGTAAAGGCGCTACCGGAAAAAGCACCGCCTGTCGCTCCCAGAGCGGCCAGATTTTGTTCAGGCTGAAGAAAGACTGGGTAGTGTCGCCAGTGGTAAAGGTCTTTGCTCACCGCGTGATTCCAGTGCATCGGCCCCCACTGTGTACTGTGTGGGTGATACTGATAAAACAGATGCCACTCGTCGCCTTTGCGATGTAGGCCATTAGGATCATTCATCCACCCGGTGCGCGGAGAAAAATGCAGCGCTGGGCGTAACGGATCCTGCAAATACGCAGTGGCAACGTCGCGGTCGCTCAACAAACAAAGCGCGTTGTCCTGAGTGGCGATAAAACTGACCCCGTTTTCGGGCAATGTATCCGGATGCCAGCTGTAGCACAGTGAGATCTCGCTGTTCTCTGGCAGCCAGTCCAAACAGACACTCCCGTCCTGCCATGCGGTCCAGGTAAAATAATGGTAGTAGCGAGGAGCCGTGGTGACTTTAAATACCACCTCATTTTCCATACGGATGGAGAATAGAGGGTGGCTGGCTGGCTTTGTTTCTCTCAGCCATAAATCAATCCGCTGGCCTTGCTTAATATTAAACGACAGGGACATCTTTATACTCCTGATTCTGGGCAGAGCCGTTTTCCAGTTCACGCTTCGCGAGGTCAACTTTGATTTTTTCAAGTAATAGGTTGTTCAGTTTGAAATAACGCACTATATATGCGCTGATGAAGTAGCTCACCATGGGTAATAACGAGAACATGATAATAATCCCTTGAAGGGTCTGTTCGTTTTGCTGCGGTTTATTCGCGATATAACCAGTGTAAGACAGTATCCAGGCAACAATAGCGCCAGCAACGGCTAATCCCATTTTCAGCATAAACAGATTGCCAGCAAACGAAATACCGGTCAGACGCTTGCCAAATTTCCAGTCACCGTAATCATCAACATCGGACATCATTGCCCACAAAATAGGACCAGACTGAATCAGGTGCAAAATATTAATCACAATAAACAAAGCCAGCAGCGGCGTCAGTGAATGTGGATCAACAAACCACAGGGCGAAAGAAAGGATGCCGAGAATTATATTAATAATGCGGAACAGTTTTATTTTATCAAAGCGATCGGTCAATGGTTTAGCAATGACGCTGCCCAACATATTACAGGCCACACCGAGGGCCATAAAGAAGGTAATAAATCCTACGGAGGCTTTCATCACATAGGTGGCATAATATATGGTCACAGCTCCTCGAATGAATGCAGGGAAAACGTTCAGGAAAGTAATCGAGATCATTAGCAGCCATTGGTCATTTTTAATAATATCTTTGAGATCTTTCCTTAAGCTGTCATTGGCTTTAATCGAGACGACGCGCTCTTTAATACTGGAGAAACAGAACAGGAACATTAAGGTCGCCGCGCCGCCCATAATCATCATTGTCAACTGAAAACCGGATGCCCGGTTGCCGTTACCCAGCCAGTCGGTTAACGGTAAAATAGAAGAAGAGACGATAAGTGTGGCTAAACCATTGAGGAAGAAGCGCCATGACAGGCACCCTAGGCGTTCTTTCTGGTTGAGAGTAATGACGCCAGCTACCGAGCAATAAGGAATATTGATAGCGGTATAAATCAGTGACATGACTAAGTAAGTGACCCAAGCATAGATAATTTTTCCATTCATGCTCAGGTCAGGTGTGGTGAACATTAACACTGCACCGAGACCAAACGGCACAGCCATCCACAGCAACCAGGGCCGGAACTTACCCCAACGAGTTCTAGTGCGGTCGCAAATCGCGCCCATGATAGGATCACTGAATGCGTCAAACACACGGATAACGAGAAAAAGTGTGCCAACAATCCCAGCGTCAAGACCATAAACATCGGTATAAAACCATGTCAGATAGAGTGCTAGCACGCTCCAGATCATACAGGAACCGGCATCCCCCATCCCGTAGCCGATCTTTTCTTTCAGGCTCAATTTTTCATAAGCACTGTGTTTTTCTGCGGATGTAGCAGACATACATACCCCTCAATATTATTGAGCTGTCATAAATATAAAGCACCAGTTATTACGACCAATGCTATAGTGATAAAATAGTTTATTATTTATATTTAAAATACTTTTAAAAATACAACTTTATAGAATGGTTACATTAATATTAACGCTACTCTCTCGAATTATTAGCCTGGAGGTAATTTCATACATTTCGATACCTTCTCGATTATTTTCGTTCTTAACCATTTGAAACGCCAGATGAGCTATTTCATGTATAGGTTGTGCTACGCTTGTTATTCTTTTAGTTTGTGCAAGCAATGTGTTATCGAAACTGGCGATAGCAATATCTTTAGGTACAGAAACGCCTTTTTCTTTTAATCCATCAATAATATAGCTGGCAGCAACATCGTTATAAACCCAAAGACATGAGCATCTCTGTCTCCGGCTGGCTAATTTTTCAATAATATCGTCAAGGATACTGATATGGCCTGATGTTTTTTCGCCCTCACCTTTCGCTATCCAGAATTGATTTTCTTTATCCAAGGTAAACCCCTGACTCGTTATTTTTTTAGTCCAAGAAGATACCTTTCTAGTATCGACACTTTCCTGAGCAATAAAACCAAATGAGGTATGCCCTGTTTGTATAAAATGCTCAGCAATGCTTGCCGCACCTTTGCTCTGGTTAATGGAGACCGAATTAAAAAAACGGGAAACCTGTGTCACAACCGCAACTGGAATACGGGTGGCGGTTAGCCACTCTGCAAGTTCAGCTTCCGCCTCCGTTGGTACCCATAGTAAGCAATCAATTCCCATGCCAATTAAGGTATGGATAATCTGTTTATCCTGTTGAGGTTGGTTCTGGTGCGTTTTAACGATCACTGTCTTTCCAATGTATCGTGCTTCTTCCTCAAAGGTAGCCAGCAGTTCACAAAAATGTGGGTTAACCAGATTCGGCAGCACGACGGCGACTAGGCCGGAGCGTTTGCCGCTCAGTTGAAATGCACTTTTACTGGGCACATAACACAGGTAATCCATCGCATCACGTACCGCCTGACGCGTTTCAGGCACCACGCTGGGATGATTATTTAACACCCGCGATACGGTAGCTGTTGATACTCCTGCTTTTTTTGCGACATCTTTAATGGAAGCCATGATTATCAAATGTGCCTTCTAAACCGTGGTGTCACTATAAAGTGTGATAGAGGTCAAAAATGTAAGCCAGTTCACATGTTGTTGCGTTACATGAAACCGTGCTTGCTCTCTCATTTCAGTGTGAATCTTCGCTTATAACCCCCTTCCAAATAAAATTTCAATTAGTCCGACCTCGTGTCAAAGCAGGCCTAAGCCTGCCATTCCGCATTTATTCATATAATCACAAAATTAATGAACCAACCTCATAAGCCTTAGTTCATTCCCCCATCTAATCGAATAAATCACTTTGCGTTATGCTTTTCCTACACAACAGTTAAAGGATAACGTCATGCAAACGATAAAACTTAACAACGGTATTGAAATGCCCCTGCTGGGCTTTGGGGTGTTTCAGATGACGGATGCCGCCGAATGCGAGCGTGCCGTTATTGATGCCATCGAAACAGGTTATCGCCTGATTGATACCGCGGCGTCCTACCAGAATGAAACACAGGTCGGAAATGCGCTGAAACAGAGTGGAATTGCACGAAAAGAACTCTTTGTGACCACGAAACTTTGGCTGCAGGATACCCATTACGAAGGTGCCAAAGCACAGTTCGAACGTTCATTGAACCGCCTGCAGTTGGACTACGTTGATCTGTACCTGATTCACCAGCCTTACGGCGATGTCCATGGAGCTTGGCGCGCCATGGAAGAGCTACAGCAGGCAGGTAAAATTCGCGCCATTGGTGTAAGCAATTTTCATCCTGATCGGCTTGCCGATCTTATCGCTTTCAACAACGTTGCCCCAGCGGTAAACCAGATTGAAGTTAATCCTTTCAATCAGCAACTGCATGCGATGCCGTGGATGCAAAGCCGTAGCATTCAGCCAGAAGCCTGGGCACCGTTTGCAGAGGGTAAAAATGGTCTGTTTCAGCATCCCGTATTAACGGCGATTGGCCAGAAATATGGCAAAAGCGTGGGTCAGGTTGTCCTACGTTGGATCTTCCAGCGCGGCATCGTTTCACTGGCCAAATCGGTGCGGAAAGAACGCATGGCAGAGAACATCAACATTCTCGATTTTGAACTTAGCGCTGAAGATATGCTGCAGATTACCGCTCTTGATACCGCCACCAGCGCCTTCTTCTCACATCGTGATCCAGCAATGGTGGAATGGCTGACTGACCGCAAACTCGACGTTTAAGTGATATAAAAAGAGGAATTCATAAAATGCAAAAACGTATTCTTGGTAAATCTGGGCTGGAAGTCTCCGCTCTTGGGCTCGGTTGCATGGGGCTCAGCCACGGCTACGGACCAGCGACAGATACCCGTCAGGCTATCGAACTCATTCGTGCAGCGGTTGAACGTGGCGTGACTTTCTTCGATACCGCTGAAGTTTATGGCCCCTATCTGAATGAAGAAGTTGTCGGCGAAGCTTTAAAACCGTTTCGCGACCGCGTGGTCATCGCCACCAAATTTGGTTTTACCTTCGGCGCTGACAACAAGCAACAGGTTTTAAACAGCCGTCCTGAGCATATCCGTGAAGCCGTTGAGGGGTCATTACGCCGCCTCAAAACGGACGTTATTGATCTGTTGTACCAGCACCGCGTCGATCCGGAAGTGCCCATTGAAGACGTCGCGGGAACGGTTAAGGATCTGATTGCAGAAGGAAAGGTAAAACATTTTGGCCTTTCCGAAGCAGGTGCCAGACCATTCGTCGTGCGCATGCGGTACAACCGGTAACAGCTCTGCAGAGTGAATATTCAATGTGGTGGCGCGAGCCTGAGCAGGAGATCCTGCCGCTGCTGGAAGAGTTGGGCATTGGTTTTGTTCCCTTCAGCCCATTAGGTAAAGGCTTCCTGACGGGAGCTATCAAGGCGGGGACTACGTTTGCTAAGGATGATTACCGCAACACAGTGCCGCGTTTCGCGGCTGAGGCGATTGAAGCTAATGAAAAGCTAGTCTCATTATTGGGTGAACTGGCTGCAGAGAAAGGCGTGACGTCTGCGCAAATTGCGCTGGCATGGCTGCTGGCACAAAAATCATGGATTGTACCGATCCCCGGCACCACCAAACTGCACCGGCTGGAGGAAAATCTCGCTGCGGCAGAGATTATTCTTTCTCAGAATGATTTGCAGCAGGTCACGCAGGCGCTTGAAACGGTAAAAATCGTCGGCGAGCGTTACTCACCGGAGCATCAGGCTCGGGTGGGGCGTTAAGGGAATCTCAGCTCACATGTGCCTAAGAAACCCCAAAATCTGAAGTGCAAGAGCGGAGTGTTGAGATAGCTTTCAGCACTCTGGCATCAGAAGTACCTCCAGAGTGCTGAAATCGGCATCATCGCAGTTATCTGTGCTTTAAAAAAACTCAGGCCGCACAGGATAACCTCGCCGCTCATAGCGATGTCCCCCTTATAGGATTCACTCGCAAGACCCTCTGTTTCTCACGCTCTGTTGAACCACATAAAAAGCCATCGCTGCTTTTATTAAAAAAGACATGTTCTACAAATTAGAGGTTCTAGCTAAATTTCCCTATTTCTGTTTAGGGGTAATCTCTTCCGCCAGTATTTGAAGTTTCCTCTTCAGCCATTTGGTGGCTCCTCGCTGGCCACTCCGTTTATGTGAATATATCTTTACTTCAAAAGGGCTTATCGTAAACGGCAGTGAAAAAATCTTGATATTTGCTGCATGAATCAGCTTCTCAGCAGCAAAACGAGGGATGGCCATCAGCAGATCGCTTTCCGCAACAATAAACGGTGCACTTAGCATCGATGGCGTCTTAAGCGCGATCTGCCGCGTATACCCCATCTGCTCAAGCTGCAAATCTAGCACCCCCTGTTTTTCGTTCCAGGGAGTAACCACAAGATGACGCGCGTCGAGATAATCCGCCAACGTCAGCCGTGTCCGGCTAATGTTGCTGATGGCAACATACTCATCCTTAAACCAATTGATCTCTTTCAGTTCGTTATACTGGATATCATCAGATGTACTGAATCCGAGCGCCAGATCCACCTCCCCCGCCAGTAGCTCTATCAGCGCGGGGCTATGTGGCAAATAACGTAAATCAAAGCGCAAGCCCGGTGCTTCATGCTGCAGTTTATGCATCAGAGCAGGGAAAATGCATAACGCAGTAAAGTCCGTAATCGCAATCTGGACACGATCAGTGCTAGCAGAGGCTATAAACTCCGGTTGTATAGTCAGCTCCTGATTGAGAAATTTCAGTGCTGAACTTATAGATGGCGCTAGCTGGGTGGCATACACGCTAGGGCACATCCGATGGCCCTCCCGATAAAATAACGGGTCATTGAGAGTGACTCGCAGCCTCGACAGCGCGTGGCTCAGAGCAGATGTACTCATCGCCAGTTCATCCGCGGCTAGCCGAACGGAACAATGACGATAAATCGCGTCAAAAACGAGCAAAAGATTTAAATCAAGACGTCTTAATGTTGGATGCATAATATTCATCATTTAGTGATTTCATTGCACTTAATTCTTCTGACAATACCCCCTATGCTTAGTGCCATCAATAGCCACTTGAGGCCTTGCAAAATGACTGGAAAACTAATGAATATCACAATTCGACAAGCCTGCCCGGAAGACGCATCCGCTATTTACAATATGATTTATGAACTGGCTGTCTATGAAAAAGCCCCAGAAGAAGTCGTCACTACTCCAGATGAAATCCGAGAAACACTCTTTGGTGACAGCAGTAAGACAGAAGCGTTAGTCTGCGAAATTGAAGGGAAAACCGTTGGATATGCCGTGTTCTTCACCAGCTATTCGACATGGCTTGGGCGTAACGGTATCTATATGGAGGATTTGTATATTTCTCCGGAGTATCGCGGCAAAGGCGCGGGAAGCGCGCTACTGAAAAAAATTGCACAATATGCCGTGGAACGACAATGCGGACGCCTTGAATGGAGCGTACTGGACTGGAACCAACCCGCCATTGATTTTTACCTCAGTATTGGCGCATTACCACAAACAGAATGGGTACGTTACCGTCTTGATGGTGAAGCACTGGTAAACTTTGCCAAATAAAAAGACTGTTATGTAAGGAAAACGCCCTCAATGGGGGGCGTTTCTATGTCATCAATTATTCCGGGCATACTTTTGTACTGTAGTAGCACAGTAATTTGGCCACCTGATTAAAGGTGATATTCTCACCTCAACACAAAACAGGTGACTTAATGAACAAGAAAACTAAGCGTACTTTTCCTTTGAGAGCTGGGTTCGCCAGCTCAGGCGAAAGCGTCAGTGCATTACGCTCTCTGCTCCCCCCCACCTATCCAGAACAATAGCGTCAGTCCTCACCATTATGACGGTGGACTTACAACTGAAGAATCAGAGAACAGATACCGTTTTTACAGTAAAACCGTGGCCAATATTACTTGACCGCTACAATTCTCAACCTGAACATCACGAGTGCTTCCGCCATTAACCGGATATAAAACGAAGTACCTAACCTGCAATGGGACATGCCGGACACGCTTGAAGACGAAGAATTAAAATAACAGGGATACCATCATGAAAGGATTAAAAATACTGATGCTGGTACTGGCGGTGACGGGATGTCATGCCAGGCAGCACCAGATACCCACCCAAGTCGTTTATCGTTTTGACGATCATCGTTATCTGGAGCTCACGGGATATAACTGTGCGGGGGAACTCTGGTACACCGATACCCAGAGGGGTATTCATACTGAACCTGTTAGTCAGTTTTATCGGATTTTCACCGGCAAATTTGTCCATCCTTCTGAGCGCTATATCGCTATTACTGGTTGGGGGGCGGGTGGATTCATGGTTTCTAAAGACTATGGACAGACCTGGCAAAGCGTGAGTTTTTCCCCCGGCCCGAATGAGCCGGATGGCATGGACAGAGCCCCTCGTGAAGAGGTTATTTCCTTCACCGTCGTCAATGACCAGGGCTTTTTAAAAACCATACACAGCCTGTATATGTCATCCAAACCCTTTGATGATGCACGCCTTGCCCCTGATGGCTCCGGGATTCATTATCGTATAGATAATGATGATTATTATATAACGCCACAATTTCCAGGCCCTGCGTGGGGACTTGATTATATTACCAAGCGAGGGCTGGAACACGATATTCAAAAATATCACATTAACTACCAGAATTTACCCGATCAGGTCCCCGAAGTAAAAAATTATCAGGGATGGGATCATATGCGCTGTGATATGGACGCGGGGAAAGCGGGTTAGCGGGAGTTCTCAACCTGAACATCACGGTGGTTTCCGCCATTACCCGGATATAAAAAGAAGTGCCTAGCCTGCAATGGGACATGCCGGACACACTTGAAAAAGAAAAGCTAAAATAACAGGGACAAAGTGATGAAAGGATTAAAGATACTGATGTTGGTATGTAGTGCACAGTAAATTTGGCCACCTGATCAAAGGTGATATTCTCGCCTCAACACAAAACAGGTGACTTCATGAACAAGAAAAAAGAGGTTAGACATTTGGAGGCAGAAGCATTTCAAAATCTTCGGGAAAATAAAACAGTTACACCGTCTAATACTCCTTGGTGCATATAGGTTGTTATATTTATGAATGATAAAGATATTTTAAACAAGTTTGGAGCAACGCTGATGGCATCAGTGCGTGATCGCTCTGTTTGTAAGATCGAACACGCTCAATCTGGCGCATTAAAAGGCTCAAGTGGAAAAATGCTTCACGATTTATTTCCCAATTCAATAATGAACAACAAGAGATAATAAAAAATTAATTGTAGAATTTATTGATAATACTATTTTTAATACTCTTTCACTGTTTGAGGAGGATGAGTACAAAAAAATATTTATTCATGGCGTAGATATTAATGAAATTAGTGATGGATTATGTTGAGAATTATTCACAGAAGATGGATGGATAAGTCAGTTTAGTAAATATAATATGATGACGCCAGCTAGGTAACCGCCGAAACGATTAACGGCAGAAGAAGCGAATACCGGTACAATGTGTAGCGGAATTACGGCTTATAACGCACCACTGCGGGCATCATGGACTATTTCAGTCGTGAAGTAACGGATTACGCCCTCTGTGCCCCTACTCTCCTAGAGCAGCAACGTATCTGACGCAATGCGGTTAACCCGATGCGAGTCAGGTTGTATAGGGCGTGGAACCAGAACAGGTATGGCATGATAACAGCGCATCTTATTGGTTGGAGTCTATTGATTAACGTAGATACAGCACTGATAAAGTGAAAGTTGCAGCCAGCATCACCATCTGTACATATTCTTACATATCAAAAATATTTTTACTCGCAAACAACTCGATTGATCAGCCCCTGTCTAATAATATTCAAATATTCGGTATCATCGGATTACTGGATTGCCGAGCCACCACTCTTAGATAAGGTTTACACATCCCCATACAAGCGCAGTGCTCATGCCACTGAGGGCGGTAGCTTGGAGCAGACCACGAATTGTTGGCATTGAAATCCAATTAGTTAAGGTATTCGAGCCTCAGAGAAATATCACAAAAATATGCTTTCGGTGCAAATAATAAAATTGTCGTATAAAAAGAGAGTTAGAGGTGAACCTGTATCAACCACTAACGGAGGAAATAAAATCAATTCCTTTGATACAACACGAACAGACCCAGGGGCCAAAGTTTTTAACGCTGCGTATGACACTAAAGGATACGGGGATATCCATGAGTAATTTTAAGTTTTGGAGTTGGGATAAAAAGCCAAGAACAATGCTTCGATTTGTAAAGCCTGGAGATATATTTTGTTTTAGGCTGGATGATACAAGGTATTGTTTTGGAAGAATAATATCGAAGATTTCAATGGGGCATGTCGCTGAAATATTTGACTTTATATCCTCTGAGCCAAATATTTTAGAGACAAATATCAATGAAGCTAAAAGAATCATTGACCCAATGATCATTGATACATATTCATTGTTTGATAAAAAAATAGAGCCTGGTAGCGAATGGAGAATTATTGGTCATCAAGATGATTTTTCTCCGGAGAATGTAGATGATATTTATTTTTCTTATGGTGTTGGTAATTCATGTAAAACAGTTGACGTATTCAATAACGAATATCCAATTACTGAGGAAGATAAATCTAATTGTTATACACTTACATCCAGAAGAGATATGTATATTAAAGAATTAATTCTCAATATCCTAAGTTGACTTGTTTTTTTGAGATGCAAATAGGCCGAAAAAAAATCATCATAAATATATTTTTTGTACAAGTAAAAATGCATTTCTTGCTTAACAAGGCACACGATTCACTGCACATATTCATTATTCCTGATGACAGGCAACCATGGAAAATCACACATAAATTATCAGATATTTTTCTTCTGACAATCTGCGCTGTTATTTTGTGCGCTGAAGTCTGGAGGAATATTCAGGATTTTGGCGAAACCCATCTTGATTTTCTGAAATAGAATGATGACTTTGAACATAGTATTCCCACACATAATACTATTACCCGTGTAGTTTCCTGCATAAACTCTAAAAAATTTCACGCGTGTTTATAAACGCTGTGATATGGGGAAATGGATAAAGCTCGCTAAAGGGTTGCCTGAAGATAACAGCGGTACCGACAAAGGATTTGATGATATTGACGGATTCTCTGAACAGGATATCTATGCCATAGGTGGCTGTGGTGATGTCTGGCACTACGATGG
>NZ_KV824188.1:177175-185614 GCF_001816025.1 Hafnia sp. HMSC23F03
TGGGTGGGCCGGGGACATAGCTGGCAGCAGGTGGCAAAAGGCGGCTCCACAATTCTGTGGAATGAAACCGTGTGGTTTCAGGATAAGCTGTGGCTGAGCTCAGATTATCAGTTGCAGATATGGGACGGCAAAGTCCTGGAACGACCTATGGATGGCGATAAAAAAGTCGTGTTATCAGGCCATATTGATGCCCGTGACGGTGTGCTGATTGTTGCGGGGACATATAAAGTTGATATGTTTGATGGTCAGCAATGGCACTCCATTGTTAAACCGTACTGACAGGTGATGGTCGCCCTGGTCCAGTGAGACCTCGGCCTCACAGTTAAATTATAAGGTAATTGCTATGTTAATCCCTAAAGATAAATACGACATTATTTTTTCTGGCTATTATATTATTGGCGTTGCGGCCGGGAGTAATGGATGTATTTATTTGACATTAAGAGAAGCTGCTGACATTGATCCTGTAATGGAAGAGCGTCGGGCATTAAAAAGAATTGTCACTTTTCATTCTGATAAAAGTATTGATAATTCATGGAGATTTATAACATATAAGAATATGAATAGAATACACTCTGCCACAACGGAAACACCATCAAATCAATATGTAGGGGTTGATGTCCGTAGAGAAGTGTTGGTGATAGAAAATGATTTTTCTGGACTTGAGGACCCAATTCCCGAAGGAAGACCGGTCAGAAATTGCCGAACAATTTGTGGAAGATTATATATTGTTGGAAGTGCTCGCTATGTTGTCCGCAGGATTGATAAAAACAATTGGCAAACATTAAGCAATGGCATTAAATTACCAACAAAAGAGGAAGTAAAAAATAGGCGTGGAGAAATGTTATTTCTATCTGCCGCTGGTTTCGATTGTATTGATGGCTTTTCCGAATCTGATATTTATGCTGCTGGTGGCAAAGGTGATGTATGGCATTTCGATGGCGATGAATGGCGTCAGATTCATTTCCCGAGTAATATGATTATTGAGTCTATATGTTGTGGTCAGGATGGTTATGTATATATCGGAGCACAAGGTGGCGCAGTATTTAAAGGCAGGGATAACCAATGGAAGATGATCTTTCGTGGACTACTGTCATTACCGTTCAGGCAAATGGTATGGTTTCAAGATCGCGTCTGGGCAACATCTGATTATGGTGTATGGCAAATAATTGGGGATGAAGTTATTGAAGCAGATCTACCCGCGGTAGTAAGAATGTGTTCTGGCTATATCAGCTGTACCGAAACAACGCTGGTTCTTGCCGGAGCCTATGGTGTCGCCCGACTGGAAAATGGCCATTGGGATATCCTTGTGAATTGCGTTCGGGCGGAAAAAGGTGATTTTAGTTCGGATCAGTAATTATTGAATGCTGGGTATTTTTCACCACTAATAACCTCGCAAAAACGGCATCATTTTCATCGGCAACTGAATGCACATCTTGACAGCTTGCGTGCAGCAGGTCAGGAAGGCTGACGGTGAAGCATTTGTTTGCTGGCTGTTAGCCCTGGAGTCGGATAATCAGGTACATATTAATATATTACATAATTTACCTGCCATTAACCGCTCTCAGCTACTACGAAGTATGGCTGAAACTGTTGCCTGGATACCCAAATTTCAGGCCAGATTTTTAGTGCAGCAAAAGATGAGCTTGACCGTTTGCCAGGTAAAATCGAGCAGATATTAAAAGATGCTGCTGATAAACCTGAAAAAGCAATGACAGATATGATGTCGCTGTTAAGCCGACTTAACTCCTGTACTAGAGCCAAAAAATGTATTTTTGTTCCCTATAATCAGGCTGAGGATTTAGACGGGCATGGATGTTGTCCCGGACAGACAGGTCATCATGTTTTACCCGGAGCTATGTTTTATGACAATACAAATTGTCCTAACTATAAGAATGATAGTAGTCAAGCTCATAAAAATGCCCCCACGATTTGCGTTGAAGGTACAACAAATAATGCCGAATAGGGAAGTCATGGTCAAATACATAGTAAAATGAGCAAAAAAATAAATAATTACAAGAAACCTGTTTTTTTTAAATTCGGCGATCGTAATAAAATTGATTATGAAGATGCCAGGGATATGGCGATTAAAGCTGTAATGGAAACTTTCCCTGAGTCTCTATGTAACCCTAAATGTCTAAAGGAACAATTAGATCAGTATTATAGCAAAATGTGCAAGCCTAATATATTAAATGCAAATAGTGGTATGGGAGGAAAACAGTCACGGCCATTCCCTCATGATCCTGTGATTGCCTCAAAATAACACTTAAGAGATTTTTTATGATAATCACTCAAACAGAATATGAGAAAATATTTACAGGGTTCTATATTAATGATGTTGCGGTAAGAAACACAGGCTACATATATATAACAGCACGAGAAAAAGTTGATATAGATCCAGTAATGCAGGAGCATCTGGCAAAGAAAAAATTTATTTCGTTTCTTTTTGATGAACCATTAGGTAAACAATGGGGGGCTAGTGGGTATGAAGGTATGGATAAAATATTATCAGTCTCGGCCACAGTACCTTACAGCCAGTATATTGGCGTTACTATGGAAAATGAAGTTTTTGCTGTTGGCAGTGGCTTTGTCGGTCTTGAAGCACCTATTCCATATGAATTTGCAATTAGGAATGTTCGAAATATTGGTGGCCGTGTTTATGTTGTGGGTTGCGCGCGTAGCGTCATACGCAGGACTGACCGAGATCAGTGGGAGATGTTAAGTAAAGGAATTCAGTTGCCTGCACAAGATCAAATTAAAACAGTCTACGAGCAAATGTTATTTCTGGACTCCGCAGGATTTAGCTGTATCGATGGTTTTTCGGAAACTGACATTTATGCCGCTGGAGGTAAAGGTGATGTCTGGCATTTTAATGGCAATGAATGGAAGCAAATTCACTTTCCTAGTAACATGATTCTTGAGTCTATCTGTTGTGGTCAGGACGGTTATGTATATATCGGAGCACAAAGTGGTACTGTATTTAAAGGCCGGGATAACCAGTGGAAGATGATCCATCAGGGGATACTGTCATTACCCTTCAGGCAAATGGTATGGCATCAGGATCGCGTCTGGGCAACATCTGACTATGGCGTATGGCAAATAATCGGAGATGATGTTATTGAACCCGATCTACCTGCGGAAGTAAAAGTGTGTTCTGGCTATATAAGTTGTACCGAGAACATACTGGTTCTTGCTGGATATTTTGGTGTTGCCCGACTGGAAAATGGCCATTGGGATATTCTTGTAAATTGTGTTCGGGCAGAAAAAGGTGATTTTAGTTCGGTTCAGGAATTATTGTATTGAAGCATAGCAGGAGTGGTTCGATTTAATAGAATTTGAATAAATTGCAACCGGGATTAATATGGATAAATTAGTCGATACTGACATTATAAAACCATTGGTACAACAACATGCAAGAGATGCTGTATTACCAAGTATGGCTGAAACTATTGCCTGAACACCCAAATTTCAAACCTGATTAATACTTAAACGCTGGTGTTTAGAGAAGATGCTCGAGGCCTGCTTATACACGACAGGAGCAGTGGATTTCATTCTAGAAAACGAGATAGGTGGCTTTGTGGGAGCAGTAATGACTGCATGGGAAATGAGCGATATTTTGAGTTAATGCTAATGGAGCAGGTAAATATTTTTTCTTTGGTTGCTATTGATAGCGTTGGAGAAGCTCCGGAACAATGTTACTCGGAACTCCTGATTTATTGCAATAAAACGGGAGTTATTATATGGGGGGCTGTCCTTGAAGCGGCTGTTTGGGTTGATAATAATCGTTACCTCCTATTTTTAACTGATGGTCTTTTATATGAAAATGGTTTAACCATTTATCTTTTTGATATCAAAAAAGGTATTCTGGAAAAGATAAAATTAATATCAGCATATGGCGATGGCTATTTTGAGAATATGGAAGTAGATTCTAACTCGGTTAGCTTTAATTTTTTTGGGAATTATAAATGGACGGTAAGTGTTTTTAATAAGCCAAACATCAGGATTCCTTTTACGGAGTCATGGGTAATATGTAGGGATTTTAAATTAAAAACTTATCTTGAAGTAACAAAAAAAGCCATATAGTGATATGTTATTTATCTACATTTAAATGAGTATATCTTTGGTAAAATATACGTAACTCGATAGTTATCAGGACAAAAATTCACGCGCCAATAGAGAAAATAAAAAAATATCTCAATGACTGGATGAATCAGGGAAGATACAAAGTATTCCTGAGTGGGGATCATACAGGAAAATAGATAGAAAAAAAATAAAATAGATGATTATAGATAACCCGTGTTTGAATGGGGAGATAAAGAGAACAGTATTAGCTACGATGATGCTTGTGATATGGCAATAGAGTCAAAACATTTCTGTAATCTCTATGCAAGCGTAAATGTCTTGAGAAATAATTAGATGACTATTATAACAACATGTGTAAGCCTAATATTTTAAATACAAATAGTAGCATGGGAGGAGCACAATCCCTTCCATACTCTTATCCTGGAAAGAATAAATCAAACTAATATGAGATTAAAGACATGCTTATTACTCAAGACGAGTACAATGAAATATTCAAAGGGTTTTATATTAATGGTGTTGCGGTAAGAGATAATGGTTATATTTATATAACCATTCGAGAAAAACGAAACGATATAGCCCCAGAATTAGAAGAACATCTGGCAAGGAAAAAATTCGTTTCCTTTTTTTTTGAAGAGCCATTAGGGGAGCAATGGGGGTACAGCGGTTATGAAGGAATGGAAGAAATATTTTCAGCGACAACCAGTATTCCTTTTAGTCAGTATGTGGGCGTTACAATGGCAAATGAAGTTTTTGCTATAGGAAGTGGTTTTAAAGGGCTTGAAGATCCGATCCCATATAAATTTGCCATTAGCAATACTCGGGCTATTAGTGGACGTGTGTATGTTGTAGGATGCGCACGCAATGTTGTTCGCAGGATAGACAGAAATAATTGGGAGAGCCTAAATAAAGGTATCCATCTACCGGCACAAGATGAAATTAAAACGATCCGTGAACAGATGTTATTCTTGAATGCTGCTGGTTTTGATTGCATTGATGGTTTTTCTGAGGATGATATCTATGCAGCAGGCGGTAAAGGTGATGTCTGGCATTTCGATGGCGATGAATGGAGACAAATTCATTTCCCTAGCAACATGCTCATTGAATCTATCTGTTGTGGTCAGGATGGCCATGTCTATATTGGTGCGCAAAGTGGTACTGTATTTAAAGGTCGAAAAGATCAATGGAAGATGATCCATAGAGGGGCGTTAACCTTGCCGTTCAGACAAATGGTATGGTTTCAGGATCGCGGTTGGGCAACATCTGACTATGGTGTATGGCAAATAATCGGAGATGATGTTATTGAAGCAGATTTACCAGCTGAAGTAAGAATGTGTTCTGGCTATATCAGTTGTACTGAAACAACGTTGGTTCTTGCCGGAACCTTTGGTGTCGCCCGACTGGAAAATGGCCATTGGGATATCCTTGTGAATTGCGTTCGGGCAGAAAAAGGTGATTTTAGTTCGGATCTGTAAGTATTGTATTGATGTATAGCAGGAGTGGTTTGATTCAATGGAGTTTGAATAAAATTACAGCCGAGATTCATATAGATAAATTAGTCAATCTGACATTATAAAACCATTGGTACAACAACATGCGAGAGATGCTGTATTACCAAGTATGGCTGAAACTGTTGCCTGAACACCCAAATATCAAGCCTGATTAATACTTAAACGCTGGCGTTTAGAGAAGATGTTTGAGGCCTGCTTATATACGACAGGAGCAGTGGGAGACACACTCTGCCATAACGCATACAACGTCCGCACCTAGCAATCAACGGCCATGTAAACCTTGGTGGCTGGTGGCTGGTGGCTGGTGGCTGGTGGCTGGTGGGGAGTATAAACATACATTGCAAATGCTTACATGGCTGGCTGGTATGCAGATAAGGATAAGTAATTGAAGGTTAACTACTTGATTTAATGGTGCCGATAATAGGAATGAAATACACACTTTAACCAATTGATCTTAAGCTATTTTATAATCAATAAACTTATAGATACCCCCTAAAGTACCCCCATGTGATTTTCTCTAGCCTCTACTGTAGTTTTTTTTGAGGAAATCTCACCTCATGATTTATCTAATCTCAGCATGAAAAAATTCTCTCTATATAAGCAGAAAGTGGTCGGTTAGGTTGGTTAAGTCGGTTATTCAATCTAATGCACTGATAATTGAAGATAAATTTTCCGCAATTTACCCGACTTAGGGGTCGGTTAATATCCGACGAAGGTAGGTTAAGTTTTAGTTTGATGCTGTGACTGGTTCAAAGATATGGCTTCTGGAGTAGCTAGATGGACTACTGTTGAGTTCCCAGACCAGAAGATAGTGATGAGGCGGGATAAGGCTGAGGAGCTGATGAAGGCACTCAAGAGAGCGATTGATTATGTTGATGCAGGGATCGAGCATCCGAACTCGCGTTTCTTTGATGACGACTGATTGCTGATCGGTTGTCCAGCGCTGGAAAAATTAACATATCAAATAAAGTTAGCTAAATCGGTTAAGCTAATAATGGTTATTGTTCAACTTGACCACTAAAACAACTAAATATTTCTTTTGTAGGGGATGACAGGTGAAAATTAAAGACCTATTCATAAGGACACAGCCAAATCGCCGCCATTATGGTGTTGCAATTTTTGTCGGTATCATTGCTGGTATCATGTCCGCATTCGTTAAATGGGGTGCCGAAGTACCATTACCACCTAGAACATTTACTGGTGGCCGTGATGAATTCAACCCACCATTCCTGTTCCTTAGAGACTACTTAGGCATAGACCCAACTGCTACTGTTTACACTTTCTCTGAGCACATTATCAATCCCGTGATGATTACTCATATCATCTTCTCGCTGATATTCGCTATCGGCTATTGTATCGTTGCCGAGATATTCCCAAAAGTAAAACTCTGGCAAGGCGCCTTAGCAGGTATTGTGGCTACAATCGCAGTGCATTGGATTAGCTTCCCATTGCTCGGGTTAACGCCTTCCCTCTCGATGCTTCCAGCTGATGAGTATATTTCTGAGCTATTTGGACATATCGTTTGGTTCTGGGCTATCGAAATGATTAGACGTGATCTCCGTAATAGAATCACACACGAACCAGACGCGGAAATACCACTCGATAATCCATTCCGTTAATTTGCCATGGGTGCTGGCTCTATTGTTTACCCCAGCACCTTTTTATTATTAAATCTAGGTTTTACACACCACATGCCTCAACCCGCCATCAAACCTTTCCGTTTGATCTCGATAGAATAGACTGCTCTAATGATACTATGATGAATAATAACACATTGGAAATATGAAAAAATCAACGACTGCAGGATCACAAGCCTATACACCACTTACTTTAAAGTTATACGATTGGTGGGTTCTGGGTATTTCTAATAAGTATGCATGGAAGTGTTCTACCAAAGAAAAATTAATACCTCACTTCACTAAGCATGCTGGAGTGGAGCATCTTGATATTGGCGTTGGCACTGGGTTTTACCTACCCTATCTGCCTAGCACTACTAATATCTCTCTCATGGATCTAAACCCAAGCAGCCTCGCAGCTGCTAGCCGTAGAGATAGTGCAATCAAAATTAAAGAATGTATCCAGCATGACGTCTTTGAGACAATTCCCATTAAATACCATGCGAAGTTCGACTCAATCTCTATGTTTTACTTATTGCATTGTCTACCGGGTACATTAAAAGAAAAAGAACGAGTTATTGTAAATGTGGCCAATGCTCTGAAACCCGACGGAACACTCTATGGTGCAACAATTTTAGGTGATTCTGCCGCTCATAACCGTTTCGGAAATAAGCTGATGAAAATCTATAACTCAAAGGGGATTTTTTCTAATAGGGAAGATTCTGAGCAAGACTTACACTCGGTGCTCTCCTCCAACTTTGTTGATGTGAATGTAGTTCGCGTAGGTAAGGTTGTGATCTTTTCGGCCAAAGGACGTGCTTCCAATAGCAGAGATTAATATAAGGATTATATGTGAGACTGAATACTATCTTAGCACTTATAGCTCTGCTATCTGCGATCTTGGTTAGCGAGTGGCTCGTTGAGGCATGGTAATAGAATTACGTCACAATAAGATATGAAAGCCATTTTCATTTTTTTCATAAAATTGCGAGCCACTGCATCGGACTCTCACCTACGGCAGCATGCACTTTTGACGAATTCTGCGGAAAGGCTATCGAATGATGAGAGCCTACTCCGGCTAATATACCAAGATACCGTCAACAGGTTTTCAAGGGCTAGAGCATTCATTATGCCCCCATCAACGAAATTAATAAGGGAATCATCATGAAAAGAGAGGCGCTGTTTAAATATGCTCACGAGCACTATAAATCTGAACCGGAGTATCTATGGAAAAA
>NZ_KV824188.1:185634-233304 GCF_001816025.1 Hafnia sp. HMSC23F03
GTAAAAAGTGGTTCGCTATAGTCATGAATGTGTCAGGCTCTAAACTTGGCCTTAAAACCGATGATGAAGTCGACGTTCTTGAGGTTAAAATCAGGCCAGAACACATTGGGTCCCTACGACAAAAAGAGGGTATATTACCTGCTTACCACATGAATAAAGAGCATTGGGTAAGTATCGTACTCTCAGGTCCGTTATCACCGAAAGAGATTCACGACCTATTGGCCGAAAGTTATGAGCTGACCTCAAATTGATTGCAGGATTAATGATATACATGCACTTATAAACGTGTGTATATCATTTGATCCGCGCCTGACAATAACCATTTGAATCACTTAAACGCATTAGCGATCCACTGGTATTGTCACTGCGCCGGAGTCTTGCATACGCTCCGGCGCAAAACAATCAGGGAGTTTTTTCGCTTAAGGCCAAATTATAGATTTGTTATGACTGTGTGGGAGCTTTATTTAACGGCAAGTTATCAAAGATTTCCTCTAATGAAGTTAAGCGTTCTTGTAGAGCGGTAACCTTTATTTCCATTTCTTCGCGGTTTCGTCTTTCTTCATTAATTCCTGAAATCAAAAGCCCAATTAATCCACTGTACTCCACAGCGTAATGCCGTGATCCTTCATCTGTTTGTTCAAACGATGCATCACCTTCATTCGACGGTGAATTTGATCCGGCTTCATCCCGTGTTGTTGAGATTATTTCTGGCAAAACCTCCATCACTTCTTGAGCAATGACACCTGCAGACGGAAGCCCACTATCCTTCCATGTAAACGTGTATCCATTGAGCTGCGAGATTTTATCTAAAGCATTATCTATAGCGACAATATTATCCTTCAGTGCTATATCAGATGTTTGAGTGAGAGTCTTACAGGTTATGTTTCCATTAACATTAAAGAGAATAGAGCCATCAGTGTTAATTTGAGTATAAGTACAATAGGTGGAATCAAAACCAACCTCAAACACGCAGGGACGCCCTGTCGTTCCCCAAAACCTGTTATAAAGATCTTTTGCTGGGGTATTGCTTATCTGGTTTCTCCAATTCCTGTTAGAAAGGCCGCTATATAGTTTAGTGCCAGTGCCCGTGAAAGTAGTTTCTCCCTTATTACCTTTTGTTAGTAATTCTATATTCCCGTTTGCAAGCAGACCAAGTGAACAATCGCCCACATAGTTCCTCGCCTGTACGTTATCACTCGCACCGGATCCTTTGCCAAAGTACCAAATATTAGAGTTATCGTAATTTTTACCCACAATGTAGTTTGGCTGGCCTGCTCCAGTGTTTACGTTAGAATAACCTTCACCGTCACTTAATGTCTTCAGCCAAAAAGTTACTATACTCTTAGGCGAAGTAAACGATCCATTCTCTTGAAATCCCCAAAACTGATTAGTATCACCAACTTGAAGATGTAGGGTTATCCAGTGCTTTCCGTCCTGTCTTATTTCTTCGTATAATCTCGTTCTAGCTTTTCTGACACTACCGTCGGCATTATAGTTATTCAAATTAAGAATGCCTGATGTGCTTACATTAGAATCATCATATCGTTCAAGATTCATATGACCGAAAGTTACGACATCTGTAGAGCCAAGCCCTAAATTTGATTTTGCTTTTGCAGCATCAATTGCCCCGGTCCCACCTTGTTTAAGAGATAGAGGCTTTGTTAATCCTTTAAGTTCTGTTATGTCACTGTTTACACCAGAGTTTGCTTTATCTTTGAAACTTCTAATCGTTACCTTTGTTCCGTCCGGTGCCGTTAATTCCACGTCACCCGTTCCTGTCATAATCTGCTGCCAGCCGTCGATCTGTGCTTGATAGTAGCCAAGTGCCGCCGCCAATTGATTAGCGAATGAAGCCGTACTGGACGCCTCGGAAACGAGAATTGAATATTTAGCATTGGTAAATGCTTTATAGATCGGCTGGGCTAACTCTATGGAGGTATCATTGATAACGCGCTTGATTTGATAAACGCCATCCATGCCCGCGCTAGAAGATACAAACAGCACTGAGCCATTTGTTATGCCGATCTTTGCATCGCTCCACTTCGTGCCAGTACCGCTAATAGTCGTTGAATTTAAAGCGCCCGTGATCGTGCCTGTCTCATATAAAGACATAAGATTTTCTCCAATAAAAAACCCGCCGAAGCGGGTTAGTAAGAATTAGTCCATGTAATCAGTTTCGATGTAAACCTGATAATCCAATCTTGGTGATACCATTGTGCTCCAATACCAAGCACCTGAACCGCTGAAATTACCAAATGCCTGTGAACGCAAACCGTTGGCAAACCCAGTGACAACGCTAAATGCAATGCCCCCACCATTACGCTGTATGGTTCCTGTAATCGCAGGACAAACGGCAATAGGTCGTCCACTTATCATGCTGGCATTCGGCGTAGCGTGAGCGTCCGCAATCGCCATCGTTCGAATAAACAGGGGATTATCTAACGAAGACCATTCAACGGCACCAGAAGCGCTTCGAATAACAGCACCGTATTCAGGAACGATACCGGTTGTCCCCACCCCCATAAAATAAATAATGGCGATTTTGCTTGTTACCGCAGCTGAACCAGACGCAGGAGGTGCTAGCGTTAAGCTCAACTTATTGCCGACCACCCCACCGATCAAGCAAACGTTAGATTCGTAGTTCCCTTCAATGCGCACAAAAGGGATCGTAGTTTCTGGATTAGGTATGGTTATTTCGACGCCGCCATTTTGAGGAGGGGGAACGGTAACCCGCTGTCTAGAAATCAGTGAGACATTACGCAAACTCGTGTCATAAATCGTATGGCCTTTTGCGTTTTTTAATTCAACAACGTAGGCCATTTTAAATCTCCACTAAACAAACAAAAATATATCCCGTTATATATTTTGCATCCTGAACAACACTGTTCCACGTAATCTTATTGCCGTTGATTTTGGCGTGAATATAAGCGCCGGCACTTCCTCCCGATCCTGATATCGCGTACGTTAATTTATAGATATTGAGATTCACGCTAGGGTAACTTTTACTGCCATTGGCGTTTGCTCCCGAAATGCCGATGCTATCAAGAAAAAAAGAGCGCCCATCGATGGCGCTCGTTTCAACGCCTTTAGCGTTATAAGCAAAAACACCGTAACTTCCCATTATGGTTTGTACCCCGCAGCAAAGCGTTTTACACCGTTTTGGTCATACACAGCCATCCCATTAGAATCGAACACGGATCGCCCCCCTCCCGGCAACGCCGAGTTCATTTCCAATACACCATTTTTATCAATGCGCCATCCAGCCTTACCCGCCACGTAATTGTTTGACTGGATATAGCTGCCAATTTTGGCGTTCGTGATCGAGGCATCTTGGATGAGCGCGGAAACAATGAAGGTTTGTGAGCCTTGGATGAAGAATGGCAGCGTATACCCGTTAGTCGCAGGATTTAACACCGCGAACTGATCCGCGCTGGCGAGGATTTTCGTACTTACCACTCCGCCTTTCACTTCGGCACCAACGGACAATCCAGCAGCATGATATTGGCCGTTATAGGTCACCCCAGTCCCAATACTGTAAACCGCGCTACCTGTCCCATCTTGATTAAATATGGTCTGGCCACGAACCTGTATAGCTGCCGTATTCTCTCCAACGGTAGACGTTATCCCTGTGACTTGCGTTGATATGGCTTCAATATCCGTCGCCACCGTTTCGCGTAGCGTGGTTAAATCAGCCTCAGTCTTATCCGTTTTACTGTTTAGCTTATCAACCGCCGCAGCTCGAGCTTCTGATTCCGTGGCAACGACCTGACGGGTTTCCGTTATTTCCGCTTTACGATCGCCATTCTGCGCCATCCAGCGGCGTACATCGGCATCATTTGCCAGCGCATTCTGAATGGCAGCCTCTGCAGCATCCTGTAGCTTTGCGTTGGAATCCGTGAGATTTTTATCGATCTCCTTAAAGGCTTCCGATTGCTCGATCTCTTTTTTAACTTCATCGGCAATCCAATCAACATCCGTGCTCGATTCTCCTAATACCCAATCAATCCAATCACCTTGATTGCCGGATTTATCCACCAATCGAGCACGATAGAAGAATGACTGGCCCGCGCTTAGCCCCATCTGCTGATAGCTGCGCTGGGGATACGGAATATCAGATAGAAGCATGGCTCCGTCTTCAGCGTTTTTATCGTTGTACTGAATCTCAGTTTTAAGCGTATCTTCCGCCCCATCGGGGAAATTCCACGAAAGCTGTATACCAAAAACCAGCGGATTAGCTTTGAACTCAATAGGGAGCGGCGGCTTTCCTTCTTTCCCGTTAAGCTGCGTCTCAAGTGACGTTGCCCACAGCGAAGAAATATCGCTGGCGTTGATAGCACGAACGCGGACCAAATAGCGCCCCGCATAGATGTTAGGAACCTCAAAACCCAGCGCCGAGGTGCGAGGGACTGATACCCAGTTACCGTTATCTTTTCGCCACTCAGCCTCATAAGCGATCGCATTCTTCACCGCGTTCCACGTTGCGCGCAGCGTGGTAACGGCTATCCCCTGATTGATGCTCGAGTAGCTGGTAATAAGAACATTTTCTGGTGCCACCTGAACACCCGGAGGAATAACGGAAATGGGACGTTCGTCTATGCGTGCGCCGGTATCAATCCGCGCATATTTGTCCGGGTCATGGTAAGCCCCAACGATGGTGTAAGTGTTGTCGTTATTGTCTGCCACACTCACAACGCGGTAGAGCTGCACAGCGAGTTCATCAGCATCAACTGCCCATACTGATTCGGCCTGCGGAGTTTCACTGTAGCTTGTTGTCACCGTGACAAGGCGACCATTTACCGATTGCACCGTTCTGGCCTGACTGATACCAGAAGGTAAATTAACGATCAGACGGTCACCGCTCTTAATGTCTGGCTCGCGGTCGAGGCGGACATTTCGCCCTTCAACGCCGCTAATGCGGCCTCCCATAACACGCCCGGAGAGCATCTGATCGGCAACGCCAATAATATGCCCCGGAAACGGGATTAAGCCATCGAGCCCCACGGAAAACTCAACCGTTCGATCTTGGCTATTACTCAATAACGCCCAGCGTCCACGGCGATTAGCCTCGCTTTGACGCGTACAACCAATGGCCGTGATCTCGGTCTGATTTACCCCATAACGGCGTACCAATGCATTTTCGAACACTGACTCGACCGCATCGGCATAATGATTGGCTGGGTCTGACCATCCCACCATGGCAGTGGTGTAACGCGTGCGTTCGCTCGAGGCTGAGTAGGCAAACTTCCCATTGATAACATTGGTACGGTTATAGGTGTAGTCCAAGTCTCGCGGCATATCTGCCAGTGTCACTATCTGGTTTTGACCGTAACAGGTCATACCGCGGAATATCGCGGCAAAGTCCGTCAGAACGGTCCACGCATCTTCACGCGACTGAATGTACACATCACACTTAAAGCGCGGTTCCATACCATCCCCGCCGCGTCCATCGGGTACCAGTTGATCACAATACTGCGCAATACGATAAAGCTCAGATTCATCCACCTGTGTGGAGTCAATGCGTTGGCCTAAACCGTAACGATCAGAGATCAGGATGTCATAGAACACCCATGCTGGGTTATCAGTCCATGCCCACTTGAACCCGCCCGTCCAGACACCAGAATATTGCCGCGTGACCGGATCATAATTATCCGGCACTCTGGCGATCATCATATTGGGTCGGCATGTCACTTTAGGGATGTTTTGAAATTGCTTGGCGTTAAATTCTACGTAGAGCAGCGCAGTGTTTGGATAGCGTAATTTAGCATCGATAACTTCAGTGTAAGCTTCAACGTTCATCGTATCGGCAATACGACCGCTATTAGCGTTGGCAGTTAGACGGCGAACACGCAACTGCCAGCCGGTTGTCGCTTTAGGTAAGTCGATACGGTGGCTACGCTCATAAAGCGTTGTCGTTTTACCATCAACGGCAGATTTGAGCACCTCGCGATATGCGCCACCGTCCGTGGCCACATCGATAGCGTATTCAATTTTGTAGCCGTTCACATCGCCGTTATCTTTTTGCTGCTGTAATGCAGGCCAACCAAAACGCAAACGCACTGCAGATAGCTGGGTATTGTTAACCGCACGCACCCACGGAGCTGAACTTTTAAGTTCGGTACCGATGGTGATTTCATTCTCAACAGCGGGGACACCTTTGATATATTCCTGCGATTGGGTACCGGGGCGAAACTCCCAGTTTACTCCCTCGAAATTCGAGCTTCCGTCCTCATTAGTGAGCGGCGTTCCATCTAGGTAGATATTGGTACCATCAAGGCCACCAGCCCATTCCCCCTCACCCAGCGCGAGCAATATTTTGGCAATGGCCATCGACTGGATACTATCGGGTGACTCAACAGGCGTATGCCCACCACCACCGCCACCTTTATGGCCTTTAATCTCATTTATCATATTTCACCCATAAAAAAACCCGCCGCAGCGGGTCATGTGAATTGATATATTTATTTTTGGTCTTCGGTATATATCCCAGCGGAAATAACTGCCCCGCCGATCTCTCGCTCACCATAACCGATGGCAACAGGATTACCCTGAGCGGTACTGTTAACTGGACCACCAAAGGCATAGCTGGGTTTGTTGTCTGGATCTTGTCGCATTCGAATACCAGCTTGTTGGGGGGATAGCATTTGGACTACACCGCCGAGCGCCATCGATGCACCCGCCATGCCTATACTCCACGCTGTAGTCGATGTAACTAATCCCAAACCTATAGGCCCCATTGCTAGAGCAGCGCCAATTAAAGCAACGCCTAAAATTGTTTGGAAAAGCCCACCACGTTTATTTCCCATAATTACAGGAAGTAAATGAATAGGCTCAGAACCTTTAGTCATTTCCAATTCATCTAAGCCAACATTGCGTTTACCAACAAATACTGCAAACGTCAGTCCACGCTGGTGAGCCTCCATTAAATATTTTTCGAAATTTGGAATTAAGTTTTTTGCGGCACTGACCATCTTAGGCACACTGCTGGCCCTATACGTAAATTCTTTTCCAAATTCATTGATTAGTAATCCATGGAATATTAATTTTCTTTCGGGGAGTGTTATGAATGACATTTTATCTCCATAAAAAAACCCGCGATTGCGGGTTTATTTGCAGCTTAAGGCTATCTGCCTTAAGTCATCTTTTTTATACAAGCCACGAAGATATAACTTAATGTTCGACTTGTTTTGTTCCACTTTTGATATATCAGCTACAGCTAAGAAACTGTCCGTGTATACAGTTTTTCCTTCTGGTGCTGGTTGAATATATACCTTCATCGGACCATCAAGAAGGTTCTGACTTTGCCATCCATATAGAATACATTCAGCCACAGCATCAGGCGATTTGCTCGAATTGAAAGAGGTATCCGGCTTTTCTGATCTAATGTCAGATAAGCTTTTACATCCAACCAAGCCCAATATAGCCAACACAACGATTGTTTTTTTCATATAAGTATCCCTTTAGTTAATGCTCAAAGGGTACCATAAGCTTTATTGGTTAATCAGGCTCATATGTCTGACTATCTTCACAGTTCGATCTTTCCAGTATCCTCCGTAGGGAACACGCTGGCTCAACATGCCGTACATATGATGCAATAGCATTCCATCATCTAGCAGAATACCGGCATGATTTGCGACCGGCGCGGAGACTTGCATTATCACCATATCCCCCGCTCTAGGTGGGCCGCTAAACTCACGAAAACCGCATTCGTACCAGTTATCCAGATAGAGGTTTTCACGGCCTGACTCCCACCACGGATAATCAACACGGTAATCATTAAGCACAATGCCATGCGTTTGCCGGAAGTAACTCATAACCAGCCCCCAGCAATCGGTATGCCCCAGCACAAAAGCGCGACCCACCAGCGGCAATTCCCCACGCGGCATAACAGTGCGCAAGTCCCCCTCCGGATAACTCACGATATGCCACGGTATTGCCATCGCATCACACTGAGCCTTATCCAGCTCACTCGGCTGCGTGGTGGCATCGGGATGACTATGAACAATCCCCGTTACGGTTCCCCATTCTTCTGCTGCAATATAATCCTCCGGAGATAAATGAAACTGCTCCGTTGGGTTTTCCGCAATATTACGGCAGGGGAAGTAACGCTCCACACGTGATTTCTGTGCCACCACGCCGCAGCATTCAGCCGGATAAACCTCTGCGGCATGTGCCACGATAGCCTGTATCGTTTTCTCTCTCATGCTATTGCCTTATCAGTGATGAACCGGGGAAACCACCAAATGGAACAGGATTGTTTTCACCAAAGCGCTTTTGGCAATCGCTGAGTAACCCACCGCACTTATCCTGACTCGGATCATCAACCGGCTGCCCATTCTCATCAAAGTAGCGCGTCCCCGCGTAATCACACCCTTTGCCTGTTCGGTACCAGCCGCGTGAGCACCATGTACACAGCGAGTGGATTTGGCGCGTCGGTATTTGCAGGCCACGTAAATCGGCAGGGCTCGCCAGCTCAAACTCAACGGTTTCATCGTTTTCGAGCGACTTACGGTCGATATAGTAAACCTGCTTTTTTTCCTGCTCGGGATCGGCGGTAGGATTGCCCTCGGGGAAGTTCTTAGCATCGAGGTAGTGGACCATCGTGTCATGGATCGTCACTTTAGCCTGTGCCATATCATCAAAGCGCAGACATAACGCCGTGATAAGCCCGTCAATATTGGACACGCTCAGCGTCGGCTGCGCGGCCTGTCCATCCGTGGACATTTCCAGCCCCTCAACCTGCACCGCCCATGAGCCATACTCATTCCCCTGCCACCAGATAGATTTCACGGGCAGCTTGTTTTCATCACCACCGGCTGCGATGAGCTCTTTTTCTGTGTAGGGAAGCGTACAACTGTGAAACCGCAACACATCAGCACCAAAGGCCGAGCCATCAACCTCAAAAAGCCGGACTTTATCGCCCGGCTCTAATTTTTGAATATCTGCGTTAATCATGGATGAAATGCCTGTATGAAAGTAGCGGAAAGCGAGTAGTTCCCCCCGCCCAACGCGTTCGGCTTGTACTGCTCACAGCGATAAAGCCCCAAGGGAGATAACGGCGGTTTCCATTGGAAAGAGGTTCTACCGGCATGCCGATCGAGGAACGCCGCGATCGCTGCGATATAAGCCTCACTTCCCACAAAATTGAGATCCCAATTCTGGGCGCGAAAATTAATCCCGTCCCCCGCCACCTGCGCGTACCCATCCCCGAACTGCGCTTTACGTATTCGGAAAGTTGCATCCGCTGCCGCGTTGGTGCGTGGGCTCCACTGAAATGTTTCGATAGCCATCAGCGCCCCTTTATCGCTCGTTGAATAGTTCCACCTGGTCGCAGGTCCCGATCGCGCAATGTGCGGTATCGCTGATCGACATAACGACCAATATCGGCACCGAATTGCTCATAGCCCACAGAGGCTTGGGTCGCCGTATTTCCTGTGCCATCAATATGGATATGAACCTGTGGCGCGGCGCTCACAGTTTGCTGATTAGTTTCGACCGTACCGCGAACACCAAGAACACCATCAGCGCCACGCTTCAGCGGCATGATGGCTTCTTCCCCCGCTTCGCCCATAAGCCCCGCGCCTTTTGCGAAAGCAAACGTAGTGGGACGATCGACAATTTGCCCACTAAAGGCACTCAGCGACGGCGACGCATACACGCCCCCTTTGGCATTAGGAACATAGTTTTGCCAGCCAGTCCCCATGCCCATATCGCCAGTAGCACCACCAGAGCCGCTCGCCGCGCCACCGGCTGCTGCACCTGCTGCACTCATACCGATACCAAACAGGGATGAAAGCAGACTGGACGCCGCCATGCGGGTCTGAATTTTGATAAGGTCCGCGATAACCGACGTGGCGAAGCTGCTGAAATTAAACTTCCCCGTCGTGGCAAAGGTCGCGACGCCATCAGCCATGGCATCAAAACTACTGACAGCCAAATCACGCATCTGCGCATACGCATTTTTGGAGGTTGTTACCCAATCGGATACCCCTTTGCGGAATCCCAACGAATAGCTGCCCTCCGCTTTAGCGCGTTCATCGGCACTGCTACGGACAATCTCGAGCTGCTTTTGCTGCTCACTGGCTAAAAATGCCGTTTGTTGGCGATAAAGTGCGGAGTTTTTATCTGTCACATCCTGCTCTAGCTGCACGCGGCGTTGGGTAAAATCCTCACGGATCTTTTGCTCCTCGAGCATCTGTTCATAGGCAGGCTGAGATAAACTCATTTCTGCCAATTTGTTGGATTGCTCAAGCTGGAGCGAAGCCGTTTGCTTAACGGCGTCCCGAGTTTGTTCCTGCAACTTCACGGCAAGTTGGCGCTGCTGGTTGGCTTTTTCCAGCGAGACGTTTTCTTGCAGTTGTGCGCTGAGTTGATCTTTCATCGCTAGCACACTTTTCTGGCCGGCGGTCAACTGCTTGCCTTGATAGCTTGCAATCTCTTGCTTAAAGGCCACCAGCTTGCGCTCAGAATCCGTGAGCTTGTCGGCTTCTGACTGCTGACTGCGTAATACAGCAGCTTGTTCTTGGAGTTGCTGGAGGCGTTTTGCGCCCTCGTTTTCCTGATAGGCTTTTGAAGACGTTGGCTTGTCCGCAAACTGCTTATTTAACCCCTTTAAGGTCTGCGTATATTCCTCTGTCGAAATTTTCCCAGCCTTGTATCTTTTCTCGAGCGCATCCGTCAGTGTGGCTCTTTCTTTCGCCGGATCTTTACCGGCAACATAGGCCGCATTAAGTTGGTTCTCCAGCCGAAGTGTCTCCAACGCCTGCTGCTGTTTTTTCTTCTCTAACTTAAGCTGCTCATCAGCCTTTTTTTGCTGCTCTTTGACATTCTCCCCAACAACTTTCACCTGCTGGATCTGCGCGGCTGCAATACCCGCGTCGCCCATGGCCACACTCACCATGCGCCAACTTAACCCTAATTCACGCACAGATTTTGACTGTTCATCAGTGCGTTTTTTCTGCTCGTCTAGGTTACGTTGTGCCGCTGCCGCCGCTTCTTTTTGTGCCAGATCGCTCGCAGCGATATTCTGCCCACGACGCTCTAGGCTTGCTATCTGCTGGATAATGGTGTCGTTGAGCACAATGCCTTGATTCGTCAAAGACTCCATCGCTTTTAATGGATCATCACGTAAGCTACCCAGCTGCGACACTAACTGATCAGCACTTCCGCCCACATCTTCAATTTGCTGAGCGAGAGAGGAAACCTCAGAGAGCAAATCCCCGGTAAACCCTGCGGATGCCGCTGCTGTTACGGCTTTGACTGCGCTTTCTGTTCCCCCTAAACGCGTGGATAGAATTCTCAGATCATTGGCTGTCATACCCGCAGCGTTACCGCTTTTCATCAATGCCGCATTGAATCCCTTCATTTCAGCTTCATTGCGCTGATACGCGGTATACAGAGCGGTGGCCGCTGACACTGCGACCATAATCCCCAGTCCAACAGGGCCACCGAGCAAGCTCATTGCGCTGCGCATTAATCCGGTACTGACCGCCGCCGCACGCGCTGAGAATGAGACTTTCTGGTTAGCTGCACTTATCTGGTTGAGCGAACTCAGAAGCTGCGTTTTCCCCGCAGCCTCACTCACATCGGCTGCCAAGACCGCCTTGGATGCCGTAGCCATTTGTTGCTTAGCTTTAGCCTCGGCAAGATCGGCCTCTCTGACCTGCCGGTTGATTTTGACGTACTCATCCTGATAGCTAACAGCAAGGCCGTATTGCTGGTTAACCTGTGTCTGAGCGGCGTAAAACCGCGCTAATTCCTGCGCCTGCTCGCGGGATGCCTGCGCACTTTCGCGACTCCGTTTTGCCGTGGCCATCTGCGCTTGTGCTTGCGTTCGCGCCGCTTGTGCGTTTTCAATCTGCTTGCTGGCGGCCTCGGCGCTGGCCTGCGCAGATACCCGCGCCAGCTCACGCTGAGAATCCCAGCTAACAGATAACTTATCGAACCCAGTGAGCGTGCGCTCAATGCTCGGGATCAACGCATTGGCGAGCGTACCTGCGGCAACATTGCTCCCCGATGCAAAACTGCTCACGATAGTACGGATCTGCTCAAATCCGCCGCCTGATTGACTCAGTGCATCAGATAACGAGCGAATTTGAACGCCGGTATTACGCGCCTGCGCGCCGGTTTGTGCCAATGCCACGCTGGTTTTAGCCGACTCTTGCTGCGCCTTGGCGGTGAAACTTTTCGACGCGGTTTCTGCACTGCGGTATGCATCCACAATCTGCGACTTAAATCCTGCCGAGTTGAGATGGAGTGCGACCGCTAAACTGGCAACATCACTCATAGGTTTAATTTCCTCATGACATCCGCACACTGCGCCTCAACATCACTTTTCAGTAACGCTGATAAAGGAGGCTCGGTATCGGTGTGTGGGGTTTCTGACGGGGCAGGATCGTCAAGTGCAAAGAACGCACGCCAATGTTGCAAAATGCTGGCAGGCAACGCGGCAATTTTTCTCGGGTCTGGCTCCCCCCAACGATCGGCTAATGTGAATATCAGCCGCAGCAGAGGGGAGTCGGTTAGTTTTTTTGCGCATCCTCCAGCGTGCCGTAGCTGTGGCGCTGGACTAATAGGCTGGCATCGAGCAGCGCGGTATTCGCGTGAGCACGCAGTAGCTCGTCGGCGGTCGGCAACTGTTCAGCGGGAATAGCGGCCCCTGTCTCATCAACAATGGCGCTTAACACTAACTCAGCACCGAGCAAGCTGGTTGCGTGCGCATCGTTTTTATCTTGTAGTGTCTTGAGTTTTTCCTCGTAGTCATAAAGCTCACCCAATGTCAGTTGGCGAATAGAGACGTTTGCACCAAACAGCTGGCAGGCAAGAATATTGGCTGAAGGGGTGAGCAACGCCGTTTTCAGGTTTTTCATAGTATGTCCTTGATATAAAAAACGGCCCGTAGGCCGCATAAGAGATTAAGAAATCGTAATAACCGCGTCCGAACTGGTGACCGTCGCTAATGCCGCAGAGGAAATCACAACGTGATAGGTTCCCGCATCGTTCGCCGTGACGGACGGTTTAGTCAGCGTATTCGTATTGGCACCCGGTATCGCTTTACCGTCTTTAAACCACTGATAAGACAGCGGCGCCCCGTTGCTTGCCGAGGCGGTAACTGATAAATCCAACGCATCGCCTACCGCCAGTGTTGCGCTAGTAGGTTGAACCGATACGTTGATCACGGCTTTGGGACAACACCCCACTTCAGGTTGTTTTGTTTACCCTGTACGGTGATCTGGATAACCTCACTTGCCGGAGCGGTGATTTCATTCATCTGCCAACCAGATAACGCCAGCAGCATTGTGGCCGTTCGGCGGTTCGGTAGCTCAATATAGAACTGCACCGTTTGGCGTACTTCAGCGGCATTTAAGAACTCAGCAAAATCCTCGTTATCAGGATCGTCAACAAAGCCCAGCGATTTTTCAGGCCCCTCCGGTAAATCAGAAATAAATTGTTTGCTGGTATCAATCAGCGTGGTGCAATCCACAAAACTACCCGTCTGCCCCGTTGCCCCCAACGCCTTACAGTTAATCAGCGGTTTTAACGCGGCAACCTCAGCGCCTACCGCGCCCCATTTCACCACGGTACCCGCAGGCAGCATGGCGTATTCTGGCGAAGTTTTTTTATCATCAGCCATCGTTTTCTCTCTTCATTTGGTTGGTATAGCGAGTGCTATTGGTTTTGTTCAATACCGGCGCGTAACTCGACGGCGAGAACGCGAAGAATGCGGGATTTGTTGTAATCCATGGCAGGACGGATAAACGGCGCTGCCACCTGTTTGATGGTGCCGAACTCTTGCGCCAGCGCTTTCATATGGTGCTTTTTGCCGGGGCCTACTCTCAGCGTAATCACCGTAAGGTACTTATCATCATTCATACGGCTGGTACTGCGGATTTTGATGGTATCGCGCATGTGCTCACCGGCGCTGGCGTCGTCGAATCCAGCGTGCGCTTTCATATCTTCCAGTACCGGAGCCAATGCTTCGCGCCCCGCGTTACGCATCACTTTTACGGCCTTATCCCCCATGGCCAATAATTGCCGCTCAAGCTCCTGCAGTCCTTTCACCTCGATAGTGATCATGGGGAAACCTCGACATACGTAATGAAATACTCCCGTAAGAGATCATAGAGTTGCTGGTTACTGGTTTGTGGGATCGGTGTTTCTCGTAGGTTTCCGCGCTCGACATACTGAACGGGAAAATCGGCAATAAAGCCGTGGCGTATCGTCTGCCACTTGCCCCAAATCTGCCGATCTAACGTTTTCAATCGCGTGTAATCATTAAGAATAATGATGCGTATCTGAAAACGCGCACGCACTACCGAAGTCCGCACAAGCCCTGTTTCAAGTGGCGGATCGGACACACACTGATAAGTGATCCCCTCCACCACATCGGCTGGTAGTAATAAGGGATAAACCGGCAGTCCGGTGAGCGCTTCCAGTTCTGTTTTAATGGCCTGTTCTATCATGACGAATATCCGCCTCCGCCGTAATGATGAGCCGATCGGCATGGGTACGATCGGTTGAGCGCACCGTGAAGAACTGTTGCCCAAAAACAACCTGCCAGTCCTGCGCAACATCCTCGCGCGGTCGCAGCGTAAATTGGTAGGTCTGGACAACCTGCTGCTGTTCGGAGGTGCGGATCTTGCGATCAGAAATCGGCTCAACCTTTGCCCATGTCTTTGCTACCTCTACCGGCTCATCCGGCAGCGGCTCCCCTAGTTGGCCGCGCCGTTGCTCAATCCGTCTCAATGTAATGCGTTTATTCAGCTCGCCAGCCGAGAGTGGCTTCATAGACCATAAATCCGATAAGGTTGAAGCAGTGCTTGAACGGCAATCGGCATCTCAGCAACAGTTTCACCGACAACAACACCTTCACGATTGCTATACCACTGACTGATACACAGTAATATGGCGGCCTTTATTGCATCATTTAACAACATACCGTCAGGGTCATCGCTGTAGCCGGGAGAATCAGCAGATGGGTAGAGTTGCCGCCTTGTCCATGACTGAACGTAACTGACTGCTGCCTCTGTATATACCTTCAATAGTTGATCATCGCTGGTAAAGTCAGAGTCGATTCGGCAATGTGATTTGACCAATCCAAGATCAATCATGTTGCCCCCTTATTTTTTGCCCTTCTTGCCTTTGTCGCTATTTACGGCCTCTACAGGTTCCGCAGCATCCATTATTTCCACTTCCACTGCATACCCTTTACGCTCTAATTCCCGCCCATGTTGTTCATTGGTTTCGAACTCACGCCCCTCAACCACAACATCCCCGCCAATATAAATCGGCTTAATCGCTTTAAGTTTCATCTTGATACCTTTATGAAAAGCGGCCAGAAGGCCGCCTATTGATCATGACTTGAGTTATGCGCCACCGGTTGGTGGGGTTGGAACAGTAAAGGAGCCATACACAAAGGCTTCAGGACGCTTGACGGCTAACGCTAAGCGCTCTTCGCAACGGATAGTGATCATGTTCTTCTCAAAGTCATCGGCGTTTTCGGTACTGATGACAACGTTAGTTTCTTCACGATCAAACAGTTGTGCCCCCGCATTAAATGCCCCCGTTAGGAATTTACCTTTGAAGGCGGCGGCCTCTGTCGCCACAACAGGTAATCCCCACAAGGTTGGCCCAGTGAGCGCCGCAGGGTTAGCTAAAATGTAGCGACCCAGCGTGTCCTTAGTCAGTTCGATCTTGGCCCAATCGATAAAGTGGAGAACGTGACCAGAGGCAGGGAAACGGGCGAGTTGTGCTTGCAGCATCGCAAGACGTAAATCATCAATGCCATTTTTCTGTTCAACCTCAAAGGCCGCCGCATAAGCCGAGGCTTGAGGAATAATGCCTTCGAGGTGCGCCCCAGTCCCATCACCGAACAGAATTTCTTGTTCTTCAACGTATTTCAGACCGTAACGCATTTCCGCATCGACGGAAGATTGCAATTGAGCAAAGTCATCAAGGATTTGTTTGGAGGCTTTGAACAAATGCGCAATGGTACGTACAGGCGTGATTTTCTCAGCAAATTGGATATCGCTGTAAGGTTTAGTGGTATTTTCAGCCACAACAGAAGCTTTGTTAGTAAAACCTGTCTGTTGAACCCAGTAGATGGTATTCGAAATCGTTTTACCCGGCGCAATCAGATCTCGAATAAATAAGCGCTGCTTAGGTGCGGTATCAATCCCCGGCAAACGCTGCGGCGCAACAATTTGCCCCGGAACATCTGTTGAGATTAATGCTGCATTGACGGGGATACTGACACGCTTATTTCCCTCAACACTGGTAGCAAATGCTTTCATTGCCTCAGCGCTAATGACCTGCTGACCGACGGACTCAATCACATCACGCGCATTGGACAACGGCATTTGTGCGACATGCTGTTCCAGTTCACCCAGTGATGCCTTTAATGTTTTTTCGGCTTCACGCATTGCGTTCAGCTCCGAGGCCATTTTATCCACAGAATCTTTCGTTTCTGCAGAGAGCTGCCCTGACTTCTTCGCTTCTTTCAGCGCATCTTCCGCTTTGGCATTGAATTTGCTGGTTGCTTCTTCAATAGACGCGGTGACTTTTTTCAGGATTTCATTTACTTCAGACATAAAAACTCCGTTATTTGCATGCGTTCGCTAGGCCGTCAAGTGCGGCACCTAGCTGAGCTAAAGTTTCAGGGGAGGGTTGTGCGGCAGCGCTCGGCATGCCATCGGAATTGGATGTAGCGCTCGGCGTACCTCCAGATAAGGCTTTAATCAGTTTTCGGCGTTCAGAGCGCGGTGTATTGGTTTTCGCTAGCAAGGCATCGAGTTTGCGTAATGCTGCTGCAGGCGAGTCATCACCATCGATGACGGAATCAGCGGAAAGTAGGCTATCAGCCAGACCTTTCTCAACGGCATCACTTCCACCAATATAGCTTTCTGCATCCATTAATTTATGGATAGTGGTTTCATCCATACCAGAACGAGCAGCGTAAATATCTGCCATGGCATTATCGAAGGGCTCAAGATATTCCGATAATGAGGCAAAGTCGTGACGGTTTCCCATTGAGACAACCCAGCAGTTATGGATCATCAAAAAAGCGCCGCGCCCAATCTGTACCTCATCACCGGCCATAGCGATAATTGACGCGGCACTAGCAGCAATACCCAGTATTTTTACGGTCACTCGGCCTTGATATTCACGCAGCAGATTGTAGATAGCGAGACCTTCAAACATGTCTCCGCCCGGAGAGTTGATGTTGACAGTGACATCAGCGCCATTCATCGTACGAAGCGCTCCAGCGATCCGTTTGGCGGTGACGCCCTCTCCCCAATAATCCTGCCCAATAACATCAAAAACAGAGATGCTATTGTCATCTGTGGATGCTGCTTTTATTCCACCATCCCACCGTTCCAACGCTGAGGGAACTGGCTCACATGAAACACCCGCGCAGGGATGCCCCACCGGAGCCACCGGAAGTCGTTTTTTTTTCATTGAGAATTTAGCTCCTAAGCAGCCTGTTTAAAGGGAGACTGTTCGAAAGGGATATCTGGGAATATTTCGCTATGTAAGCTTCTTATAGCTCTAGCTTGTGTAACAAGATTGCCATTGCGGAGATCTTCTAGCGCTGTCAGGTTAAGCTGAACGGTGTAAATATCGCCCCCTGGTATCGGCGGCATATTCTCAAGACGGCGCACATCATTACGACTCATCCAACCATTTTGTAAGGCCGTGGTGTAATACGCAGCTCGCCCAGCACTATCAGCACGGAGTAATCCCTCAACCGAGAATTCGGCAAAGTAGTCCTCATCACCATCAAGCAAACAACGCGCAATCTCTTGCTCTATGTTCACCAATAACGGGCGTAGCGTATTGGTTAAAAAAAGCAGGTTCATCCCTTCAACACTTGATGCCCAACTGCTTTGCTTAGTGGTATGACCGACCATAAACGGCGGGACACGAAACCATCTACACACCTCTTCAATACTGAATGAGCGGCTCTCTAGAAGTTGTGCAGCCTCAGGATTCATTGTTACGTTCTGGTAAGAAAGCTCATTTTCTAACACCATCAATTTTCCGGCATTTTTAGAGCCGGCAAACTCTTGAAGGTTTTTACGCAACCGATCACGCTGCTCTTTACTTAAAGCCACTTTGGATGAAAGGAAGCCTGTACTCTGTAATCCATTTTCGAAAATCTTAGCCGCCGCCTCATCAACAGCCATTGCAGCGCCAATCACATCTTTCCCTGCTTGCAGCGGCATCATTCCGCATACCCCATCAAGCCCAAAGCCTCGGATATGCATCATTCTATCGGGCGGTATATCTCGCTTAGCGCCGTTTTCGGTATAGGTGTATTGCAGTAATCCATTATCGCTACGCTTTACCACCATGTTTTGTGGTAAAAGCGGGAGCAGCGCCACCAGTTTTTTGCCAATTACCTTTTTTTCGACAAAAGCGTTACCACGCAAACAAATGCTGGCTACCACTATTAACATGAAACGTGATGGCGTCATTTCTAGGTTCGGACGACGGCATAAAACCTGATAGGCCGCATGCTGCTGAGCAAGCTTTCTAGAACCATCAGCCTCACGCTGATAGACCTTAAGTGGCAGTGTAGAAATTGACTCGCTTAACAATCTGACACAAGCCCACACCGCTGAAAGTTGTATGGCTTTATCTGCCGTAACCACTTTTCCGCTGCTGCTCGCACCAAACCATTCCTGCCAGAACGTGCCATCAGTCAAGCTAATGGGGACGCCGAGCCAATTTAAAAGGGCGCTTTTAACGCGCCCCGGTTCTTTGTTTTTTTTCATCACAGCCCCACCATTATTGGATCATCAAAGAAACCATCGATATCCCCCTCATCCTCATCGTCATCATCCGCAGCACCAATTGCCATTGCCGCCGAAACAATGCCATCAATACGCCCAGTGCTTTTTTTCTTGGCAAAGATACGGTTCTTTTTCTGATCTTCCTCAACAACAGCTGATGCCGCATTCCATCGTAAGCAAGGGTTAAACTTAACCTCTAGCTCAGTTTCATCGAGCAGACCTTCAAAAAGCTCCAAAGAATGAGGCATCCAAAGACCTGAATCAGCGGCCTTGAAATATCCTTGCCCATGAGGGACAAGAGGAACCATTACGCCAGCCTCTTCAAGCTCAGGCTCGAGGTATTTAATCCGATATTGGTCGAACGCAATTTTTTTAATGTTGAATTTTAGCGCCAACTCAGCAATGCGCTCAGCGACAAAAGCATACTTAATCGCTTTCCCCGGAGGAGCATGAATGAAGCCTTTCCTTAACCATGCATCGTAGGGAACACGGTCAGTTTTCGCCCTCTCCAGTAATGTGTCTTTTGGCGTCCAAAACTCCACAAGCAATTTTTTTCTTTTTGGGAAATAGAGCGCTAACGCGGTGAGATCTCGCGTACCCGATAAATCCAGCCCGCCTGTACACTCCTCACCGTCGAGGTCATCAACATCAAAATCATTTTCATGTGCCATCCATACATCACTTCCGATCCATGGGTTCGCCGCATCTACCCATTCACAGAAGTTTAAGCGCCTGACAATGCTTTCCTTGGCTGGCATGCCGCGAGCTTGAGTGACCTGCTCACGCAAATATTTATCGGTAAACGTGTATCCAAGAGAAGGGTTTGCCTTTCCCCAACACGACTCATCTTTGAACGGGTCATCCCCCTCATCCAATGAGCAGATGAAACAGAAAAAACTGTCATCTTCAATATCGCCTGCAGCAACCTTTTTCCCGTACTCATGGTAGTCATAACAAACGCTGGTTTTATCATGCCCGCTGTTAGTAATAAGAAACATCAACGCCTGACGGCGGCCTTTTGTCCCGGCTCGCATCATTTCTACAACGGTATTGGTTTTATGCTCGTGAACTTCGTCAATAAGTGCACAGTGTGGACGTGGACCAGATTGACCATCATCCGAACTGATGGGTTTAAAGAATGAGCCCGTTTGCAGAAATGCCAAATTCCAGACGTTCAGACCGGTACCCGATTTAACGATCCGTTGTGATAGCGCTGGCGACTGATCAACCATTGAGACAGCATCACGAAACAAAATCATGGCTTGGTCTTTTTTCGTGGCCGCAGCATAAACCTCAGCACGCGGCTCTTTATCTGCAACAAGGCAATAAAGGCCCACGCCACCCGCCAATGGAGACTTTCCCGATCCCTTACCTGATTCGATATAACTCATACGAAAACGGCGAGTACCGTCTTCGGATTTCCATCCAAATAACGACCCAACGATAAAACATTGCCATGGCAGTAAAATAAAAGGTTTCCCTTCATGTTCTCCACCATTGAGTTTGAGAACTTTGGCAAAGAAATCGATCGCCCGTTGTGCGGATTCAATATCCCAAACGATGCCGCGAGAGGTTCCCATTTCAAGATCGCGTAAATGACGCTTGCAAGCGTTACGTATATCTGGCCCGGCAAGGATTTTCCCATCGGTGACATCAGTGGCATATTGCGTGGCGGGATCAAGTACCGAAGAACTCTTCGAGCGGGTCTTTTTCTTTTTCTCCACCATTAACCTGTACCTTTGAACGCGCAGCTGGGGTTAACCCAAATTCAACCAAATAACTTTTAAAGCGCCGATCGGCATCAGCGAGCATGGAAACTGCAGGGTTTGCCTTAATAAGAAATCCACCTTCGGTCTGAACGGTATAAGTGCGTCCTTCATCAGTAATGGTGTTTCTTAGCTGTAGAATATCGGCGTAAATATCACAGAGACGTTCAAGAGCAAACGTATCTGCAACGGTTAAAATCCCCATGCCATCCAACAGCACCGTCATTCTTCCCCACGCTGTTTTTCCCCAGTCCGTTAAATGTGCTGGAGGGCTAGGAATTTCTCTTGCTGGCTGAGGTTCTTTCTCGTTGAGTTTTCGTTTGCCCGGATTGCCTGTGACCACTTTTAAGTGAGTGGGTTTTGGGCGTCTTCCGGCCATAATTCCCTCCAGAAAAAAACTTTTCATTTCGCGGTTGTGCACACAAAGCACAAGCGGCGGTCATTTAGCGTGAGAGGGGTGAACTCTTACCCCGCCCCTCCCCAGTGCTTGTTAGCACCAATCGGCAGCCCATCCTCGTCACATCCGATAGCATGCCCCCGTTTCTCCATGCGTTGCTTGGTCGAGCTGTGATGGCTGGTACAGAGCCCTTGCCAGTTCTTACGATCCCAAAAAAGCTTTTGCGCTTTGGCTATCTCTTCACGGTTGCCTGAATGAATCGCTAGCTTTAGACGGTGAGGCACAATGTGATCGACAACGGTCGCCGCGCTAATCACGCCTTGCTCTTTGCACATGGCACAGAGTGGGTACAGCCGCAGGAATTCTTTCCGCGCTCTATCCCATTTGCTTCCGTAGACTCGTAGACCTTTCATTCGTAGCCTCAAATAGAAAAACCCCGAACTATGTCGAGGTTAATAATCACATATTGAAATCTTCAAAATTGAGGCGATAGCATTAGAACCTAGCTATTGAGTTTCATTATTTGGCAAGGTTCCTGCTTTCTTTCTCATCTTATATTCAGTTTCCGAAAAAAATTCGTTCAGAGAATTATTGTATCCACAATCCTCACAGATATAGTCGCCTGTCCAACCTCCTCGTTTTTTATCTTTCACCACAGAAGATGAACCACACTCAGGGCAATGTCTCATACTGCCTCCATTAAACTATATCAGTATGCAATTACTAATGATGAAATACTGTTTACTTGATTTTCTGATGCTTGCCATCCTTTCACAGTATTCAGCTAAGGAATCCTCAAACATTTCATCATGCCCAACACTAAGTATGTGATTACCCTTTCCTAAAAGACTCCAGTCCTTTGAATAGAACTCCCAAACTAACAAGTATTCTTTCATTTTCCCGCTTCCATTTTAGTAACAAGCAAATGACAGAATACACTATTTGAACACTCGCTACTTATCTATAGTGTTGATGAATACCTAAACACCTAGCTAACTCCAGCATCCATCATCAGAGAAATAGTCATTGTAATCTAGCACCGGCTATATAAAGCAACTAACTCGTCCTTCTTGAGAACAATCTTTTGTCCGGGCTGCTTACTTATTTCCTGCACCCTAGCAACCACCTCTGAAATAAATGGGTAATTAGAAACAATAAGTTTCTCTGTAGCAGTCAGCAGCTTTTCCCATTCCTCACGGTAACTATCTCTGGAACCTGAAGGAATTGTACGATAATAATATCTGAAAAGCTCCCCAGCTATAAAATAATCAGGCCAAGCCCCAGCATAGTCAGAAATTAAATAATTAAACATATCTTGATTGAAGACAAATCCATTATAACTCTCTGCCTTAGCACCACTTAATAGATTTATAATCCGCTCGGATAGGTGTTTATTAATTCCGTCTAAGGATAAAAAGTCAGGGTGAGGTTCGCGATCGCAATAGCTATCACCGTTTCCATTACCAGGCACAACAAGAACAATATCTAAACTTGCCTTACCAAGCACCCACCCAGATATCCAATGCCCAGCTTCATGCCGTGCATTATTTTCCAATGATAATTTCTGTGACATAACATCTCCATATATCGAGATATTAATTCTATCACAAGAAAACACCTACTGGATGAGTCACCTCAACCGTTCAATTGAGCTTAATTGATTATTGGCCTGATCGATAGTTGCCAATAGCGGCCTAATCCACAGAACAGCCTGACAATACGTTATCGAGCTGGGGGCAACGGTGGCACTACCATCTGAGTTAATGTTGCCGGTACCGGCGTGCAAGGCCGTGGCACGTAAACGGTGTGTGTACCCGAGCAGCCCGCTAGCAATATCAGCAGGGATAAGCAGATCACAGGTTGGCTCTTTCTCAATAATCTTGCGGTATTCAATTTCTTTCTCCTGCGCCTTGGCTTGGACTGTCACGCCATACTGTCCCGCTGCTGCCGCTATCTGATTAAAGCGATTAAACTGCAAAGACTGCCCAGCAATGATCGAAGATTGTCCATCAATCTCCCCCTGCAGATGCTCAATTGCTTCGGTTTGCTCTTGGTATTTGTCGTGGTAGTAATAGGTACCAAAAGCAAGAACAGCTACAACTGCGATGGTGATCGCTGATCTAGTATTCATTTATCAATATCCCAGCAAGTAAGCTCCGACTCCTGCCCTCTTCGCACCGGCTGCCCCGCGCAATTATTTGCTTTAATCCGACAATCTCTGCCGCCATCGAATATCCAGCGCTTGATCTCGGCGCAAGCACCAATACGATCACCGGCATTCAACTTCTTATAAAACGTAGAGGGGAAGCATTTAGCGGGACCGATGTTATACGGACAAAAAGAAGCGATACCCGCGATTGCTGGCTCGGATAGTGGCACGATCACATTGCGCTTAACCCAAGCGATGGCTTTATCACGTTCTACGGCGTCATAACGTTTGCACTGGCTGTATGAAAGCTTCAACCCTTGAGTGACTGGTTTCCCCTCAATACGTGTCAATCCACGACATATTGACCAGATCCCCCGCCCATCCTGATACGCGATAGTTCGAACGCCCTCTTTCTCATCCAAAAACTGATCAAGGATTTTGTCAGCTGTAGCCCCACCGAGAATTAATGCTAGAACTGCAGCGCTGAGTTTGGTTTTAGTCCCCATCAATCACGCTCCAGCATCTCCAGCTCTTCATTCACCGGCGCAGCTGCTATCACCTGACGGCTTTGAATCCACTCACGCAATAAGCGCTCACGGCGGCAGCGGAAATAAATTCCCGAAATAAGGCCAGCCAGAGTGCAAAAAATGCCAACAATGATGCCGACAACCATCCACTCGCTGGGTGAGAAGAAATTAATCAGGCTGAATAGCCATGACGAAAGCCCACCAGCAAGCAAGGTGTTATCGGCAGCACGTGTGTACATTCTTTTCATCCTTCACCTCCACCAGCGAGGCGGGGTTATGTAGTGAATAGCGCCCAGCCGTAACCACTCTCAGCTAGAAAGTGTTTTGTGTGTGGATGGTTGTTGGCTGGGCGCTACATATGAAAAAGGCCACCCGAAGGTAGCCTTTGCTTGAACCTAACAGCTAAATGACTTGGAGCTCTAACCTCTTACCAAGAGCCTGCATAGCTTTCTGAATCGCATCGATTTTAGTCGCATGCTTTACCGGGTGATCTCTTGTTTCTTGACACCCATGCGATTAGCCAGCTCGGTTTGCGTCAAGCTGGAATCAATAAAAGCATTAAGCATAAGCACTTTTGAGGCCACACTAAGCGGCACATCAACAAACTCCCCTGTTACCTCACTATAAGGAAAGCTAGCAGCACAATAATGCTATCGTGTTTTTAAATCATTCAAACCAATTAATGACTACGATCAATTATTCAGTAAAATTTATGAATCACCTATTGTGCCGCCATAGATAACCATTTATAGGTATTGGCATCTTTTCAAGTAGGAAGGTTCCCTGTTGTTGTGACTATAAACTTTTGGTCTCCCCACTGTGTTGAATCGGATCGCAGTGGGATTTTTTTACCAATAGAGATCCATCAAATGAAACTGACTCAACTCTATCTTACAGCCAATACCTACGTTAAAGTGGTATGTTCCGAGCCAGCTAACGTTCTATTAATTAATGAAAAACATTACGACCACTTTTGCCGAGATAGCTGGGCTGATTATCACGGTGGATTTTTTAGCCATTTCCCTGTGATAATTGAAGTTCCGTATGATGGTATTTGGAATGTGGTAGTAGACACTCACACTTCAGGATGTTTATATCATGAAGCCATCATAAGTATCCTATCAGGAGATAAAACCATAAAGTAGAGAATTACGTATTGCAGAAAATAAAGTCACATGAATGATCATATCAGTTATTCGAAGGCCATTACCTGATATTAATTCAATAAAATATATAAAAACAAAATGTCATTTTGAAAAAAAACACTTTATGATTTGTATCAAAATATAACTGATTTGCAGAGGCATCGAAAGGTAGATATGAGCATTTTCATTAGTGAATGGCTTACAGGGATGACGGCATTTACATCATCATTAATCTTTATATTACTATTGTTCTATATTGTGGCTGCCTGAAATACAGCATCAACACAATCGGCTGAGCCATCTCCACTGGTTGAAAGACGCGCACCTGTATTCGGTGCTATATGAAGATGGCTCATGCAGTTGTGCAGCATACCAAACGCTCCGGGCTACCCCTTCTTCGCTGATTGATATGCTGACTTATTCATAGAACAAAACCATAGAAAAATAGAACACCATCATCAGAACACAAATTCCTAAGAATACATACAGATCTTTAGATGACTTCATTCCATATTTCCATTTATATAGTTGGTCCGCCACCGAGGCCTCGAACCTCGCACCTACAACTTATATGGTCATCGGCTCTATCCTGCTGAGCTAGTGGCGGTTAGGACGCGCGGCGCTGTAACGAGCTGATAAATTGGCTTTCACCAATGATAACGACGCTCATCCCTACGCTAGCTCGCTACAGCAGCGGAATAATAACCATATAAGATAATTCATTACAATAACTAAGCGTTATTTTCGGATAAGTACGACAATGACAATAAAAAAACCCGCACTAGGCGGGTTCAAATGATTGCGAGTGGATAAACGATACAAATTCCCACTATTTAGCCAAATTAAACCAGCTTCGGACAAAATGCAAGTTTTATGTCTTAATTTGTCGCTATCGTTTCCAAACAGTGTCTAACGAGTCACTTCGTTAAACACGCTATCCGCATAACTCTCTTCAATATCACATTTTGCCACCAGCGCCTCAAAGTAAGGCTTCCAATTACGATTCCATGTCCTTTCCTGTAATTCTGGCACCCATGCTGTAATGGCTCTGTAAGCTTTAGAGGCTGGCGTACGTTTATATCCTCTTCCAGAGCAGCGCTCACACGTTTTATCTATCGGTCGGCCAAGCAGTGCTGACTTCTCTAAATCCCGCACTCTCCCTGTACCATGACAGCGGCAGCGTTGAGATACTTTGCCTTTACCGTTGCAGTGCTTGCATAACACACCTACTCGCTCGCGTTTGATGGTAGGAGAATAAACGACCTCACCATCGGCGTTCGTGATGCCGGGATGTTTCACAACATCTTGGTAGCTATAGATGAGTCCATCACCTTTACACTTATCACATTCCGACATTGACGCCGCCGATCGTGCGTATTCTTCAAAGGCAAGTTTCGCAAGAACGACCATGCATTGCCCTAACCGGTTACCTGCAGATTTAACAACCAGTTTCGGCGCATGACGCAAAGCGTACTTGCTCAACTCTTCAACAGTGCGGATCTTATCTTGAGCACTGATACCACTTTTACCGAGGAAAGCCGCCATACCAAAGCTGGCTCTCGCTTCCGCCATGCCCATCGCCGCCATCAGGTCGGTACCCCTAATGCGATCGGGAGATGTCCCGCCAGACATACCGGTAATATTCATCCCTTTAGGCCCAAAGTGCTTTAACGCATTTTCGATTTTCATAGCAATACCCTATGGGGATTTCTGATGCCTTATTATCCCACAATGCGCAATATAACTTAATATCATTGCATTTATTGCAATCAATATTGTTAAGTAGCTTCACTCTATATTCAGAGGAGATAAGGCGGCACTCAGGCCGCCATGTCTCTTACTGGCGACGACTACCACCACTGCGCACTGTTTTGGCGCTAATGACAGAATCCGCCAGTACCTGATACCCGGTGTTCACTTGCCCATCCTGCCCCGTCCATTGGCTGATATTCATTGAACCGGAAACGCTAATGAGGTCGCCTTTTCCATGTTTAGCTAAGAAATCAGCCTGTTTTCCAAAAGCGGTGACAGCAAGCCAGAATGTGGACTGCCCATCATCAGCGGCATGGCAAGGTAGCGACACGGCCATACGCGCCAATGCCATTGAGTTGCCATTGGTTGTAGCCTTTGATTGCACGTCAGACACAAGGCGTCCATGTGCGGCAATATGTGCGGTCATTAGTCATTCTCCTCATCATCTGAATCATCAATGGGCAAACTCAACACAACGAACCGGCATTGTTTCCCCCCGTGGCTAAGTGTTTTTTTACTGATACCTTTGCTGGGTTTGTCCAACATTCCCGCATCTGCCAACGCTTGGGCAAAGGCAGTGTAATTAGCACCCGCAGCTATTTCGTCCTTGAATACCGTTGGCCATGTGTGGAAAGCGATAACATCCGTCACACGGTTCGTGACACGGTACCCTGCAAGGTTTTTAATGGGTAAATCTCGCGGATCAGAGTCTGGGTAAGGCAAATACCGACTCAAACCAAACTGCTGTAGAAATGCAGTGGCCTGCTCAACCCATGCTTTGGCTTCGCGGTTACCCATGCCGAACTCACTAACCCACGCATTAAAGCTATGCAACAATGCATCGTGGCTTACGGACTCGTCCCACCCCGTTAAATCGGAGGACAGGCGCAATGCGGCATCCAGAATGGCGAAGCGACTCGCAACACGTCGAACTTGCTCACTCGCTTCAGGGGGTAATAATGACAACCAGCGACGTTCAGAATCTCTGACAATTTTCACTGCCTGCTCATGGTGCTCTGCAAGATATGCGATCCATTTCCGACCAATGGCACCAAAGTTATTCTGATACCCATCTTTCATCGCATCCGCATGCGCCTTACCATCTGCATAGCCATGAAATTCTGTCGCTTTACTGATGGGAACGTTAAGAAGTCGGACTAATTGCCCCGCATTAATCTTCCCACCATCGGCTCGAATGTAGCTCTCTAGGTCAATTTCTCCGGTACTAAAGGCCATCGCTCGCCAGCGTTTAAGGTCGCGATTCCCGCCCTCTTTAGCGCCTTGAATTTTCCCTACACCGTTAAATAAGGCATAAGCCGATTCCGCCACCGCACGACGGTTGCCCCCCTGACCGATTTCATCCAACGGCATAAAACCATCATTATGTGCAGCAGCTTCGTTCACGAGGCCGAGTGCCGTTGAGTACCACGTGAGTTTCAACGCATCAGGTTCACCGTAAACACTACTGGCTGCATTTGCGGTAGTCGTTTTACCCGCAGAAGAGCCCCCAAACAGATGAACGCCAAAACCATCAGCCCCCGCTAAACCGATCAGCGGTGCAGACAAGGCGCAGGCAATGCCCAACATCATTGATGGATTACGATAAGCCAGCTTCGCAACACTGCCTTTCCAACTCTCGACCGTACCTTTTACGCAGTAACCTTTCGCCGCTGCCGATCGACCATTGAACAAGACTGGCCTTTCTGGACGCCCAATAATGGATGCATCCGGCATGATGTAAGCGCCGTACTGCCAACCGGTCGCATTAGCGATAGACCACAGCTCGCGGTTGCCGCTACGTTGAAGGTGATCGGCTAAGAGAGAACGCAGGCCACTTTTTGCAGTGATCAGCATTCCGCCCGACTTCATCCTTGCCCATCCCTCTTTTTCGCCAATATCGCGCAAAGGGATCGCTTCAATACGCTCTTTGTCCGTTCCCTCGGGTGTCCATGCGAGTATCAAATAGCGCTCAGCATCATCCTCACCAACGCCAACAACGTTGACTAACGTCGATAGCCATGATTCCTTTTCGAGGATTTCATTCGTACTGTTGTCCAACTTGGGCTCTACCCAGTACAGCCCTTCTCGGCGTTTATCCACGTAAGGCTTGAGATCGTTCTCTTTGTGACCTTTAGTGGGTTCGGATTGAATATCCGCCTGAGGTTGATAGAGGGCAGATGCAAAAGCTTTTGCGGCTGCTTCAAGCCCATGTTGTTGGCGGTAGTCATCCCAGTCCGCCTTTTTGTCTGTCGGCGGTACAGATACCCAGCCAGCCACGGAAAGAGCCGCTTTTTCTGCCGATAGTTTTCCGGTATTAACCCGAGGCTTTCCGTGTTCATCAACCTCACCGGGTTCGTGCCAGTCATTATCACCAGCAATAATGATCCGCGCCGATGGATAGGCTTCACGAAACATTTGTGCCACTGGCAGTAGATTACCGGCATCAATCGCGGTGACATGCAGCGCATCAGGCATCAGTAACGCTGATGTAACGCTGGTGGCGTTACCTTCGGCGATCACTACCGTTTCAACTGCGGCTGGTAGCGGCCACACCGCGATAAATGCCCCCTTCTTTTGGGTACCGGACAATAACCGCTTCTCACCTGTCGGCTTGATGATTTGCGCACCGGTAACAGCACCGTCAATCGACCGCAACACCAGCACCATTGATCCATCATCCAGCAGGGCTTCAAAGGGGCTTGGAAGCCCCTTGTTAGCAAGGTAAAGCGAATCACCCGGATGGGTTTTCAACAGCAGCCCTGCGACACGGTCCGCTATCGGCTTTTCAGTCTTATCGGCCTTGACGAGTTTCACCGGCGGTTGGATTACGATACCCGCCTGTTGTACTGTACGGTCACCGATACCCAACACCACAGCAACCATTTCAGCTGCTTCGGTGATGTTGATGCTGTTGGCTCGAGCGATCAGATCAAGTCCATCCCCATGGTTCGGTGCGTCGCACTGACGGCAATACCATTCACCACCATTGTGGTCGTCAATAAAGTGAAATCGGTCAGTACCACCACAGATAGGGCATGGTCCATGCCCGTCACGAACAGGGACATCAATGCCACACTGAGGTAAAAGCTGCGACCAACCACCAGCAGAACGCCGCTTTACCTCACGGATCAGGTCAATATTACGCATGGAACGCCCCTCCGCGTCTGGCGACTGAATCACCCATATCCGCCCGCATGGATGTCCAAAGTTCAATGCCCCGCTCGGACAATTCACCATCAACAACACACTGCGCCAGCCATTTGATAGCTATCCCCTCCCACTGAGAGCCAATGTCTTTCAGAGCCGCGAGAAAACACGCATCCACCAGATCACGTATTCCGCTAACGCCACCAATAACCTCCACGCGAATCTCCTGTCCGTCTGCATTGACAATGAACCAGTCTCCGCCGTTCTGCTGCCGGATAAGGTCGAAGATGGCTGTTGAGAACTGGTTTGCCAGCGCATTCAGGCGAAAATTCTTGGTAATGAGTTTCATATTTCCTCCTTAATGAGCCGTCGGCGCAGTAGGTAAACCTTCACGGTTCAGTTGTTCAATGAAGCTATCGTGCAAATCCGCCAATATTTCACGCCCGACCTTCGATAGCCCTTGATCGTTACCAACCATCATCGTGTAAAACCCGATGACATTTTTGACACCTTGCTCAGGGCCAAAACGCTCAATCAACGCCCCTTCGATGTTATTCGCCATCGCCAAGCGTTCGGTTAGGGGATAGAGATTCATGCTGCCATGTTCGCCGACATATATTGCACAGTCCTTGAATTCGCCCGGTCGCCATTCAACCCGCTCTGTGCCGTTTTCCTCGCGCTGCTCACGTATAAATGCGGTAGCAATCAGCCAGCGCCACAGCAGTAATAAATCACTGTCCGTTGCGCTTTTTCGGCTACTGCCCCATGCTTTGATAATGTCGAATGACAACGTGATCTCTTCTTCCCATTCGCCAGCATCCAGTCGGCGCATTACATCGGAAAATGGCACTAAATCGACGTGTTCAAATATACCCTTATGGTTGGAGCGCATAATATTGACGCCATCCGCAGTAGCCTCTACACGGTATTTACCGACAGCTTTATTTTTTCCAAATTCGGTATGAATAATATTGTTCATTAGTACATCTCCAATCCAAAGTGATTGCCTTTCGGGTCCTTTAATGCAATTTCGACGGCGTTAGCCATAAGCGATGACATAAATTCAATCCCTTCTGGCGTCAGCTTTGTATTGTCCTTATTCAACATTCCCGGATAGGTCGACTCCAATAAACTCTGGCTACTTGCCTTTCCGTATTTTTTGATGCACTCAACCTCAAAGCAGTCCTTCAGGCAACGATGCACCCCGTCAGCCGTCAGGTCACCCAAGATAATCTGCTTGCGCCCGACCGTAACGACACAGACGGAATGGCCGCAATTACGGCGCTTGCAATAATCCACAAAAGCATTAGCAATGTGCTTACGATTTGATTCAATGTTTTTATTCATAATATGAACCTCTCCGGATTCAGGCCGAGTGATGCCCCGGACTGAGTCCGTAATGAAAATAGTTAAAAGAAAATAGTCGTTAGCGTTTCGGTGTTTTATCGCGTTCCTTAATATTAAAGTCCGCTTCATCCGCATTAAATTTCAATGCTGCAATAATGCCGGGTATATACATCATCATTTCACCGATACCGCGTAAATCCTCTTTTGCTTCCGACTCGGTATAATTTTCATTATCGCAAGCCCAAAATATGGCATTACCCATAGCACCAAGCCCCGAGATTAATCCAGCGTAAGCCGCTTCAGAATGCTGGCGAATATATTTCAGGGACTCTATGTTATTTTTATCTAAGTCAGTCCTAGATAAAACATTTTCGATGTGGCTCATAGGTTACCCCCAAATAATACGTTGAGGTCGATGTTATAAACTGCCAACCATGCTTGTGCAGGCCAAGCCTTCACGCTTCCCCAGCGATCATCAACCACATCCTTTGCATCCATACCGTTATCACGACACCACTTACGTAGCGGAACAAACTTGTAGGTATCCTTTACACCCGTAGCCTTCTCGACTTTCTTGATGGTCGCGTGTTTAACACCTTCACCGAGTCTTTCTTCCAACTCCTTACAGCGGCGACTCTTGGCGCTCAGTTTGCCGAGTGCGGAGGCCTCACGCTTGCGGCTAATCTGGCCTTTGGTTCGCTCAGCATGATCAGCGCGTTCTTTCTCCGCCAGTCGGCCTTTTTCAGATTCCAACGCAAGCTGAATGATTTCTAGCTTGGATAGCTCCACTGGTGCAGATAATGCCTTGGCATCACGCTGAGTAAAGTAGAACTCGGTCAGGTCGTTGTAGTATTCCCAAGCCTGATCAGTTTCCAGCATCTTGGCGTGGTTGGCGGCGCCGCGTTCAGTCCAGAGAATCAATGAGGTTGTATGTTTATTAACCGACTCGCTTAAAGATAGTCGGAATGACTTCAGCTCATTTCCGCTGATTTTGAAAAAGTGCTTACCTTCAACAAAGCGGTTTGCATTACGGGTGTGGTTCTGCTGAATGCGGATCACCGTTGTGCCATACCCCGCCGCTAGCTGCTCTGTGGTTGCTACACGCTTCCCACGATATTCGATAACTTGCAGATCTTTGGCTTCAACAGCCATCAGCTCAGTTTTCTTAGCCATTGCACACCCCCTGTTCACCTTTGTTCTGTGGCTGTTCACCAAAATCCAGTGCATTCACCGCCTGCTGGGTCAACTCCTGAGCGACATCAACTAATGACTGCACGTACATTTGCATTTTCTTGTCGCCACTATTGAGGATCAGTTGGGTGCAATTCATCAGGTCTAAGGAGCGTTGCAAGCCAAGCAATACATTTGAGTCAGTGTGATAGATATGGTTGTTAGGCATTTTCTTCCTCCAACACTTTGCTAGCGATCCCTTCAATCAGGTCAATAAGCTCGAAGCACAGCTGGGTTTCGCGTTCAGTCGAAACGAGGTATCCGGCTGCGGCTGCCAATGCTTGGATCTTGCCCAAGGCATCAACGGGTTCAGTTCGGTTAGCTTTACGCATGGCTGGCCTCCTGACGTTGTTCGTAGATCCACATGAAACCGTCGTCAGTAGAGAACAATTGCAGGCGAGAAGGTGCAGCCGTGCGGATCTGAGCTGCAAAGGTCAGGTCCCAATCAATAAATTTGGCACGTGCTTCTGCTTCCGTGTCCGCTTCAGCGCGAAGAACAGTGGGTGTGCAGGTAGGTAAATCACTTGGGGTGCCCAAGAACAGGTATGTAAATTTAGGGCGAGTTTGGGTACTATGAGTAAATGCCATAGTGTTAGCTCCGATAACATTGTGGATAGAGGCTCCGCATGGACGGCAATCCTGCGGAGCTTCGACTGCATTAAGTGCGGCAACACTTAACTGGCACCCAGTATAGGCACTAACTGGCACCCACATCAAGTCTATATTATAATTATTTTTGATGTATACTGGCACCCAGTTAAAACAAAGGAAACCAGTGATGCCACCAGATAATGTAAATAACAAGTCACAGAAAATGCAGGCTAGAGTACCCCATGAGATTGCTGAGAATGTCGAAGCAACAAAAGAGGATGGGGAGAGTACAGCACAGTACATAATTACTGCACTTAAAGGCGAAATCAAACGACGCCAGCGCAAGAAAGCCAGACCAGAACCGGAAAGCTGAGCGGAGCTAATATCGTTAGCGCTGTGAACTGCCCCGATTATTTCGGCGTTGTTTTGCGAGTATCGTTTAGTTACCTGCAAATTTTGCGTACCTATAATTTCGGTGTACAAAGTTTGTGCAGGACTTAAAGTCCCATACAAATGCAAATCTGCGTTATTATCCAAATCTGTACTATAATGATTCTCCTCATGATTGAACGAGCAATCATCCCAAAGGGCAGCGCTGCGAACGCTGCCTTTTTCTTTTTGCGTCTTATGCGTGTCATCCCCGCTAGGAAAACTGCCAAAATCAGACTTCATCAATACATTAGGTGAAGTCCCTGCGGTGCAGATTTTAGACATAATCAATGAGCTAGCTGATTCCGTTGAATCGACGGAATTAAGCTGGATCAACAGGTTGACTAATTCTGGTTCTCTGACAGAGATAAGGCCAAACAACGAGTTATCTGCTTTCAGTTTCAAACTGGGCGTTTCACCGATTGTGATTTGCACACCTCTAAAAGAGTTGCACAAAGTTTGTGCCCAACTAATTGATAACCGCAACAGACCCTCATTAAGAGGGTTAGTGTGCTGGACAAAATCACCACAGCCCTTGTACTGCGAGGCTCTTTCTGGACACACCCCATAGATATTAGCCATTATGCTGAATCTCCCACTTGTACTTATCAAAACCAATCTGCCCCATCGCATGTACTAGCTTTTCCGCCGGACGCAGGGCTTTGAGTTCTTTCTTTCGCAGGTTCATGCCATTACTCCCCTGTGAGCCATGAAGCTGCTTAGAATGTTTGTCTGCGCGAGTTACAGTACTTTGCGCATCAGCAACCGGCATGGCAGCCAGCTCTTGCAATGACGGTAGTTCCACATGATGGAAAGTGACTGCCTCTTGGCAGCGGAAATAAGCATTCACCAATTCTTCCTGAACCAGCCAAGAAAGATCGTCCTGAAAGGGCTTAACTAGCAGCAGGTAGCCCATCTCAGTAATCACAATCCCCTTGCTGGTATGCTTCGGGAAAAACTCTGAAAGCAACTGAGTACGTATTACGTCCCCAGTTAGCTCAAAAAAGTGGCGACCCAGAGCGAACCGCGAGCGATGACGACCAAAAGCCGCTTTCGCCGTACCTTTCGGACGCTGGTGAGCAGTATCAATCATTGAGAATGTCACCACGCGTTGGCTATTAAATTCCAAGGTAGGAAGTTGTTTAAGCTGAATAAGGATTTCATTCTGGCCAGCATGCCGATTTAAATAAGCACTCATGCCAATACCTCCACCAGCAAGCCTTTAGCCGTGTAGCCCATGACCTGCTTACCCTCAACGCGCACACGTTTTTTAGTCAAAAAACGAATGTGGTCAGCATAGACATACAGCCATTTACCATCGACAGCGACACGCTTAAACGCCTTTTTCGGCTGCTCTGACGCCTGCACAAAAACGCTGTAAGCCTTTTGCGGTGCGGTTTCTTGTGGACATACCCCCTTATCATTGACAGTTTTACGGTAGAGCCAAAAGCTATCTTTCTTACCTGTTAGTTTTCTCGTACGAACCGGTACATAGCCAGCCACACGCATAGCCTTACCAAATGCAGCATCATTCGGGTAATACTGACGACGCACTTCAGTAGATACCGATACGGCAAAACTTTGCTTTGTTGAATATTCGGTCCATTGGCGAACTAATTCGATAGGCAAGCCATTAACCAAAATACCGCTCGTGATGGGTTTGGAGTGAGTCTGTCCCTCCCCAGCAAAGGGACTTTTTTTCAGTTTCATTGGTTATTCTCAGTTTAAGCTTTTGTTAGCTGTCGCGACGGCAATCGAAGGATGAATGAAAACAGCCGCAAACTCTCGCAAATAATGCACATAGGGTGTTTATGCGATCTCCTTGCGAGATTCTTCGATGCGGGAATTGATCCATTCATCGACTTCACTTTCTATGAAAGCGATAGAACGCGAACCAATTTTCACTGATGCTGGGAATTTACTTTGAGACATAAGGCGATAGATCCAAGCCTTGCTATAACCTGTACGGCGCTGAACTTCAGATAATCTAATGAATGACTGCGACATATTTACCTCGTAACGTCTATTGCGGTTTACGAGGCATATGGTTACATAGAAATAGCTAATTTTTTCATACTATTAGGGATAATGGCAGAGGATATTATTTTCACCCTAAGGGTGAGGGTAATTTGCCCCATAACTAGATGGCGATACCCTAAAGGGTTAGGGGTTAAGAGTAACTTTTACCCTCAGGGTTGAAGTAAAAAACCCTGAGGCCTAAGTGGTTAGCATTATCTCTGGATGGGACATGCCACTTTTTCAATAGCTTTAGCTAAAGCATCTGACATAGCATGTTCACTTTTTATCTTTGCGATAAGATATTCTGCTGAAGGGATGGTGGATCGAACGTTTTCATTATAAGACGACCACTCAGAGTTACGTAGTTCTATAGCAATAGCCAACGGATCATCTGTCCTGTGGTGCCCTAGTAAAATCGGAGAGCTGGATCTAAGTTGTTGCAACTCTTTTTCAAGTTCCTCTTTTTCGGTCTTTAATGTTTGAATGGTTTGCTCAAAACTATCCGCTAGTTCTATTTCCTTATTAGGTACATCAAAAGGCCATTTTATATCGTGCTTTTTTGCCCATTCTGTCACTTCATCTTTTAGAAGAGTAATATCTGCACGATGAGCCTCATTGTAACCATAATCAACAACTTCATTTGTTCCAGATAATACATTATGATCTACAGCATCCCACAATGATGCCATAAAACCGCCAATAATCTCAGCTTCAGGTAACCTGTTTATTACTTCTCTTGGCTTACAACCAGCCATAATATTAGCTACTTCTGTTAATTGAATGCCAACTCTTGTTTTGTATGGCTTAAGATAATCAGGGAGCTCTTGGGATAGTGTATCCAATTTGAAGGAAATTGCTTGTTCCAATCCTTCAATAATAAAAGAGTACTCCCAGTATTTTTCAGATAATAATGACTCACCAAAGGGATTGTCCTCAAAAACGTCACTCTTCCCAATGATAATATCTTCCAACAGACTAGAAAGGAGGGGTAGACCGTCAGATCTTTTGAACGTCGCTATACCTATCTTTTGTCCAAAATAAGGGGGATTTATATCTTGTTCAAGAGGCATACGGCTAAGAAGGACTTCAGCAGCAACCCCTACATCGCAGTTAAGCTTCTGACTAAAAAGCAATAACACATCAGCTAAACACATATATTTAGTGGACTTAGCTTCAAGCTCGTTAATAAGATCTGCACCATCTATCTGACTCATACGCCACCTCACGCCCTCTACCAATATTAGTGACTATGCCAGCCAGTAGAGGTGTGCTGGTTTTCGGGGATCAGCCTAGGCATAGCTTTGTTGGGCACAAGTCTACCTCAGTCTATTGAAGGCTACCAACAAGAATAACTGTATGAAATCACAGTTACTATCCGAGGTCACAAAATTGAGTCGAATGGTTCAAATTAGGTTATCAAAACTGTATGTATAACCAGCCACAATGAATGAAGTCGGTTAAATCACCTCAAAGTCGGGTAATGGTCGGTTAAATGCTAATGCATAACTAATTAATATATCTATAAAACATAACAATTAACCGACTTAACCAACCTAACCGACCTACTTTCTACGCACGTGAGGAAATGGAACTATTAAGCCTTCTTTCTGGCTGGCAGTCCTAACTCAAGGCTATCTATATAATCGGCATACCACTGCAGCATCTCTCTGCGCCCATCAAGATACTGAGCATGGTTGTACGTACCTCGTATGCTGTTCTTGTCCACATGGGCCAGCTGAGCCTCAATCCAAGCCGTGTTATATCCATGCTCATGAAGAATAGTGCTCATGGTATGACGGAAGCCATGACCAACGACTTTACCTGCATAACCAATACGCTTAAATACTTGGTTAATACTGGCTTCACTCATTGCTTTGCGTGAATCATTTCGTCCGGGGAACATCAGAGGGTAGTTGCCAGAAATTTCTTTTAGCTTCTTAAGTAAGCCTATAGCTTGTGTTGATAGCGGAACAACATGCGGGCGTCGCATCTTCATGCGTTCTGCAGGGATTTCCCATATAGCTTTGTCAAAATCAACCTCTCTCCATTCACCAAATCTAAGCTCCCCCGTTCGGAGCCCAGTAATAATGAGAGTCCTCGCAGCTAGTACAACCATCTCGCTGCCACTATAGCTGGTAAGGGCTTTAAAAAAGTCAGGTAACTCTTCAGACATCAGGAATGGGTAGTGTTGCGCCTCATGGCCTTGCATCGCAATAGTTAAGTCTGGTGCTGGATTATATTCAGCTCTCCCTGTCACGATTGCATAACGAAATACCTCACCGCATCGCTGACGCACTTTCTTGGCCTTTTCAGTTGCTCCGCGCTCTTCTATTCGTCTGAGGACGTTCAGTAGAACCAAAGGCTTTACATCTGAAATTTGCATACTACCGATGTAAGGGAAAATATCGTTATTGAAGGCTTCTATAATGTCGGAGGCATATCCAGCAGACCATTTCTTAATTTTGCTAGCGTGCCATTCGAGAGCTATTTCACGGAAAGTATTTTTAGCGAGGGATTCACGAACCTGTTTTTCTTCTTTTTTAGCTTCACTCGGATCTATACCTCCCGCAATTCCCCTTTTCGCTTCGTCACGTTTTGCACGAGCCATAGCCAAAGAAACATCGGGATAAACACCAATAGCGAGCAATTTCTCTCTACCTGCAATGCGGTACTTCAATCGCCAGTAACGAGAGCCATTTGGCTTCACAAGCAAGTACAGACCACCGCCATCAGCGAGCTTATAAGGTTTGTCTTTAGGCTTTGCAGTATCTACCTGACGAGCATTTAGCTTCATTGGGGGTACCTAAACTAGACCGAACAGAGAATACCCCCATATATACCCCCATTTGCATGTAGATTTTATGCTATGTCAGTAGACCAAGGGAGACTATGAAAGGCTGCGAATGCATGATTATAGAAGGGTTCTGTTGATTTTGGTAGACACAAGTAGAAGTTGAAATGGTGCCGATAATAGGAGTCGAACCTACGACCTTCGCATTACGAATGCGCTGCTCTACCAACTGAGCTATATCGGCACAGGGAGAAATTTTGCTGGGTATCGGTATCACCCGAAGTGCGGAAATTACGATAGTGAAATTCTCTAGCAGCGTCAAGGGCATCCGGTTTCGTATGACGATTTAATCAACACTCCAACCTATTTCGTTCTTAAGGATATTGTTTATATCCAAAAATCATATGAAGCCGCACACAAACGACATCACATACTGAGATTTTTCGTTAGGCTGGAAGAAGTTTCCATTATGCAGAATAGTGGAATGACCGTTCACTTGTTACGGAGCCTGTTATGTCTATCTCATCTCGCATTAATCGCCGTTATGTGTTGGCGCAACGCCCTCAGGGAATGCCCAGCGATCAGGATTTTCGCTTAGAGAAAGTCGCCCAGCCAGAGCCGGAACAGGGTCAGGTATTGTTGCGTACGCTCTATCTTTCTTTAGATCCCTACGTGCGTGGCCGTTTGGATGACGCTCCCTCCTATTCTCCCCCACTCGCGATTGGTGATGTTATCTGCGGCGGTACCGTATGTCGCGTGGAGCAATCGCAGCACTCAGATTATCAAGTAGGCGATCTAGTTTTAGCCTACACCGGCTGGCAAGACTATGCGCTCTCTGATGGTGAAGGCCTACAAAAGCTAGACGCGAATATGGCGCATCCCTCTTATGCTTTAGGTTTGCTGGGTATGCCCGGTTTTACGGGCTATATGGGATTAACCGATATCGGCAATCCACAAGCGGGAGAAACCGTGGTGGTTGCCGCAGCAACGGGCGCTGTCGGTTCTGTCGTCGGTCAAGTTGCGAAACTGAGAGGATGCCGTGCAGTCGGCATTGCTGGCGGCGTAGAGAAATGTCGCTATGCCGTTGAAAAGCTGGGCTTTGACGTATGTATAGACCATCGAGCCCCTGACTTCGCCCATCAGCTTAAACAAGCCTGTGACCAAGGCATTGATGTGTATTATGAAAACGTAGGCGGTGCCGTGTTTGACGCCGTTCTTCCGCTGCTGAATACCAAAGCGCGCATTCCCGTATGCGGTATGATCAGCCAATATAACGGACATCATAGCGACCACCAGCAAGATCGGTTGCCGTTATTCATGTCGACCATTCTAAAGAAACGTATGCGGGTTGAAGGCTTTATTATTTCGCAGGATTACGGCGATCGTTACCCTGAGTTTTATGCCCAAATGAGTACATGGCTGGCTCAGGGAAAAATTGTCTTTAAAGAAGATATTGTGGACGGGTTAGAGAACAGCATCACCGCATTCCAAGGATTATTGAGCGGGAAAAACTTTGGTAAGTTGATTATTAAAGTCGCTGAGTAGATCAAAAAAACGGCGCATTAAGCGCCGTTTTCACTTTGGCTAAATATTTAACTGCGTACTAAATCATCACCATAGCCAATCCACTTATAGGTGGTTAACGCTTCTAACCCCATTGGACCACGGGCATGGAGTTTCTGCGTGCTCACGGCCACTTCAGCACCAAGACCAAACTGGCCGCCGTCGGTGAAGCGGGTGCTGGCATTGACATACACCGCAGAAGAATCGACCTCACGCACGAAGCGATCGGCGTTGTGCATATTACGCGTCAAGATAGCGTCTGAATGCTGAGTCCCATGTTCGCGAATATGCTCAATGGCACCGTCTAATCCATCAACCACGACGACATTCAGATCCAGCGACAACCATTCATCATTTAGCTCTGCCTCTTGCACAGGCTTAACCGGCGCTGGCCCTTGGCTCAACAGCGGTAATGCTCGTGGGCAAGCGTGCAGTGACACACCAACGTCCTGCATGCGTTGACTTAACGCTGGCAGGAACTGCGATGCATCATGCTGATTCACCAGTAACGTCTCGACCGTATTGCAGGTGCTTGGGCGCTGGGTTTTGGCATTCACGATAATCTTCAAGGCCTGTTCAACGTCCATGCCCTGATCGACATAGATATGACACACCCCAATACCGCCGGTAATCACAGGGATTGTTGACTGTTCGCGGCACAGCTTATGTAACCCTGCCCCACCGCGTGGGATCAGCATATCAACGTAACGATCCAGCTTGAGCAACTCAGTAACTAACGCTCGGTCAGGGCTTTCAATCGCTTGAACGGCGTCGCTCGGCAAGCCGGCTTTCTCCAGCGCACGTTGGATCACTTTTACCGTTGCCTGATTGGTACGATGCGTTTCTTTACCGCCGCGTAGGATCACCGCGTTACCGGTTTTCAAGCACAGTGCCGCGGTATCTACGGTAACGTTAGGGCGGGCTTCATAAATCACACCAACCACACCTAACGGCACACGACGACGTTCCAGATTCAAACCACTGTCCAGCACGCTGCCATCAATCACTTTGCCAACCGGATCGGTCAGATTGCATACCTGCCGCACATCGTTAGCAATGCCTTCCAAACGACTCTGAGTCAGTTGGAGACGGTCTAACATCGCCTCGCTCAGGCCATTTTCACGAGCCTGCTGAACGTCCATCTGATTAGCTTGTAGAATAGATTCACTATCCTGCTCAAGGTAATCAGCAATCAGCGCCAACGCCTGATTTTTCTGTGCCGAGCTAAGAACAGCTAAGTGGTAGGATGCGCGTTTAGCGGCCTTACCCATTTCTTCTAACATGGTTGCTCCTTCACTGACGATCATATGCTCACGATCATATCGTCACGATGTACCGCGACTGGACCATATTCATAACCCAGTACGCCGCTGATCTGTTGGGAATGATGACCGGCAATCATGCGCAGCGCATCGCTGTTGTAGCGGCTTACGCCATGGGCAAGATCGCGCCCTTCCAAGTTACGGATACGGATCACTTCACCACGTGAGAAATCACCGCTAACTTCACGGATCCCTTTTGGCAGCAGTGAACTTCCACGCTCTAAAATAGCCGCAACGGCACCGTCATCCACGGTGATCTCGCCCGCTGGTGGCGCACCAAAGATCCAGCGTTTACGATTTTCCAACGGTGTTTCCAGCGCATGGAAACGAGTCCCAACGGAAACACCGTCAATCACGTCTCCAACCACGCCCGGCTTGCTACCCGCCGCGATAATCACATCGATACCGGCGCGACACGCCACGTCGGCAGCCTGTAATTTAGTCGTCATACCGCCCGTACCAAGACCCGATACACTATCGCCCGCAATACCGCGCAGTGCATCATCGATGCTGGTGACTTCACGAATAAGTTCAGCCGTTGGGTTATGGCGGGGATCGGCGGTAAATAATCCTGCCTGATCGGTTAACAACAGCAGTTTGTCGGCACCCGCTAAAATCGCCGCGAGCGCGGAAAGGTTGTCATTATCGCCAACTTTAATTTCCGCGGTGGCGACCGCATCATTTTCGTTGATAACAGGAACGATGCGGTTGTCCATCAGAGCATGCAGAGTGTCACGCGCATTCAGAAAACGCTCACGATCTTCCAAATCGGCGCGCGTCAGCAACATTTGCCCAATGTGAATACCGTAAATGGAAAAGAGCTGTTCCCACAGCTGGATCAAACGGCTCTGTCCTACGGCAGCCAGCAACTGTTTTGAGGCAATCGTTGCGGGGAGCTCGGGGTAGCCCAAATGCTCACGTCCAGCGGCAATCGCACCGGAGGTTACAATCACAATACGATGCCCCGCCGCATGCTGTTGAGCACACTGGCGAACGAGTTCCACGATGTGGGCACGGTTTAGACGGCGCGAACCGCCGGTCAATACGCTGGTACCTAGTTTTACAACTAGGGTTTGGCTGCCACTCATAATCTTTTGCCGTTTATTGGTGTTTGAGAAATTAGGGGAAAGAGAAAAAGTATCAGGAGAGGCGCGTTATGCCAACAGGCATAACGCAAAAGCACACTTATTACTGCGCCGGATCAGGCTCTAAGGCGAACTAACTCTTCAGAAAAGTCGTCGGCTGGCTGAATTTTAATCTCGAGCGTCGTTAAAAGCTCTTGTAGGCGGTTATGGAAGTTAAGCGAGGTTTGTTCTAATTTCTCGGTCACTTCGGGATCTTTAATAACTTGCTCTTGCCAAACACCCTGTTTGTCGAATAGCCCAAACGAATAGCGATAGGTGAAATGTGTTTCCTCAGCGGCCAGATCGAGCCACCATCCCCAAAATTCTCGTTTTTCCGGATTCGGTTTGACGTTGACGCAAACAGCCAGACAGTCAAAAAAGAAATGGTCTTCCTGACACTGCCCCGAACGAATGTAAGGGCCAAGCGCAGTAAATTTTTTGATTAAGCGGCTTTTAGAGTAACCACCTGGTAATGTCATACAGCATCCTCCTGTTGTGGTTACTCTTTTTTAACAAATTTACAAACTTTAGCAATCAAATTAATATGATTGTTCGCTAATCCAATCACAAACTTGATGTAAAGCCTTATGAAAACCTTCATACAGTGGCGATGATGGCACCATCAGTAATTTGCCATTCAAGGAAGAATCGACGATTAGCTTAGCCTCAGATTTCGGGCAGAATGGATCGCGATCCCAATATCCTGCCAGCATCGGCGTTTGACAGCGGCGTCCTAACAATCCCTGCGTTTTCAATGAATAACAGCTTAGCTCAGTGCGCAAAGCGGCATCCGAAATGCTCTCCATTCCCAGCCTGCTGGCTAAAACATCGATGTACATATCAGGCACTCGCTCCTGAATACGCGGGTCACAGAGCAAGTTGTGCACCACCGGTCCCAAAGTTGCGACCGCACGTAAACGGCGAGGCTCCAGATAAGCCAAACGTACCGCCACGTTCGCACCAAACCTAAAACCAAATAGCGATACACGAGTGTGATCAACCCACGGCACATTCGGCAATGCGTTTAAGACCTGCTGATGCAGGCGGCTGGAATCCTGAGTCAAACAGTAATGTGACGACATACCGACCGAAGGCATATCAATGGTTAACATCGCCATGCCTGCTGGCGCTAGATAATCGCGGAACAGACGATGGCTATCGCTCTGCATCATATCCAATCCACCACAGATCAGCACCGTAGGGAAAGGTCCGTTGCTGTTATCCGGCATATGCAAGAAACCGGTGATCTTACGACCGCCGTCAATGGCAAACTCAATCTCTTTAAGCGAATAAGGCAACAGTTTGGCCGATTCTTCATAGGCACGATTAGCCAAAACCTCGGCCTGCTCAGCCAGATCGTCACCTTTTAAATGCGGATAAGCCGCGATGCTGTAGAGATTTGCTGCCTGAAGCCAATAATCTCCAGCCACCTGCGGATCTTTTTCTTCCTGAGCGCGCTGTTGCCAGCCCATGGCCTGATGTGACCACTCATAGATCCAGTTACCGCTGCGATAGCCCACCACGGTGTCGAGCAACTTTTCGTCGCTACGTTCTGCCGTAGAGGCTGCAATACGCGATAATACATGCTCAATCTCAATAGGTGAGACGCCACGCCAGACCCACATTAGGCGATTAATCGTGCGATACCAATTGGCCTGCGAGGTTCCCTCCAGCGCAGAGGCAATCGAAGCCTGTGGAACATGCCCATGCCGTTTGACCAGCGTGGATGTTTCACGATGCTTAAATCGAGGTTTGAATAAGGTTTCAGAAAGGTTTGCTTGGGACATGATAGACGGCAGCCTCCGAGTACTGTCTTTACCGTCGCAAACAAGAAGCGACGGAGCTAAATCTCGCACAGCGAGCGCTAAAGCTAGTGTAACGAACTCGGGAGCTAAAAAACAAACGTCCGGACAAAGCCGGACGTTTCTTTACATCAAATTTGATAGCCAGAGGCTAATTAGCGAGCGCTGATGGGATCAACGAAGCAAACGGCCATATCCCATGGCTGTTCAATCCACGTATTCTGTGGGATATCGATGACGTAATCATCAACCAGTGGACGACCGGCTGGTTTTGCGAAGATAGTCACGAAATGCGCTTTTGGATACATTTCGCGAATCGCCAGTGCTGTACCACCGGTATCAACCAGATCGTCGATAACGATAAAACCTTCGCCATCGCCTTCAGCACGCTTAACGACTTTGAGCTCACGCTGGTTGTCATGGTCGTAGCTGGAGATACAAACGGTATCAACGTGACGGATACCCAGTTCACGCGCCAGTAATGCGGCAGGAACCAAACCACCACGGCTTACCGCAATAATTCCAGTCCACTGTTCAGAAGGCATCAGGCGTGCAGCCAGCTTACGTGCGTGCATTTGCAACACATCCCAAGTTACAACGTATTTTTCGCTCATTAATAGTGTCCCAGCCATAATATTCATGGCTTAAAGATTGGTCGGGGGGGAAAAAAGGTTGCGCGAGATTATAGAGAGCCAGAGCAATAAAAACCAGCCTCTTTCACACAAAGGCGCACTGCTGATGACGGATTTAGTGCCTTAGTCTGTCCACATAAGCAAATATAGTGGTATTCTCTGAAAAAATGAGAATATCTCTTAACCCCCTATTGTGTCGCTCTTGTCAGCAGCACAACTGATCATCAGGAGACTTAACGTGTCTGAACTGTCTCAGCTATCTCCACAGCCACTATGGCAAATCTTTGCGGATATCTGTTCTATTCCCCACCCTTCTTATCATGAAGAAGCTTTGGCCGCGCACATCGTTGCATGGGCAAAAGAAAAAGGTATCCACGTTGAACGTGATGAAGTCGGTAACGTCTTGCTGCGCAAACCCGCTTCCCGTGGAATGGAAAATCGTAAACCCGTTGTGCTACAAGCTCATCTGGACATGGTTCCACAGAAAAACAACGATACCGTACACGATTTTACTAAAGACCCCATCCAGCCATACATCGACGGTGATTGGGTAAAAGCACGTGGCACCACGCTAGGCGCTGATAACGGTATTGGTATGGCCTCTGCGCTGGCCGTTCTGGCTGACGATAGCGTTTCTCATGGTCCTATTGAAGTGCTATTGACCATGACCGAAGAAGCCGGCATGGAAGGTGCGTTCGGCCTGAAAGCCGGCTGGTTACAGGCTGATATTCTGATCAATACCGACTCTGAAGAAGAAGGTGAGATCTACATGGGCTGTGCTGGTGGCATCGACTTCATCACCACGCTGCCGCTGCAGCGCGAAGCCGTTCCTGCAAGCCATGACATCGTTAAGCTGACGATCAAAGGTCTGAAAGGCGGCCATTCGGGCGGTGATATCCATCTAGGTTTAGGCAATGCCAACAAACTGATGGCGCGCTTTTTAGCTGGCCACGCCACCGAGCTGGGTCTGCGTGTACTGAATCTGAACGGCGGTACGCTGCGTAACGCAATTCCGCGTGAAGCGACAGCGGTATTGGCCGTTCCTTCGGCAAATCTGGCGAAACTAAAAACGCTGGCAGAAACCTTCCTGAGCATTCTGAAAATCGAACTCGCCGCGGTAGAAAAAAACCTGAATATTCTGGTTGAATCCGCACAGAGCGATTCTCAAGCCCTGACGGCTGATAGCCAGCAGCGCTTCATCGCCCTGTTGAACGGTACGCCTAACGGCGTTGTTCGCATGAGCGACGAAGTGAAAGGCGTGGTGGAAACCTCTCTGAACGTAGGTGTGGTGACAACAGACGCCAAAGAAGCACAAATTATCTGTCTGATCCGTTCTCTAATCGACAGCGGCAAAGACTCGGTTGTGAGCCAATTGACCTCGCTGGGTGAACTGGCTGGCGCACACGTTGAAGCTAAAGGGAGCTACCCTGGCTGGAAACCAGATGCTAACTCTCCAGTGATGCATCTGGTGCGTGAAACCTATCAAAAGTTGTTCGACACTACGCCGAACATCATGGTGATCCACGCCGGTCTAGAGTGTGGTCTGTTCAAAAAGCCTTACCCAGAAATGGATATGGTTTCTATCGGCCCAACCATTACCGGCCCACATTCCCCAGATGAGCAGGTTCACATTGCCAGCGTTGGTCAATACTGGCAGCTGCTGACCGCACTGTTAAAAGCGATTCCAGAGAAAGCTTAGTCCCTCTGATTGTTTAGCAAAAAACAAAGCCAACCCTCGGGTTGGCTTTTTTGTATGTTAACGCTAACCATCAATATCCAGAGAAAGCTGTTTTTCTAGCTGAGGATCAAGCAACGTCACGTGCAACCCCACCAAACGAACTCCACGCCCAGAGCGGCGTTCATCCCATGCCTGCTGAGCCACTTTGAATAAATCTTGTTTATCAAGCACTGGCCATACATGCTCCTGCGTTGTCTGTTGGAAGTCATGAAATTTGAGTTTTACCCCCTGACGAGCAATATGCAGATCAGGCTGTACTTTACGCAAACGACGCTCCAACTCCTCATACAGCTTTTCCAACAACACTTCGCATTCATCCCAACGATGAATATCTTCCGACAGCGTTCTCTCAACGCCGACCGACTTACGCAAACGGTCGGGCATTACTTCGCGCTCATCTTGACCATGACAGCGCTCCCATAAGACGCGGCCAAATTTACCAAAACGGCGCAATAACTCCGCCAAATTATAACGGCGCACGTCAGCGCAGGTATTCAGCCCAAGCTCACTCAGCTTAGCCGCAGTCACTTTGCCCACACCGGGTATCTTTTTCAGCGGTAGTTGAAGGATAAACTCATCAACCTGAGCAGGTGTGATCACGTATTGGCCATTTGGCTTATTTAAATCTGACGCTATTTTTGCCAAGAACTTGATTGGGGCAATACCGGCAGATGCCGTGAGATCCAGCTCTGCTGCAATATCCTTACGGATTTGCTCTGCAATCAGCGTGGCCGAGCCATGACATAAAGTACAGTCTGTGACATCAAGATAGGCTTCATCAAGCGACAGCGGCTCAATCAGAGACGTATAGCGCTGGAAAATACTGCGGATATGATTGGAGACATCTTTATATACATCCATGCGCCCCGGCCGCAACGTGAGATGGGGACAAAGTTTCAGCGCCTGCCCTGTTGGCATGGCACTACGCACCCCGAATTTACGCGCTGCATAGTTCGCCGTACTAATGACGCCACGGCGATCGCGGCTACCACCGATCGCCAGCGGAACATCGCGTAATTCAGGGAAATCACGCATTTCGACTGCGGCATAAAAGCAGTCCATATCGACATGAATGATTTTGCGCATAAAAAGAATATTGGAGTTGATGACTGTATAAGTATACAGGTTATTTGTGGGGGATGGGAAGTGGGGGAATTTTGTTCGTCTGCCGTTGATGTGGCCGCGGGGTATTGTTTCTTTCGCCTGACGTTTATGAGGCTCCGGTGTAATATTTCGTTCGCCAATCAGCTGCGCGGGGGCTCTCAACTCGCGCGCTTTTATCCGAGACGCCATCTCCGCTCCGGTTTGGAACGTCAATATCCTATGGGATTGCGGTGACTATGGGATTGCAGTGAAATATTTCGTTCGCCAGTCAGCAAATGCATTTCCATGAGCCCACTGGCGAAGG
>NZ_KV824189.1:0-1193 GCF_001816025.1 Hafnia sp. HMSC23F03
TGCTTTGATGAATAAATATTTCAATAAAAATAGGTAAGAGATTTAGGTCTAATTTTTTTCCGTCCATAACGTACTCACTCTTAGTCCAATCGAGTATAGGAAATAGACGGATTGCATGGCATCTCTGAGATCTTAGCTCTCATTTTAATTGAGCCATCCACAGTCATTGCTGGTGTAGTGGTTAAGCGGGTAAAAGAGAAAAATAAAAATCTGGCGGTTTTCGTAAACAACATTGAAATTTCCTTATAGTTATATTTAAAGCCTAATCATTTAGGCTGATTTATTTTATGATACAGAACTGAATTGATACTAATCCCTATGATGGCTGCCTCTAAATATAAAATCGAATTATTCCTCAGTCAATTTTTTTAATAAAAGCTATAAATAAAATAATAACTATTATGATAAAGCAGAGATAATATCATCTGCAATATTTGAGACTGAGGATGATTTATCATAGATCAAATGTATGGTTGATGATGGTATTTTGTTTCCTTGATCTAGAGCTGTGACATTGAACGAATGCGAAAACTTTTCATATAACCATTTTGGCATGACCCCCAATTTTTCAGAGTTCTCGATAATCGACAGCAATGCAAAGTAAGAATCACTCTTTAACAATATTGTATTTTCACCGAGTGCTTGCCGAATCTCAAAGTTTTGCTGAGTAAATTTGTCATCGGGGGTTTCAAACGTGACAAATGTTTCAGCGCTGAAATCCCCGTCGATGAGCTTATCCATTCTTGGATGCTGTGTGGTGCAGAACAGATACATAGGTTCTTCTAAAACGGGAATACAAATCATTGAGCGACTAGAGTTAGGTTTTAGAGAGAAAAACAGGTCGTTCATCCGCAGTCTGACACCGTGGATGTTATTTTTAGCGTCAGAAAAATTGCTTCTATGAATGATTTCGCAATTGGGATTCTTATGCCATATGGCATTCGATACTTTTGGCAGCAGTCGAACAGAGATGTAGGGGGAACAATGGATCGCAATTTTATTAAAATAATCATTTTGGCCAAATGAATTCACGTTGTTGACTAACTTATCAACGTCATCCTGTAATGATGTAAATAGTTCTTGGGCTATTTTTGTCGGTGAAAGATCCAATCCATCTCTTAGGAACAAGGGATCGTCAAAGTGATGCTTCAGTTTCGCTAAAGCATTAGATACTGCGGTTGTGGAAATACCGA
>NZ_KV824190.1:0-13974 GCF_001816025.1 Hafnia sp. HMSC23F03
GGCGATACCAAACCGGAGCGGAGATGGCGTCTCGAATAAAAGCGCACGGGTGCCGGGTGTGTGCGCAGGCACACCCGGCTCGGACGCCTTCAACTGAGGTTCCATGTAAATACCGTCATTGATAGGCGGTCGAAACATTTCACTACAATCCCATAGAGGATTAGCGTTCCAAACCGGAGCGGAGATGGCATCTCGAATAAAAGCGCGCGAGTGCAGAGACCACGCGCTGGTGGTCTCTGCCCGTACGCCTTCATGGATGTATCAATGAAGCTCGGTATGGACAGGCGGGCGGAATATTACACACAGTGTATCAATGACGCGCGGTATGGACTGGCGGGCGGAATATTACACTGTAGGAACATAATCAAGCCCCACCTACAATCTACTGTATCAATAACCCCCACTTCTCCACCCACGGCCCTGTAACAACTTCAGGCTCTGCATCTACCTGGGCATCCACTTCAAGAAGCTCGCCGATACGCGTCGCTTTCTGCTCTTGCAGCAACTCATCAAACTGATGGCCAGCACCACAGAAATGGGTGTAGCTACTGTCTCCTAGCGCGATCAGCCCGTAGCGCAGTTCTGGTTGGTAGCCCACGTTATCTCTCACCGAATGAAACAGCGGTGAGATAGAATCCGGTAAATCGCCTTGCCCCGTCGTTGACGTGACGATCAATACATAATGATTGCGGTAGAACTGCCACTCTTCTAGCGTTCCTTCCTCAAACAACTTCACATCGTGGCCCTGTGCTTTGAGGATATTCTCGGCATCCTCTGCAGCCATCAATGCGTTGCCGTAAACCGTTCCAACAAAAATGCCAACCTGCGCCATAATGCTTTCCCTTTTAGTAAGAATTTACGCCGACGTTGTCTTACTCATCCTGACCGTAACTCTCGAGAAACTCAACCCTTTCAAGGTCAGGGAGATACTCTTCCCAACCAAAATGCGCCATCATTCGTTGCCAACGATCGTCGAGCCCAGCCTGTAGGCAAAGCGGCTCTCCGGTAATCGGATGCTCTAAACACAGCTCACTGGCATGCAACATCAAACCGGAACAGGCAAAGTGCTGAGACATAGCGCGATTCTGGCGTAGGTCCCCATGTTTGGTATCGCCAATAATCGGGTGGCGCAGATGTGCCATATGGCGGCGTAGCTGATGTTTACGGCCAGTCTCCGGCTTTAGCTCAATCAAGCTGTAGCGCGCGGTTTGATACTTACCTACCGCAACCGGCATTTCCACCGTGGCTAAGGAACGATAGTGAGTGACAGCCGTCTGTGGTGCTTTATCAGGATCGCTGAACTTATCTGCGATCTTATCCAGCTCAGGTGTCAGGGCATAATCAACAACCGCCTCACCTTCTAAATAGCCTCGCACCACTGCATGATACGTTTTATTCATTTCACGCTGCTCAAACTGCTCAGACAGCATACGTGCCACCTCGCTAGATAGCGCCATCAGCAATACGCCGGATGTCGGCCGATCTAGACGATGCACGGGGAATACATGCTGACCAATCTGGTCACGCAGCGTTTGCATGACAAATACCGTTTCATGGCGATCAAGCCAACTGCGATGAACTAACCAGCCCGCAGGCTTATTGACCGCAACAAGATGTTCGTCCTGATAAATAATATTAAGCATCAATTAGCATCTTCTTGATTCAGCATGTCATCCAACTGCTGAAGCAATACGATTAACGGCTGAACCTCCAGCAGACGCTCTTTAAACGCGACTTCAAAATAAGGGGCAATTGCAAAACGACGTGGCAACGGCGATTGGCTATCTAGCAACGCAAACATGCGTGGTAGCAATATCCATTGCAGCCATTGCTCTGGAGCCATGGTATCTACACAAAAAGGCTCTTTGCTTTCAAAAGCCTGAGCATCAGGCGCACATTCCTGAGACAGATGTAAACTGTCCAACTGTTGCTCTATTTGCAGCAAATGTTGTCTGACTTTAGCGTATTCGCTCATGCTTTTCTCACTCATCTCTACAGGCGGGATACAAAATGGGGGCAAAGGATAGCATTGAAGGGAGCTCCCCCCAATAGGCACTCTTGATAGGGCACTGCGGGATATAACGATTATGTATAGGCAAAGAAAAAGGGCGTACTGTTTACACAGTACGCCCGGTTCGTTTTATAGCAATCCAGCTACTCATTGTGCTCCCTGCTCATCCATGAAAACTTTTCCGTATGGCTATCCATTTCCCGACAATCCGTCGTCTCGTCCCACTTTCGTCCTGACGTTTCATCCTGCATCATCCAGATGCTGTTCCTCAGTCTTCCTGACCCGCCTGTTATCCTAACTGGCTCTCAATCTCCGTCCTGGAGGTGTCCTTTACTTCAATCCTGAAGTGTCCTTGGCCAACATCCTGTGGCACATCCTTTATCACTCTTCCTGAGTGTGTCCTCGCTCCTTCCTGAAGCAACATCATCCTGATGTGTCCTGCTCCAACCGTCTTCCCTTCCGGTGAAACTAATATCGCTGATTCTTTCCCTTAAAACAATGAGGCTTTAAGGCTCACAGATGGCTTACACGGTGAAAAACAGCAAATAAAAAATATAACCAGTTGATATACAAATACAATTTAAAATCAACTTACGCAAAGTCTGCATGAATAAGCGATATATCCTACACGTCGTGTGAGAGATCTCTCACACGGCAACGGGCAAGCGTGTAAGCCAACCTTACTTTTTGATGACTGGTTGCAAACGAGAAAGGAACTCCGACAACGATTCAGCCAGCACTTCTCGCTGTTTACTGCCGAACTGCTCCAGCAAAACATTGCCTGTGAGGTTACAGAGGGAAACTAGCTGTAGCTCTGAATCTGTAGTCGCTAAAAACAATGTAGGCGATAGCTTCAAACGGCGTTGAGTCACAAGATGCCCAATTTGATTCTCTTGCAAACGCTGCAAATCATCTTCACTCCACACCTGAACCAAATCCAGATGCAAATCACCCAGCGTGGCGCTCATATCACCGGCGTATTGTGAGGTAAAGAAGGGAACAATATCCTTATGCAATTGAATGTCCAAAGCACGGGAAATACCATTTAATCCGTCGGGAGCTGTCGCCAACAGCGCTTTCCAATAGACTTTCTCGCTATCGGTGCGAACAACGCAGGGCGAAGCGACGCCGTATAGCGCTTCACTATAAGGAAAATCGCCGGTTTCATTCTGCCAAACATTGATAAAACGGTGGGTAAACTCCGCTAATGCGGCAGAAACATCATGCACCATGTTTTCTCTCACTCAGGTAAACTATAAAGTATCTGCTGATTGTACCGTTCTTATTCAAACATAGGCCACATAATGTCATACCAAGATCACAAGGCGCTCTCCGGCTTAACCCTTGGCAAAGCAACCGAATACCGCGATCAATACGACGCAACCTTGCTCCAGCCGGTTCCTCGCAGTATGAACCGTGAGCCGTTAGGACTTTATCCAGAAACTCTACCTTTTCACGGTGGCGACATCTGGACGCTGTATGAGCTGTCATGGCTCAATGCCAAAGGCTTGCCCCAAGTGGCCATTGCCAATGTTGAGCTGGATGCCTTCAGCCACAATCTGATTGAATCAAAAAGTTTTAAGCTTTACCTCAACAGCTTCAACCAGACACGCTTTGCAGACTGGAATGAAGTACAAACCACGTTACAGCGCGATCTGGCACACTGTGCACAGGGCAACGTTAGCGTGCAGTTAATGTCGCTTGATAGCGTTGAAGGACAAGCCATCGCAGCATTTGACGGCGAATGTATCGATCATCAAGATATTGAAATCACCCACTACGAATTTGACGCTGAACTCCTTAAAAACGCCGCTAGCAAGCAGGCTATCGTTGAAGAAACATTGGTGAGCCACCTGTTAAAATCCAACTGCCTTATTACCCATCAGCCTGATTGGGGCTCCGTAATGATTCAGTATCGTGGTCCAAAAATCGATCGCGAAGCATTACTGCGCTATTTGGTGTCATTCCGTCATCACAACGAATTTCATGAACAGTGTGTTGAACGCATTTTTTGCGATATTCAGCGCTTCTGTCAGCCAGAAACGCTTAGCGTGTATGCCCGTTATACCCGTCGCGGAGGCCTAGACATCAACCCTTGGCGCACAAATACTCCGTTCGTTGCACCAAAAGGCCGACTGGTTCGCCAATAAGCTTCGCAAAAATCGCAGAAGCTTACCTACTCTTACGTAAGAGTATTGGCAAAATCCAAAAGACAACGGTAAGGTGATTAAAGGGCGTAAAACGCGTTGTACCACAATAAACTACTGATGAATCAAGATACCTGCTTGGTTGATACGCTAGTTTTACGCCAGCTTTGAAGGATAATGTAGAAGATAAAGTAGCTCATTAATTCCATTGCAAAACGTGTCAGGAACAACGGAAATTAACTGCCTATTCACTGAACAGGCATGCTAATCCTGATACAAACGCGGTAACCGCATCGGTAGATGTATAGGAGTGACTTTGATTACACATATCAGCCCGCTTGGGTCTATGGATTTGTTGTCGCAGCTTGAAGTTGACATGCTAAAGCGTACAGCAAGCAGCGATTTATACCGTCTATTCCGCAACTGCTCCCTCGCCGTACTCAACTCTGGCGCGCAAACCGATAACAGCACTGAGCTTCTATCGCGATTTGAAAGTTTTGATATCAACGTATTACAACGCGAACGTGGCGTAAAACTGGAGCTGGTCAATCCGCCTGAAGATGCTTTTGTTGATGGACAAATCATCCGCTCGCTACAGGCCAACCTGTTTGCCGTCCTGAGAGATATTTTGTTCGTTAACGGACAGATGAGCAGTAATGGCCGCTACCCTCATCTCGATAGTAAAAATCCCGTTCACATTACGAACATGGTGTTCTCTATCTTGCGCAACGCCCGAGCGCTACACGTGGGTGAAGAACCCAATATGATTGTGTGCTGGGGTGGACACTCGATTAACGAAATCGAATATCTTTATGCTCGCAAAGTCGGCAATCAACTGGGACTGCGCGAATTAAACATCTGTACTGGCTGCGGGCCGGGCGCCATGGAAGCGCCAATGAAAGGTGCCGCCGTGGGTCATGCTCAGCAACGCTACAGAGATAGTCGCTTTATCGGTATGACCGAGCCATCCATCATCGCGGCTGAGCCACCAAACCCTTTGGTGAATGAACTGGTGATCATGCCAGACATCGAAAAACGTCTAGAAGCCTTTGTTCGCTTTGGTCATGGGATCATCATCTTCCCTGGCGGTGTGGGTACTGCGGAAGAATTACTCTATCTGCTCGGCATTTTGATGAATCCGGAAAACAAAGATCAGGTATTACCGCTGATCCTGACTGGACCAAAAGAGAGCGAAGATTACTTCCGCGTACTTGATGAATTCATCATGAGCACGCTAGGCGAAACTGCGCGTAAACATTACACCATTATCATCGACGATCCGGCTGAAGTCGCTCGCCAGATGAAACGTGCAATGCCGAAGGTGAAGGAGAATCGTCGTCAAACCGGAGACTTCTACAGCTTCAACTGGTCGATAAAGATTGCGCCAGACTTACAGCTGCCGTTTGAGCCAACGCACGCGAATATGGCCGATCTCAATCTGTACCCAGATCAACCTCCAGAGCAGCTAGCCGCATCGTTACGTCGAGCCTTCTCAGGGATTGTGGCGGGTAATGTGAAAGAAATAGGCATCGCCGAAATTGAAAAACATGGCCCGTTTAAAATTCACGGTGACGCTAAGATGATGCAGCACATGGATCATCTGCTACAAGGCTTTGTCGCGCAGCATCGTATGAAACTGCCGGGAACCGCCTATGTACCTTGTTATGAGATTATCAAATAATCATCACTAACACTCTGGGCGGTGGAATGCCGCCCATTTTCTCTGATCATCAGTAATGACCATGCAAATACACCTTCTGATCGTTGATGCCTTAAATCTCATTCGCCGTATTCATGCCGTCCAAGGCTCCCCCTGCGTTGTTGCCTGCCAGCATGCGTTGCAACAGCTATTGGCTCATAGCCAACCCACACATGCAGTAGCGGTTTTCGATGAAGACGATCGGGATAACAGTTGGCGTCATCAGGCATTACCCGATTACAAAGCGGGCCGCAGTGCTATGCCTGAAAACCTCGCGGCGGAAATGCCAGCTATCCGAGAGGCCTTCGCTAAACTTGGCGTGCAGAGTTGGCACTCGGCTGGTAACGAAGCTGACGATCTCGCAGCTACTTTGGCTCAAAAAATCGCGCTAACTGGACATCAGGTCACTATCGTTTCGACTGATAAAGGCTATTGCCAATTGTTAGCGCCTACCATTCAAATCCGCGACTATTTTCAAAAACGCTGGCTCGATTTACCTTTCGTAAAAAAAGAGTTTGGCGTGGAGCCTCAACAGCTCACCGACTATTGGGGACTGGCAGGGATCAGCAGCAGCAAGATATCTGGAATACCCGGTATAGGGCCCAAAGCAGCGGCTACGCTACTAAATGAGTTTGGCTCACTCTCAGCGATTTTTGAACAGATTGAAAACGTGCCGAGTAAATGGCGAAAAAAGCTGGAAGAACATCGCGAACAAGCCGAACTTTGCAAGAAAGTGGCCACGTTGCAAACGGATCTCACCATCAGCGGCAATTTGCAGCAACTGAGATTACCTTAAGTTATCAGTTACACATAAAGCAGTGGCATTCAGCTCACCTAACAAAAAGGAGCCTTTCGGCTCCTATCGTGCATCAGAGAAATGCTGACTAAATCACTTAGCCGTTATGGCTATTCTTTAGCTGCATCCGGCGATTAAGCTCACGCTCGTCTCGGCGACCAGGAATTGCGCCCCAAATTCGACGCACATGCACCGTAATTTCTTCGCGATCATGATAGAGCTGCTTCGCTGCAATTTGTGCATTAATGCCATTATCTTTTAGCGTTTGCGCAAGAATCGCCAGATTTTGGCTCACTTCTTCATAACGCTTCTTCATAGGCAATTTGAGGTTAAAGATCGCCTCACGGCACCAGCCATTAACCAGCCAGTGAGCCATTAAGTTAGACACCTTGGCTGGCTTCTCGACCATGTCACAGACCAGCCAATCAACGCCGTTAGTGTGTGGTGGCTCGAATTTAAAACCATCGGCTTTATGATGAGTCACTTGACCGGTATCCATCAGGCTAGGTGCCATTGGACCGTTATCCACGGAATGCACCCACATGCTGCGCTTCACTAGCTGATAGGTCCAGCCCCCTGGACAAGCTCCCAAATCGACGGCCTTCATGCCCCCAGCTAGCCGCTCATCCCACTCATCGTGTGGAATAAATACGTGCAGCGCTTCTTCTAGCTTAAGCGTAGAACGGCTCGGTGCATCAGAGGGGAATTTCAAACGAGGAATTCCCATATAGAACGGCGAATTGTTGTTGCTGTAGGAATACCCCACATAGCAACAGCCTGGCGCGATAAAGAACACATGTACCACGGGGCGATGCGCGTTTTCATTCTTCAGTAAGATCTTTTGCTCACGCAGCGCAGCACGCAGCGGAACCGTAAACTTACGGCAGAACTTCATCAGCTCTTTGCTTTCGTTGGTATCAGGCACTTCTACACGCAGTTCTCCCGCACCTTCAACCACGTTCATCAGCATGCCAACAATCGGCGACACGCGGTCATCGGTTGGCAGATCTTTCAGCAGCTCGCCCACCACAATCATCTGGCGAGCAAAAATCAGCTCGCGAAAAGGCAGATTCTTAGCAAGCTTATCGGCATCTTCGTGCTGGTAGCATTCAAACGTTACGTAACCACTGTTCTCTTTAACTCTAGGAAAACCAAAAACTTCCAGAGCGGCAGCCTTCTCGGTAATTTCTGCTGCACATTCTTTTTCGAATCCTGGGCGGCAATATAAAGCTAATTTATTCATGGCGTTCCGCCCTTTTCCTCATGCGTAGGGCCCCAACAAGCATCAAGGTCCAACCTACTAAAAAGCAAACGCCGCCGATAGGCGTGATATACACCCACAATTTAAGATGCGACAGCGCAAGACAATAAAGACTTCCACAAAACAACACAGTGCCCAATGCCAATAAGGCACTGCTCCAATAAAACCATAGGTTCTTACGACGTTGCATTAGGGCTGCCAACCCTAGAATCGCCAGCGTGTGAATCCCCTGATACTGCAATCCTGTATGCAGCCAATCCATTTCCGCCACGCCTAAGGTGCGGCTCAATACATGAGCGCCAAATGCCCCAAGTGCGACAAAAACAAAACCGCTAATCGCGGCAAAAATCATCATTGAACGACTACTCATCCCGATTACCTTACATTAAGCCGCTGTACGCCGCTTTTAACTGCCTGCAAAAAATAACTAAGATTCATAACGAAAACGGAATTTTTCCTGCTCGCTGGCAGCACGAGCAAGGATCCATTGGCGGAAAGCCGCAATTTTGCCGAGCTCCGCCTGACTATCCTGACAAACCAAATAGAACGAATTTTTGCTGATTAATACGTCGTTAAATGGGCAAACCAACCGGCCGGCCTCAATTTCAGTCTGTGCCATCACGTTATTGACCAACGCAATGCCTTGGCCATGCACCGCAGCCTGAACCACCATGGCACTGTGGCTAAAGATAGGGCCTTGCTGAACATTAATATGCTGTAGCCCTAATTGACGGGTGTAAGCCAACCAGTCTCGACGCGACGTATCATGCAGAAGCGTATGATAAGCCATATCGGCCGGATCTTTTAGCGGATGTTCGCTCAATAATAACTGTGGTGAACAAACCGGGAGCAAATATTCAGCGTAGAGACGCTCTACGCGCAGCCCTGGCCAATGCCCACGACCATAAAAAATCGCGACATCGACGTCATCAGCCAATTTACCCTCTTCGCGATCCACAGCCTGAATGCGCACATCGATACCAGGATACGCCGTATTAAAACCTGAAAGACGAGGCACAAGCCACTGAATAGCGAAGCTTGGCGGCAAACTGACTGTCAATGCGCCTTTTGCACTGCGCGCCTGTAGTTTGCGCGTGGCTTCGTTAAGAGATGAGAAAATTTCTTTGATATCGAGGTAATAACTTTGACCCTCTTCCGTCAGGAGCAACGAACGATTACGCCGGCGAAATAGCTTCAGCCCAAGGAAATCTTCCAATGATTTTATCTGATGACTGACCGCCGCCTGAGTAACGAACAGCTCCTCTGCAGCCTTGGTAAAGCTGAGATGTCGGGCTGCCGCATCAAACACGCGCAGTGAGTTTAGTGGTGGTAATCGTTTAGACATGGCTGGCCACTTTTTATCAAACGGTTGCAGATAATTAACCGTTTATTTACCCATTAGTTTTTTTTATCCGAGCCATTATAAATTGTCCGTTGAGGATAGGCCAGCAAATACCTATAGTGGCGCCACTTCCCGAGCCGGAACGAAAAAGTGTTTGTGGATTGAGTTCCTGAATGCTTTTGGCTTTGTGGTTGTGATGTTGTGTTTGCAAGTTGTCTGACGATTTCAGACATAGTAGCTCTGCTACTCTTTTTTTCACTTCCTGTACATTTACCCTGTCTGTCCATAGTGATTAGTAGCACCGCAAATTGCGGTGCTTTTTTTTAGCAAAAACGCCAGCCTAGGCCAGCGTTTTTTCGTGCTACGACGTTGATTGAGAAAAATTTAATTAGTTACTCTCTGTCATTTCTTTTACGTCGTTACGGTTAATTTGCTGCTGATTGCCGTTAGCATCTTTGTAGCTAATCATTCCGGTTTCGTTATCCACCTGAGGTTTACCATCGCTCACAATGGTGCGACCATCGTTGGTGTGCATGACATAATTGCTTGAACACCCAGCCAGTACGAAGGTAAACATCACGGCGGATAAAACAGCACCTAATTTCTTCATGATTTACTCCTTGCAGTTTAAAATGCGCTACTAACGCTCTTTTTATCTCCGGCACATTCATTTGCCAGTAGTTAAAAGCATAACAAGCTATTTCAGCTTTGCCAGAAAACTGTCGGATTATTCAGATTAATCTTGCTGTACCATCATCTGGCTCAATAACAAAGCGGCCTGCAACGAGGAATTATTCCGCATGACATCCTTCGATTATTTAGCCTTTCGCGGCCACTTTCCTGCTCTCGCCACGGGCGATAGCCAGCAACATGATGCGGTGTATCTCGATAGCGCCGCCACCGCTCTCAAGCCTCAGGCGTTGATAAACGCGAGTCAGGACTATTACGCTGGCAGTGCCGCTACCGTTCACCGCAGCCAGCATCAAGCGGCTCTCAGCCTGACTCAGCGCTATGAGTCAGCACGTCAGCACGTTGCCGAACTTCTGCATGCGCCAAGTGCCAATGATATCGTCTGGACCAAAGGCACCACCGAGGCGATTAATTTGGTGGCGCAGAGTTACCTACGCCCAATTCTGCGCGCCGGTGACGAAATTTTAGTGAGCGAAGCTGAGCACCACGCGAATCTGATCCCCTGGCTAATGGTGGCTGAACAGTGCGATGCCAACGTTATCAAACTTCCCGTTGATGCCCAGGGTCTGCCGGACTTAAGCCTGCTACCTGCATTGCTTTCACCTCGCACGAAACTGATGGCCTTAGGGCAAATGTCGAACGTTACCGGCGGCTGTCCCGATCTTGCCTATGCGTTACAGCTCGCCCATCAGAATGGTACGCCGGTGATGATCGATGGAGCCCAAGGGGTGGTTCATCATCCGCTGAACGTCAGCGAACTCCATGTTGATTTCTATGCTTTTTCTGCTCATAAAATGTATGGCCCGACGGGTGTCGGCGTGTTGTACGGAAAAACCGTATATCTAGAGCAGATGCACGCATGGCAAGGTGGCGGAAAAATGCTAACTAAAGCTGGGTTTGACGGTTTTACGGAGCAAGCCATCCCCCATCGTTTCGAAGCAGGGACACCCAATATTGCCGGAGTTATCGGATTTTCAGCGGTATTAGAGTGGCTACAGCAGTTTGATTTAAACGCCGCAGAAACCTACAGCGTAGCGCTAGCAGAAGACGCTGAACGGCAGCTCAGGCAGATAACCGGTTTTACCAGCTACCGCGCCCCAAATTCTGCGCTGCTCGCTTTCAATATTGCGGGAGTTCACCACAGCGATTTGGTCACGTTAGTGGCAGAGCAAGGCATCGCTCTTCGGGCTGGTCAGCACTGCGCTCAACCGTTGATTCAAGCATTAGGCATCACAGGTTCCCTGCGCGCCTCGTTTGCGCCTTATAATCGGCCAGAAGACGTTACTGCATTAGTAAAAGCGGTAAACTACGCACTATCTATCTTGAACGACGAGGATCTCTCATGATCGCCCCACACTCTTTTGGCCGCACATTGACCCCTGAGATGTTAATCGCACGTTTTGATGCACTGAAGCTGTGGGAAGAACGCTACCGCCAAATCATTCTGCTGGCGCGGGAATTACCGCCACTGCCGGCAGAGTTGAAGCAACAAAAGACCGAACTGGCAGGCTGTGAAAATCAGGTATGGCTGGGCGGAGAGTTGCTTGAGGATGGGACGATGCACTACTACGGCGATAGCGATGGCCGAATTGTGAAAGGCTTATTGGCTATTTTACTGACCGGCGCTGAAGGCAAAACGCCACAGCAAATTATAGACAACGATCCGCTTACGCTATTCCAACAGCTTAATATTTTAGAACAGCTGAGCTCATCCCGTGCCAGCGGTTTAAATTCGCTGGCTGCGGGTATCAAAAATATCGCGCAAAACTATCTATAACGCCAACTCACGCTCGGCTTTCGCTAACATCTTCTTAATCGCATGAGCGACGGCAACAAAACCAAACGTTGCCGTCACCATCGTGACCGAACCAAAACCTGAAGCACAATCCATCCGTTTTGGCCCTTCAGCCGTGCTACGCGAAGCACATACGCTTCCGTCAGGCTGTGGGTATACCAGCGGTTCCGTCGAAAATACGCAGTCAATTCCCAGCTTCCCTTTGCTGTTTTTCACCACGTTGAAATCATTCTTCAAGCGTTCACGCAGTTTAGCAGCCAAAGGATCCTGAATCGTTTTGGCAAGATCGGCAACTTCTATCCGCGTAGGATCAATCTGTCCACCCGCACCACCGGTGGTGACAATCGGGATCTTAAAACGGCGGCAATAGGCCAACAGCGCAGCTTTAGGACGCACGCTATCAATAGCATCAATGACATAGCTAAAACGATTATCAATCAGTTGATCAACATTATCTGGAGTAATGAAATCGTCGATACAGGTCACTTGGCACTCTGGATTAATTTCGCGAATGCGCGCGGCCACCACTTCCGTTTTCGCCTGCCCGACATTGCTGCGCAAAGCGTGGATCTGCCGATTGGTATTCGTCACGCAGACATCATCCATATCGATCAACGTAATAGCACCAATCCCTGTGCGCGCTAGCGCCTCTGCCGCCCACGATCCCACGCCACCAATACCGATAACGCATACGTGCGCCTGAGAGAAAACGCCCAACGCATGCTGGCCATATAGACGAGCGATACCGCTAAAGCGCTGCAGATAAGCGTCGGAAAAAGATGCTGTCATTGGATTTATTACCTTAGAAATTCTTGATCCCCCCCTCTTTCTCGTTATCAGAGAAAGAGGGGGTCATTACGATAGATGATTTTATTACCGATTATACGCGCTGAACAGCGGTCCACCGCTTTGTGGCGTTTTCAGAACCCAGACACGGCCATAGTGATTATAGAAACCAGCCGCATGGCCTGCTTCTGGCCCAATACCTTGATAGATATCGAAGTGTTGTCCTTTAATCGCCCCGCCCACGTCCAGAGCCACCATCAAACGCATTTCATACTTTCCGGTAAATTTGCCTTGGTTATCCAATAGTGGCACTTCTGCCAGCAACGTAGACCCTGCTGGAATAAGCGAACGATCGGAAGCCACGGAGGCCTTAGCCACTAAAGGCACACCGCTCGCCCCTTTCACTGGCGCATACATTTCTGGCTTAAAGAACACGAAAGAAGGATTCTGTTCCAGTAGCTCACGAACCTCAGCCGCAGAATGACTATCAGCCCATTTACGAATTGCCTGCATCGACATCTCTTCGCGTGCAACTTCGCCACGGTCAATCAACACCTTCCCAATACTGCGATAGGCATGGCCATTTTTGCCGGAATAACCGAAGAAAGTTAACGGACGACCATCGCCGTAATCCACATAACCGCTACCCTGCACTTCCATCATGAAATTATCCATAATCGAATTGCTATAACCGATTTCAAGATTTCGGTTATCTAACGCTCCGGAATAGATAGCAGAACGCTCCGGTAAACGGCGGTTCTTGCCTTTGCTCGGCATACGATAGAGCGGATACTGGAATTCGCCCTGACGTGTGTAGCGCGCTTCAATCACCGGCGTGTAATAGCCCGTGAACTGCACGTTACCAAAATTATCCATACCTTCCATCTGGTAGGCGTTCAACCCGAACTGGGAAAGCTGACGCGTATCGGCTCCCGCACGTAGCCAGTTGGTGACCGCTTGGAAAGTATCGTTGTTTCTATTATAGAGAGAAGGCGAAGCCCGCTGGATTGCGGTGAGCTGATCGGCGAAATCCTTTCCGTTAACCGGTTTTCCTTTTGCGTTCGGCCTATTAACGAGCTCTAATGGATCGTTAATCTTCCCATCCTTATATTGCTGGCCTTTATCCGTTGGACGGGACGAACACCCCGCCAGCAACGCAACCAACAGTCCACCTACTACATATTGTCCCCAACGACCTTTCATCTCACGCTCTCTAGAAACCAAATAACCACCGCCGCACGATAACAAACCCGCCGCCTGAAAGGAATTCTCCCCACTAAAAAAACGATAAGTCGGCAATATCGATTAAAAAGAGCTCTGCATGATTAAAAAACATGCATCAAACTGATAAATGAGTGATGTTTGTCAAAAAATTCTTGCATCAAATTCTATCGAGTGTATAGTTCGCCCTCATCGGACGCGGGGTGGAGCAGCCCGGTAGCTCGTC
>NZ_KV824190.1:13994-132742 GCF_001816025.1 Hafnia sp. HMSC23F03
AGGTCGTCAGTTCAAATCTGGCCCCCGCAACCAAACCGATGAAAAAGAAGTACATAGCAGTATATAAAAATAAAAGTAGTAACCGGACGCGGGGTGGAGCAGCCTGGTAGCTCGTCGGGCTCATAACCCGAAGGTCGTCAGTTCAAATCTGGCCCCCGCAACCAACTTCAACTTCATAGAAAGTTGACTTAAGAAAGAAAAAAAAAGAACGAAAGAAGAAAGAAGAAAAAACAGTATGTCGGACGCGGGGTGGAGCAGCCCGGTAGCTCGTCGGGCTCATAACCCGAAGGTCGTCAGTTCAAATCTGGCCCCCGCAACCAATTTTCATACTGAAGTAAATCAACACCTTAGCGGGTGTTTTTTTATATCTAAAATTTGAGTGGTCAGCACTCCAAATCTCGCTGGCATCGTGTACATTTCGCCGTAATACCAGACGAACGATATCCCCCAGCAATAGCGAACAGCTATCTCCTCGCCAACTCCCCGCCATTGGCAAAATAAGCTTTAATGCCTGCCAAGATAGACTCTGCAACCTGTTGCTGGAACGCGCTAGTACGTAGCTTACGTTCCTCTTCCACGTTACTGATAAATGCAGTTTCTACCAGAATAGAAGGGATATCCGGAGCCTTAAGCACGGCAAATCCAGCCTGCTCAACGCTGTTTTTATGCAGTTTGTTCACTCGCCCCATATTCTTGAGCACTTCTTTGCCGAACTTCAAACTGTCGTTGACCGTTGCCGTCTGCATCAAATCAAAAATAGTATGGTCAAGATACTGATCGCCACTGCGGCTTACACCACCAATTTCATCCGATTCGTTCTGCGTCTGCGCCAAGAATTTAGCTGCCGCGCTGGTCGCACCTTTGGTTGAAAGTGCAAACACCGATGAGCCACGCACCGAACGGCTGGTAAAGGCGTCTGCATGAATCGAAATAAACAAATCTGCACGCTGTTTACGCGCTTTAGCCACGCGTACTTTAAGTGGGATAAACACATCTTCGTTACGCGTCATATAGACACGCATATTCGGCTGTTTCTTAATTAGCGCACTCAAACGGCGCGCAATTTTCAGCACAATATCTTTTTCGCGAGTTTTGTTCTTACCAATTGCGCCGGGATCTTCACCGCCGTGACCAGGATCCAGCATGATAACAATCGGTCTATCGCGCCCTGCTTTCCCTTTCTGTGGCCCCTCTGGCGGTAGGCTCTTGCCTAAATCACCTTTGTTGTAATCTTCCAGCAATGCGAGCAAAGGATCTGACTCTTCTGCCACAGAACCTTTAGCTGGGTAGAGATCAACAACTAAGCGATTGTTAAACTCGGCAAAAGGCGCAAGGGTAAACAGCTTAGGACTGATTTCCTGCTTAAGTTCTAACACCAGACGCACAGTATTTTTGTCAAACTGCCCTACGCGAGCCGTTTTCAAGTAGGGATCGCCCGACTGCACCTGACTACTAATCCCTTTCAATACGCTATTAAGGTGAACACCTTCGATATCCACCACGATGCGATTAGGGCTAGTTAATGCAAACTGTTTATATTTCAGTGGAATTTTCGATTCCAGCGTCACTCGAGTATAAGTTGACGATGGCCATACCCTCACAGCAATCACCTGTGCAGACGCAGCAAAACCTACCCGGCTTACGCTCAAAAACCAGGTAGCTGCAGCACCCTGCAACAGACGACGACGAGTCAGATTATGGTTCGAGTTTGTCATGCAATCCCAAATAAAATAGCCAAAAACAGCGGAGTAGAACGCTCCCGCACAAATTTTAGGGCAAAACTTTATCGAATCAGAGGAGTGCTGTCATTAGAAAATGCTTAACGGAGTTTTACAGATGGCGACGTTAATCTCGTTCATCACTTGAATTTACATAAAATTCACACTTGCCTTTATTCGCAATAAAGAATAAAAATACAGTTTTAGCGAATAAAAATTCAGAGGGTTTCATGAAGGAGCGCAGCACCGAACTGGTTCAGGGTTTTCGTCACTCAGTACCCTATATCAATACTCATCGCGGCAAGACGTTCGTCATCATGCTAGGTGGAGAGGCGATTGAGCATGAAAACTTTGCCAATATTGTTAATGATATTGGGCTATTACACAGCTTGGGTATCCGGCTCGTGGTTGTGTATGGCGCTCGCCCGCAGATCGATAGCAATCTGAATGAACACCACTATGAGCCTATTTATCACAAACACACTCGTGTGACGGATTCGCGAACGCTAGAACTGGTTAAACAGGCAGCGGGTCAGTTGCAACTGGATATTACAGCGCGCCTGTCGATGAGTCTCAACAACACGCCACTGCAAGGCGCACATATCAATGTGGTCAGCGGAAACTTTATTATCGCTCAGCCGCTTGGCGTGGATGATGGCGTAGACTATTGCCACAGCGGGCGTATTCGCCGGATCGATGAAGAAGCCATCCACCGTCAACTCGACAACGGTGCCATCGTGTTGATGGGCCCCGTAGCTGTTTCAGTTACCGGCGAAAGCTTCAACCTGACCTCCGAGGAGGTCGCCACTCAGCTCGCCATAAAGCTGAAAGCAGAAAAGCTCATTGGCTTTTGCTCTTCTCAGGGCGTGATCGATGAAGATGGCAGTATCATGTCAGAATTGCTGCCTAACGAAGCGCAAACGCGCATCGAAAAGCTGGAAGCGTCTGGCGATTATAACTCCGGCACTGTCCGTTTTCTGCGCGGTGCAGTTAAAGCCTGCCGTAGCGGAGTCGGTCGCAGTCATCTGATTAGTTATCAGGAAGATGGCGCTTTGGTGCAAGAGCTGTTCTCACGCGACGGCATCGGCACGCAGATCGTCATGGAAAGCGCAGAGCAAATTCGCCGTGCCAATATCAACGATATCGGCGGCATTTTAGAACTCATCCGTCCGCTTGAGCAGCAAGGCATTTTGGTACGCCGCTCGCGCGAGCAGTTAGAGCGTGAAATCGATCAGTTCACGATCATTGAACGAGACAATCTCACCATTGCCTGCGCTGCGCTCTATCCCTTCCCAGAAGAACGTATTGGTGAAATGGCATGTGTCGCCGTTCATCCTGACTATCGCAGTTCATCGCGAGGCGAAGCGCTACTTAAGCGCGTCGCGGCGCAAGCACGGCAGATGGGACTGGAGAAACTCTTTGTGCTGACTACCCGCAGCATTCATTGGTTTCAGGAACGAGGCTTTACACCTGCCGAAGTTGATGTTTTACCGCTTCAAAAGCAAGAACTCTACAACTACCAGCGCCGCTCCAAGATCTTGCTCGCCGATCTATCCTAAAACATTCCTCGCGGCCCGCTGATCAAGCGGGCTGCATCATTCGCTCCATTAAACCGCTTCGACGCAGCGTCGGCGTACGGATCGCCGTCAGCAAAATTTTATCCCTGCTGAACAACGTCAGTTGCTGCTTGGCACGCGTTATCGCGGTATAGAGCAACTCACGGGTGACTATCGGCGAGAAATCAGCGGGCAGCGCCAATAGCGTGTGTTCGAATTCAGAACCCTGTGATTTATGCACCGTCATCGCATAGGCCGTTTCCGTTTGTGGCAAGCGGCTAGGCTGAACGGATTTGATTGAACCATCGGGTAATTGGAAGTACACGCGGATATTCCCCGCCGAATCGGCAAGCGCAATACCAATATCGCCGTTAAACAACCCAAGAGAACTATCGTTGCGCGTGACCATAACGGGTCTTCCGCTATACCAGCGCTGGTGTGCCTGCGTCGGCTTATGAATAAGTTTGGCCTTAGCTAACGCCAACTCGATACGTTCATTGAGTCCCGTCTGACCAAAAGGCCCTTCGCGTAGCGCACACAGCAATCGGAAACGCGAAAAACTGGCGAGAACGTCAGCGGCATCGGCCATATTCGCGACTAATTGCAGCGTCGAGCGATAACCGTCAACGCAGGTTTGGATAAGCGTAGAGTAATCCTCATCCTTGGTCATCGGTATCCATGCAATGTCAGAAAACTGCCCATCAAAACAACGGCGCGCGCGCGCGGTATCACCTAAATTCACCGCCGTCGCCAACTGACCAATGCCAGAATTGGCATCAAAACGGTAGCTCTTTCTCAACAGGCAAATACTGTCACGAACGGCAATATCTGGTGCCTCAGCGCCTTCAGGAATTACGCTCTGGCACAGCGTAGAGAGTTCTTGAGCACGCGCAGGGCGAAAACCAAACTCGGCAAAGCGACACAAATCGCCTAATACGGCTCCCGCTTCAACTGAAGCCAACTGATCGCGGTCACCTAATAAAATCAAGCGCGCCCTATATGGCAGCGCTGCGATAAGCTTCGACATCATCGGCAAATCAACCATGGAAGCCTCATCCACCACCAGCACATCCAAATGCAGTGGATTATCGCGATGATAACGCAGACGAATGCTATTAGGTTGAGCGCCCAGCAGGCGATGCAGCGTATAAGCCTCTTGTGGGATAGATTCACGCTCGTTCGGGGTCAAGTTCAGCGCTTCAATAGCCGCGCCTAAGGATTCGGTTAGCCGTGCTGCCGCCTTTCCCGTCGGTGCTGCCAGTTGAATACGTAGCTTCTGGCGTGGATGCAAGCGGATCAGAGCGGTAAGCAGCTTCGCCACCGTCGTGGTTTTCCCCGTGCCTGGACCGCCTGAAATAACCGACACTCTTCGTGTAGCCGCAACGGCAGCGGCCACCTGCTGCCAATTGATCTCATCGGCAGAATTTGCCGACGGAAACAGCTGGGATAAAATCGGCGGTAGCGTTGATTCACTCTCGTCTGGTGGCAAATCTGAAGCGGCAAAAAACTGCGCCACGACGCCTTCATCCTGCCACAAGCGCTGTAGGTACAAACGTTGATTTTGCAAAACCAACGGAGCCGCATAGCCTCCATCGCTGACCTCAGGCTCTGCCAGCAATAATGCCTGCCATTGCATCTCATCCATATCGCCAAACAACGTTTTCAGATCATCGGTAAAGTCTGGGAACTGTGCCGCTAACGCATCCATTCTAAGCTGGTTCAAAGGCAAGCAAACATGTCCAGAAGCAACTTCCTGACTCACCAATGCCGCGGCTAAAGCCAGATATGGCTGCCCTTGGCTAGCCATTAGGCGAGCAAACTGAACATCCAGAGAACGAAGCTGGTTTTGCTCTCCCATCCGTTGCAGAAGATCAAAAATCATTGTGCTTCCCCCTCCGGAATATAGCCAAACAGCCTATCCATACCGTCTATCAGCGCCGCATCAGGACGGCAATGGAAAATGCCTTGCCCTGGTTGAGCTGGCGTCATACCACGCAGGAAGCAATAAAAAACGCCGCCGAAATGCTGTTCATATTGGTAGTTTGGCAAACGGTGACGCAGATAACGGTGCAATGCTAATGAATAGAGCTGATATTGGAAATCGTAGCGATGCTCAGCCATAGCGGCGACCATCGCCTCTTGTGTATAAGCACTCGCATCCTCGCCTAACCAATTGGACTTATAATCCAGCACGTAGAAACGCCCTTGCCAGAAGAAGACCAAATCGATAAAGCCTTTCAACATGCCGCGCACCTGTCGAAAATCTAGTGGCGCACACTGTGCTGAAAGTGGATCGTAACGCTTAATTAAAGCGTCTAGTTCAGCACTGCGTACCAACTGTTCAATCGGCAAATAAAACTGTAGCTCGGCCTGCACTTGGCTTGGCGCAAGCTGCGCTAAACACGGTCCACTCTCTGCTAATGGAGCGCGAAGAATAGCGTCCAGCCAGCTATCTAACACAGGAACCCACTCAGTATTCAGCCCCTGTTGCGTCACCTGCTCAGTCAACTCTGTGATATCACGGGGCTGAGTGAAATCCATCGGCTCTAATAAGCTATGTAAAAACGTCCCCGGAGCGGCGCCTTTAGGGAAAGTATGCGGTGTGAGCGCAGGTATACTCTCTACCTCTGACTCCCCTACCGCATCCACATCGAGCTTGGGTAACAGATCCAAAAATTGGGAACTGCCGTGCTGCTGTAAGCCTGAATAGCTGGTGACTCGCCAGTCATCCTGCATCTTGCGAGTGAAAAGTTTAGCCTGCAGTTCTTGTGCTTCTTGCATCGTCGCTACCCACGGAGAGCCATCTTGAGCCTCAACCGTGGTGACCTGAATATCGTCGTTCTGTAAGCGCTCAAGACATGCAAATAGCATTGCTGCGTCGCCGGGCTCGCCTTTTTGTAGCAAGTGTCCGATAGCGCTGTTGTGGACATCGGTTTCCCCTTGCTTCTTGCGCCCGCCTAAAAACAGCGGTGCAAGCCCGAGGCTACAGTGATAAACCGAGCGCGTAAGCGCAACGTAAAGCAAGCGGAGATCCTCTGCAAGGCGCTCCTCTTCTGCCAACTTAACCGCATCGTCGCTATAGTTGAGATCGAGAACCGCATTGAAACTGTCTCGGTCATGATAAAGCGGCTGTTTTTGCAACCGATAACTGCCGATAAATGGCAGCCAGACAATAGGAAATTCTAATCCTTTCGACTTATGAATCGTCACCACCTGTACCAGATGGCGATCGCTTTCCAAACGTAGTTGCTGGTTTTCCGATTGAACCTCAGGGCTATCGATTTGTTGAGCCAACCAACGTAGAAGTGCTGGCTCGCTATCCAACGTAAGCGACGCCTCCTGCAACAGTTCCCCAATATGCAGCACATCGGTTAAACGACGCTCTCCCCCCTCGCTCGCGAGAAGGTTCTCAGCCAGATGCCTACGCCCCATAATCTCACGTAGCATCGGCAATACGCCCTGCTTTTGCCACTGTTGGCGGTAAGCGTCAAACTCATCCACCAGCTCATCCCATAGACGCTCATCCTGATTAAGCTCATTGAGCTGCTGTGAATTCAGCCCCATCAGACTGGTCGCCAAGGCGCTGCGTAACAGACGCTCTTGCTCAGGAGCCAGAACCGCCTGTAATAACCAAAGCAGATCGCGAGCTTCTGGGGTTTGAAAAACGTTGTCTCGATTGGAGAGATAAACAGACGGTATTGCCAGCGCGCTTAGCGCATCTCTAACCAATGCAGCTTCTGCACGGCTACGCACCAGAATCGTGATATCTGACGCCTCAACCGGCTTAGCTATTTCACGCCCCTGTGAGTCCTTCTTGTCAGTGTAAAGCAGCGCTTTTCCCTGCTGGCCTGCCGTTAACCAATCACGAATTTGCGCCGCACACTGCGCCGCCAAAGACTGTTGGTATTCCACTGTGCCGCAGCCTTCCCCCGGTTGCAGCCATATATGCATGGCTTTTTGAATATCGCCGGCTATTTCAAAACGCAAAGCCTGATTTTTCTTGGCTGCGGACACCGGTAAAAAGGGGATATCGGCAAAAAGAAATGGGGATTCAACCGCAGAGAAAACCTGATTGACCGCCGACACCATTCCAGGTGATGAGCGCCAGTTTGTTCCTAACGTATAGTGATGCTTCACTTCGCTGCGCGCGTACATATAAGTAAAAATATCGGCACCACGAAAAGCATAAATAGCCTGTTTAGGATCGCCTATCAGCAACAGCGCTGAGTCCGGTTGTTTGTCACTCTGGGGTTGTAAATAAATAGCCTGAAAAATGCCATATTGCTGTGGATCGGTATCTTGGAATTCATCAATCATAGCAACGGGATAGCGCTTTCTAATCGCCTGAGCTAATACATCACCACCAGACTGATTTAACGCCTGTGAAAGACGACTCAGAAGGTCATCAAAGCCGAGCTGTGCATGCTGGCGTTTCTCTTGCTGCACGCTAGTACGCACTTCGCTTAACGCTCGAGACAACAATAAATCGCGCAGCGATAGCGGCTCTGCGAGCAGTTGGTCAATAGCCACAAATAACGCATGCTGCGGAGGCGTCCCTTTCTTGGTTTTCTCCAGCAGAAGATTTTGTCCAAAACGTTTGAGTTCATCAGGAAGCTGATAGTCCCGCGTTTCCGATGTAGCCCAATCGCCGACGGTGGTTAGCCATTTGGGCAAAAAGCGACTGCTATAGCTGCGCTTATCCACGCCAGAATCCACAATCAGGCTTTCGATCTCGCCTGCAACCTCACGCCAATGTGTTTTTACGGCATCAATGCGTTCAATGATTTGCTGATGACGCTGAGTCAACGTTTCATCGTCAGCGATAGCCTGCCGCAGCGCGGGTAATTCACCGTGTAGGTAAGGCTGTAAATCAGCCAATAGCTGTTCAGGACCGCTCCACTCTTGGCTGATAGCCGCAGCAATACTCAGCGGCAGCGGGTAACAATGGCGACGCCAGAAGTCGGCACATGCCTGTCGACGCAGCGGCAGTTCATCTTGCAATAGCGTTTGCTGGAATAAGATGCCTGATTCAAACGCATTGTTACTGAGCATCCGCTGGCAAAAACCGTGGATGGTATAAATCGCCGCTTCGTCCATTTGACGCTCGGCTGCCAATAACTGGCTGACAGCATCTTCCTTGTCATCAATCAAATCGAGTAAATCAGATAACAAAGGATTTGTACTGCTGCCACGCACACAGGCCAAGCGTAATTCGTGAATATTGCTACGAATACGCCCACGCAGTTCTTCCGTAGCCGCTTCGGTGAAAGTTACTACCAGAATTTCTTCAACAGACAAGGGGCGAGGGAAGGCATTCTCCCCTCCAAGTCCTAACAGCAAACGCAGATACAGCGCAGCGATAGTAAACGTTTTGCCGGTACCGGCTGAGGCCTCAATAAGGCGCTCCCCAATCAGTGGCAGCGCCAGAGCATCTAGCGTTTGTGCTTGAATCATTACGGCGCAACCTTAACTGGCAGAGTTTGCTGCAACGCGGAGGCGTTTGCATAGGTCTTCCAGCCTTTTGGTGCGGCATAGTGCCCCTTCGCATGACTGCCGAGCACCTGTGATAGCAGCGCCATTCCCTGAGGTTTAATCACCGCCTGACGGTAGAACGTCACAATGTTCTCACGTTTAAGCATGTCAATTTGTTTGATTAACTTTTCGCGCGTATTGAATTCAAAGTTGCCACGATCAAAATCATTGGCAAAGCGTCCAGCCTCTTCATCTAACGTCTGCGGACGCTGGCGTAGCTGATTCACCAACGCGAGCTTGTACTGATTGAAATCCGCCTCTTTTAACGATTTCAGGCGTTTATCTGCCTGTGCATAAAAGTCGAGATAGCGGTCATACAGATACGCTGGAGCCTGATTATTGCTTTGTAGCAGGAAACCGATACCCCATTGATTACCCATTGAGGATGGGAAGGCAAACACCGCGTAACCCAACTGCTCTTTAGTCCGCAACTGATCGTAGAACCACGGTTGAATGATCTGGCTCAACAGATTGCTGCGCGCCATTCCCTGCACTTCATCGTAACCCGTTGGAATATAGACCGCCCCCAACGCAGAATCGGTGCTGCTCCCCGCCCGCTGTAGGTTGGCAAGCTGCTTATGCTCAATGACCACATCCTGACCGTGCCACCAGAGTGTGCCGCCGCATTTAAGCTGGGCACGGATATTTTGTGCCAAAGCTTTCACCTGAATGGCGGTCATATTGCCCACCACCAGCAGCTCCGGCGTTGCACCTTCAATGAGCTGGCTACGGTAGTTTTTGATATCGCTTAGCGTAATTTTATCCAACAGCGCACGTCGCTCACTGCGTTCGGTGTAAGGAACGTTAGATAATGCCTGAATCGGCTGCATCGCCTGCTCAAACGCCTTGGCTTTTTCAGCAGAATCTAAGCGTTCACGATACCAAGACTTCGCCTGCTCCAAATGTTCTTCGGTGGCATCAAAATTGGCATAACCTTCAACTAAGGTGGTCAACAACTGTGGCAGACGTTGTGTAAACCCGCTAGCGCTGATGGTTAGCCCATCATTATAGGTCGTCGAAAAACCAATACCACCGATTGAGGCCTGATAGGCCAGCTGATCTAGTTCAATGCCGGCGAGATAATCCGTCAGTGCAAACATGACCTGTTCTTTGGCGCCGTCGCTCCCCACTTTGTTACGCAAGGAGAGTGTAATATTCGCTTTTGGCTCATCGGCAAAATAACGACTCGGCATATACAGAGCACGCAATCCCGGTTGATCGAGCACGATCTCCGGTTTTGTCAGCGTCGGAGAAACCGGTTTGATAAGTGAAAAATCGTCAGGAATGTAAGGATTTAACGCGGGTAATGACAGCGAAATACGTTGCTCTAAATTATTCCAATCAGCAAACTGCTTCGCTGTGATGCGATCGACCTGATACGGAGCATCAACGAAATAAGCCGTTTTGTTATGTGGCTCATCAGGGCTGATAAACCAGATACGAGCATTCTCTGGCGTCATACTACTCAGACGGGCAGTGATCGCCTGCGGATCATACTTATCCGCTAGATATGACGAGTCCAGCACATTTTGCACTGGCACTCGCAGCATGTTGTCCACCAACCATTCGATGTAATCCATGTCACGGGTAATCGACGGATAGCGGAAATCTAGATCGAGTACATGCGCAATTTCATCAAAGTAGCTTTGCTTCACACCCTGTTCACGCAGCAGTTTTAAATAGTCATATACAGCAGCAATAACGCGATCACGCTCGGCTAAACCTTTGTCGGTGAGCGAAACGCTAATAGAGAAAACGCCACCATTGCGATCGACCATCGGATCGGCACCTGCGCCAATAGACTCCGCCAACCCCTGTTTTTGCAGCCAATCAGACAGCGTATTCTTACTGCGATTACCAATTAGGTAAGCAATATACGTATCGGTTTTACTACGAAACGCAGCGCTATTGTTTTCAATACGATATTCAATTTTCAGCATCTTGCGTGGCTGAGCCGGTACATAGTGGATAATAATCCCTTGCTGTTCCGGCGTAACCACTGGCACCGTAATTGGTGGCACACTTGCATCACGATTAGGTATACGGCCAAAAGAAGTGACCGCGAGCTTGGCGAGACTGGAGAGCGGCTGGTTACTGTAAATAACGCCTACCATCAAGTTAGCGGAATAGTAGCGATGATAAAACGACAGTAACTCTTGGTGCAGCTTGCTGTTGGGTTTATCACTCAACGTCTCTAAGTTACCACCAGAGAAACGCGCACTCGGATGAGCGGGATTTAGCGTTTCGGCTGAAACCTGAGCCATACGCATACCGTCGCGTGAACGCGCCATGGTTAACTCAGCATTGACGGCATTACGCTCACGATCGGCATTGACTGGATCAAGCAAAGGTTCAGCAATAGCATCCGCGAGTCGATCAACGGCTGGCGACAGCGCATCGTTTTCGACCTCAAGATAGAACGCCGTGCGATAGGAGGCCGTACTGGCATTATGGCTACCGCCATGCTTTTTCAGGAATTCGGAAAGGTTATCGGCCTGTGGGTATCGTTTCGAGCCCATCAAAACCATATGCTCAAGATAATGAGCCAAACCGAGCTGTGAATTAGGATCCTCCAGTGAGCCTACCGGCAGCGCTAATGCCGCAAGCGATTTAGGCGCATCTTTATCTGATACCAAAATCACCTTCATCCCATTATCTAGCTTAATAGCCTGATATAAACGCGGATCGCTGGCGCTCTTATCGATTTTCTCAGCCAAGGCTTGCCATCCGGCAGGCTCAGTCTTGGCCGTGCTCGCCGTTGACCATAAAAGCGATGTGCTCATCAACAGTAATACCATTACCGTCAGGAATGAAAACTGCCTGCGCATGAATAACCTAACCATCATTTACCCCAAAAAGCCGAAAAATAATGCCATTGATACACCGTCTCAGCAGCGAATAGACATCACGTTAAGACAGACTAAGCGCTCACGCAAATTCGGTCTGACAAAAACACCGGTGTTTGACCACCATCAATCCAGATTATTCCGCGCGATAGGCAAATAATACTGCTCCGCCCATTGCTGAACTTCGCGCATTTTTGTCTCATCCATGGTGCGCATTACGCGCTGGATATAAGGATCAGATCCCTCTCCCATGACACGCTGGTCGCCCTGCCATGCTAACAATAGTTTCATTTGTGCCTTCGATTGGGTTTGCTCATCCCAATCGACCATACCTAAATCCTTATCAAAGCAGGCGCTCAGCCATGCCCAACCGGTTTTAGGCAGCAGTAAAAGAGGACAGCTGCGACCTTGGCGATAACCTTCAATCAGTGGTAATAGCGCTTTTTCAGCGTCTTTGGGTGATAAAGGCGCAAAATGCCACGCCGAGTTTTGGCGACCAAAACACCGGCTTTCGCCTTCACCACCGCTGAAGCAATAAAACAAATGCTCAATCCACAAAGCCATACCATCTACCGCCCCCAGGATCGCAGGCCGCCAGCGTACCAAACCGTTGTCTTGTACCTGCTGTAGCCAACCGGTTAACCGCACGCCACCCAGCATATAATCAATCTCAATGCTGCGCCCCGCTTGCCGATGCTCTCTTACCTTTGCGGCAACCTCAGCCATTTCTTCCTGCTGTTTTTCCCAATAGAGCTCACCAAAGGCACCGTATGGCAAGCCACCCGCAGAGCGAAAACGGCGGAACAACGTCTCAGCCTCATCGCCATCAATCAACTGATTCAAGAGCTGACTATTGAGCTGATAGCGGCTGAGGTTATCCAGCGTGAAAGGTTCTTCATCCGGTAGCTCGGTTTCTTCTAAAACGAAGTTGACCCCAAGGCGCATCTGGAAAAAGGCGCGTACCGGATGACGGTAAAAACGAATCAGCTCATCTAGCGTAATCGTCGAAAACTCTTCTAGCGGCAACGCTAAAGCAAACTCCTGATGTGCTTCACCACTACGTCGAGCAGCAGGCAACCATTCAGCCGCATAACTTTGGCTTTCACTTCCCACGGCATAGTTTTCGGAGGCAAAAGGCACTCGCGGGTGCTGAATTTGCAAATATTCCATTACTCGCTTCGCGCTGCTATCGACGTCCAGCGTCTCGTCTCCCGGCAAATGGTGGCTTTGAGCAATATATTCCATCAGCTCACTGACCAATACCGATGGATAACGCGGCGCATTATCCTGAATAGAACGCCCTATATAGCTGATATAAAGACGTTCTTGTGCTGACAGCAGCGCTTCAAGAAACAGATAGCGGTCGTCGTCTCGGCGACTTCTATCTCCGCGTTGTACTTTGTTTGCCATCAGATCAAAACCTAATGGCGCAATAGTACGCGGGTAAATGCCATCGTTCATGCCGAGCAGACATACCACTTTGAAGGGTATGGAACGCATTGGCATAAGAGTACAGAAGTTTATCGGCCCAGCCAGAAAACGCTGGCTAATTCGCTCGTTGTCTAAACGTGATGTCAATTCATCGCGCAGAATTGAGATAGGTATCGCCTGGGGATACTCCGCGCTAATGCCATAACCAATCACTTTCAACCATTGCTGCTCAATGAGAACCTGAACCGCCTCGGTTTCACTATCTTGCTCAAAGAACTCGTTAAGGATTTCACGGCATAGCGGCTGCCACTCCTGAACTCGATATTCGCCGCTAAGCCGCGTGCGCCACACGCTGAGCCTCATCAACAAATCAGCCAGTTGACCGGCTAACTCTGCTATAAGCCCGCTGGATTCATCATAAGGTAGCACCCCGTTCCAATCGCCACAGCGACTATCCATTGCATAACCGAGCAACATGCGGGTTAAACCAAACTGCCACGTATGCTGCCCCGTCGCGGGCAGATCCAGCGCACGCACATTGTCATCGTCTAACCCCCAGCGGATCCCAGACTCATCAACCCAATGGCGTAAACGACGTAATCCCTCTTCGCTAATGCCAAAATGTGCGGCCAGAGCAGGTACTTCAAGCAAAGTTAAAACGTGCTCAGAGGTAAAGCGGCTGTTAGGTAGCTCAAGCAACGTCAAGAAAGCCTGTATTACTGGATGTGCCTGACGCGCACTGCGGTCAGAAATAGCAAAAGGCAGATAGCGCTCACGCGGCGCATTACCAAACACCGCCTGAATAAATGGCGTATAGCTGTCGATGTCCGCAACCATCACGATGACATCGCGCGGAGTCAGAGAAGGATCTTCCGCAAATAAATCCAGCAGTCTGTCATGTAAAACTTCAACTTCACGCTGAGGGCTGTGGCAAAGGTTTACGCTAATGCTGCGATCTCCCCGCTCTAATAGCCGTTTTCCACTGCTGCTGTTTAGGTGCTCTGGGCTATCGACTATCTGGCTGTGGTCTTCCAGCTCAAGCAAATCGCGTTGAATACGCGTCAGAAGTGTATCTTCCGTCAAGTCGACAAAAGCATGTACTTCCTGCGGCTCGCGCTGCGCCAACAGATACATGTGATCGCGCCCTAGCTTTCCCCAAGACGCTAGCAGAGGGTTACTGAGGTCTTGTTCACCGTCTGATTTAAATAGCTCAGACGCGCTCTGAGGATCGCGGAAGAGGCTAATTTCCTGCTGCCGTTGAATATGGTGACGACGTTTCCGGGTCTGTAGTTTGGCGAGAAACGCATAGTCTTGAATATCGCCCCAATAATAGCGACATGGGTTAGTAAACATCAGGTGCACATCAATATGCTTACCTAATGCCTTTAAAGCATCTAAATAAATCGGTGGCAGCGCGGCAATCCCACAGATGAAGACACGTTTAGGCAGCCCTTGCGGACATTCTGTTGCCTGCTCTAAGGTTTGTATAAATTTTTCGTATAAATTAGCGCGGTGCCATTCAGGCTGTTTGAGCTCGGCGGTATATTCTTTCAACGCCACCCACAGTGGGGCCTGCCATTGCTGTGACTCATCCAGACCGTCTACATACTCACCGCGCTCCCAAATCTGTAGCCACTCAGGGCGGTACACTAAGTACTGGTCGTAAAGGTCAGCAACACGCGCCGCAAGCTGGAAATGTTTACGGCGATCCTCATCGTCAGAGAGATAACGCGCCAGCGGCGCAAACGCTTCTTGCTCCAGCATTTTCGGCAATAGCCACATCAGTTTCCACGTCATGGCATCTTTACTGAAAGCACTCTCTTTGGGAATGCCGGGCATGACCTGTGTAAACAGGTTCCAGATGAACGTCGCGGGCAGAGGGAATTCGATATTGGCAGCAATACCAAACTGTTTCGCCAACTCCATTTGGAGCCACTGCGCCATACCGGGACTTTGTACCAAAATCACTTCCGGCTCAAAAGGATTCTGCAAAGGTTGTCCTTCAATCAGCGCCGCAATCAGCTGTTTGAGCAAATCCAATTGGTTCGAGTGATAAACAGTAAACATGCGTTCTCCAACAATACAGGCAATGCGCATACAGCTTGAAGTATGACGGGGTATACACTTTAGCCTTTCACGCCAGCTCAGGGAATAACAACCGCGACTTACTCCATCAACTGACTGCAGATTGTCCTTTCAAGCTGAGCCTGAATATTCAACGGTGCTCGAATGCTGGCTGAAATGACTTCGCACTCAAACTGCGACCGCGCCGTGACGACTATCGACCACGTATTGGGCAAAGCGAGCCGCGCGGGTATTTCAGCATTGGATACCCCCATCCGATGCAGCGTTATCGCCTGTTCACTCCATTGCCATGCCTGTTGCTGCTGCCATAGCCTGATTTGCGATCGCGCCATCCATTGTTGATAGTTGAGTAACCCCAAAAATCCAACCGAGACTAATAGAATACTCACCATCACTTCAATCAGACCAAAACCAGACTGGCTATGAGTCTTCTGCTCTATCGCGGCTAACATAGGCTTTCAAATCCTAGCGGAGAATAATCGAGCCACCCGGTAGTAAGTCGTAGCAAACGCGTCGTGCCCTGTGACGTCACCCGCGATGTTACATAGCTAAATCGCCTGATTTGCGCCGCATAGGTTTTCGTCTGTACAACCGCACACACAATGCCGAGCTCGGCGGTGATGGATTTAAAACATACCGTCACGGATGAAAAACTCTGGCAGCTATCCACTTGTGGTTTTGGCCATTCATGGTTCGCGATTACCTGACTTAGCGTTGATTCAACCTGTTGACGCACAGTCTTTAGCTGCCGTTGGTAGGCGAGAGTTTGTACCTGATGTTCTATACGCCCCTGCTGCGCACCAACGACTAAGAGTGACAAGCTCAACATCATAAGCACCGAGGGTAATAGCATGCTGCCTGACTGATTATTTTCATGGCGGTTAGATAAGTTCATTTTTCAACCATTCGCCCATTCTCTGGCAGTATATATCGCGTTTGCTGTACGGCAGTAAAAGGCGACTTTAGTCGCTGTAGCGCGAGCTGTACTTCATACCCGCGATACAGCGGAACCACGTTGAAAAGCGAAACCTTAATCTCTTTTTCATCCGTGATTTTGTCCCACCCATTTCCCGAACATTGCTGGATGCCTCGCGCCGTTTCCAAAGCGCCATTGCGTAAGCGATAACCGAATGAATCTGCAGTAGCAGCAGAAGAGAGATCGATTCGCCCGTTAGTATCTAGATCGTAGAACACGATCAAACACGAATTTGCTGGCTCCCCACCAGTGCTAGCAATCATTGGCTTCGGCACTGAACATCCTTGAGCGCAAAATCCTGACCGAGTGAGATCTTTATCAATACGATCTAAAAGCTGAGTAATGGATTCCTGCATCTGCTGCCAACGCTGAGCTTTAATACTGCCAGCGCGTAGCATGACCAATATTTGGCTGGTTGATAACAGCACGACGCTTGAGAGCAACAAAGTCACCAACACATCGGGAAGCGTCATGCCATTCTGAGAGTTTAGCTGCATGATGGGATTCCCAGCAGGCGTTTAGGCTGAGCACACAAACGTAGCCGTCCTTGAGCCGACCAAATGGCGCTTACCGTTCCCGCTTCGCTGCTCAATTCGATATGTCCACCCATCGCATTATTCCGTATGCCGTAAAACCCTGCACTTTTGCTCATTTGGGATGCGATAGAAATATCTGGCGTAGAGGGTGTAAAACGCCGTGCAGTATTTTTAACATTCACGCTCCGTTGCGAAGCATCAACCACAATTTGAGCCGTGCTGTTTTCGGCAAAAGCACGTTGCTGAGCCTGCTGTAAAAATGCCAATAGTTGCAGGCTAGTCTGTTCAAGCTGTAGCGCCATCCGTTGTTGTTTGAATCCGTGTAAGCCATACACAGCCATACTGGAGACCAGCAACATAACCACCATCATTTCCAGCAAAGTAAAGCCGCTCATGCGTGAGCATTCCATTGTCTTTTCCTGTGTCATGACCGATAGGCATACCCTAGCGGTCCTGATAAGAAAGAAAAGCGCAGCGCTCAACTTCAGGAATGCCCGCCGCAGACGATTTGAGCTATCGATGTAACTTGCACGAAGATTTGCGAAACACTGCTCAACGTCGTCTGGAAGTATGAAAAAGGAGAGGAAAAGCGAAGATAAATAAGATAAAAAAACGCCAGCTCGGTGGCTGGCGCTTTATTGAACGGAGCGATGAAACTAAATCGCGACCGGAGCTTTAATCCCTGGGTGCGGATCGTAACCTTCAATCTCGAAATCTTCGAAACGGTAGTCGAAGATGGATTCAGGTTTGCGCTTAATCACTAACTTAGGCAACGCTCGAGGCTCACGGCTTAGCTGGAGCTGAGTCTGTTCCATATGATTGCTGTACAGGTGGGTATCACCGCCAGTCCAAACAAAGTCACCCACCTCGAGATCCAACTGCTGTGCCATCATATGCACTAACAACGCATAGCTAGCAATATTGAACGGCAAACCAAGGAATACGTCGCAGGAACGCTGATAGAGCTGGCAGGACAGTTTTCCGTCAGCGACATAGAACTGGAAGAACGCATGGCAAGGCGCCAGCGCCATTTGATCCAGTTCACCCACGTTCCATGCCGAAACAATAATGCGACGTGAATCAGGATCCTGTTTTAACTGTTCCATCACCTTGCTGATTTGGTCGATCTGGCGGCCATCAGCAGCGCCCCAAGCCCGCCACTGTTTACCGTAAACAGGGCCAAGGTCGCCGTTTTCATCTGCCCATTCATCCCAAATGGTGACGTTATTTTCACGCAGATAGGCAGTATTGGTATCGCCATTCAGGAACCACAGCAACTCATGAATGATGGAACGTAAATGACAACGTTTAGTGGTGACCAGCGGGAAGCCTTCTTGCAGGTTGAAACGCATCTGATGCCCAAAAATAGACACAGTGCCGGTTCCTGTACGGTCGGCTTTTTGTGTTCCCTCTGCGAGCACTTTTTTCATTAAATCCAGATACTGTTTCATGTCACCTCACGACGTTTGTACTGTTGATTCCTGCAGCAGTGTTTTTTCTGCTACAGGCTTTCGGCGTTGCTTAAAGAGTTTTTTGCTGCGGCTGGCGGCGATAGGCCCAAATCATCATGATCACACCCGCAATAATCATTGGGATGGAAAGGATCTGCCCCATGCTAATGACGCCATCGAACAGACCGAGCTGAGCATCGGGCTGGCGGAAGAATTCAACGATGATACGAAACGCACCGTAGCCAATCAGGAATAACCCAGAAACGCTGCCCATTGGGCGCGGTTTACGAATAAACAGGTTCAAAATAATAAACAGAACCACACCTTCCAGCAGCAGTTCATACAGCTGGGACGGATGGCGAGGCAGCACGCCATACTGGTTTAAAATCTCTTGCCACTGCGGATTGCTCGCCGCCAAAGGGATATCTTCGCTACGTGAGCTTGGGAATAACATCGCCCACGGTGTATCCGTGGTCACTCGTCCCCACAGCTCGCCGTTGATAAAGTTACCCAAACGACCAGCGCCCAAACCAAAAGGAATCAATGGAGCAATAAAATCAGATACCTGGAAGAAATTACGTTTGGTGCGGTACGCAAACACTAACATCACCACGATGACCCCAATCAGGCCGCCATGGAATGACATCCCGCCATCCCACACTTTGAATAGGTAAAGTGGATTTTCAAGAAATAGGGGGAAATTATAAAACAGGACATAGCCGATACGGCCACCGAGGAAGACCCCCAAAAAACCGACATACAGCAGATTTTCAACTTCATCTTTGGTCCAGCCGCTTCCCGGCTTGTTAGCACGGCGCACTGCCAGCCACATGGCAAAGACAAAGCCCACCAAATACATCAAGCCATACCAATGTAAAGAGACCGGTCCGATGGAGAAAATCACTGGGTCAAAACTAGGAAAATGCAGATAGTTCGTCATCTATCACCACGACAATATCGAATATTTATTCCCCATCACACCTGCAATTTGCAAGATGCAGGGCATAAGCGGGAAGGCAAGTTGCGCATAATAGCATAGGAAAGAAATCGAGCGGGCTAGAGGTTGCGGAAAAGTTATGTAAAACCGTGAATCGTAGTATCACCGTTGAGCCAGCGGCTCAAGAAGCCGCCCCCCTAAGAATAATACTGCACGTTTCAGAGAGCGAGAAACATGGGGCTGGCACACCGCTGAGGCGCCATCGGTGTACTTCCCCCCAACATCAGGATGAAGTGAACGGCACTCTTCCATTAGAGAATGACTAGCAAATCAGTGCATCAAATATAGACATCGATCTGGTTTTCATCGGTTGGACGGTTTACCCCATCACCGGTTTTGCCTACTTTATCTAATTGATTTTGCTGAGCCTGCTCCATTTCTTGCTGACGAATACGTGCAATCTCTGCCTGAAGCGCTTTAATTTGAGCCTGAATCAGCTCTTGCTGCTTTTTAATTTCTTCCGGCGAGCCGCCAGAGTTGGCTAAATCGCGCAGCTGCTGCTGTAGCTCTTGGATTTGTTTGGTGAGCTGTTGAATACGCCCTGAACCACCACTACCGGCAGTGCTGGCGCCCACGGTTTTGCCGCTACCGCTGCCAACGCTTTCACCACTGCCAGTGAGCGCCGGTGATTTCCCCGCCGCAGGAACGGCCATCGTGATTGATACATTTGCCATAATATCTTTCCCCAAAGATATATTTTTATAATATCTCTGGGTTATCGGCAGCGCCGCGGGAATATTGAACAATAGAATCAAAATAGTTTGAATCGTGCGGGCTTTTTACGCTAAGTCACACGGCAAGTGAGCGCCCAAGGCTGACCTGTGAGTTCAGGTGATCCAACATAGCTAACGCGCATGCCATTTGAAGTTTGACGAGTCTAAACGGCGAAATCACCAGCCGGTCAGTAAAGTGAAGGTTTGCCAAAACAGCATCACAACGAGCACGGCACACAGCGGCACGCTGAACAGCAGTCGACCTGAAACCAGCTTATTAATGCCAATGCCTAATAACACAGAAATCGGCATCAGCGCTAAAAAAAACGGCCAGGTATAAAGCAAGAAGAAAGGCGTATTCATGCCGTAGACGATAAATGGCAGAACAAAAGCTAACCAATAGAATGAAAAGCCCAAGACGCCACCAGCAAAGGCGTACGAAGGCTCTTCTTTATCCAATGACGTTTTCTTGTCAGCGGGAATGTTGGCGGCATTTATCAGCATATATCAACCCTGAAAAATCGTTGCATTCACTCCAAGAATGAATTCCAAGCAACAATAACTAGGGTTTGATAATAGCGTTATGGCGTAAAACGTCTAACATTTGTGCGACCAAATTTGTTACTAATTGTTCGCCATTTAAATGAACTTCAGGCTGCTCGGGGGCTTCATAAACCGAGCTGATTCCAGTGAAATTTTTAATCTCACCGGCACGCGCTTTTTTGTAGAGCCCCTTGGGATCACGTTGCTCACACACCGCCAACGGCGTATCCACAAACACCTCAATAAAGCGCCCCTCAGGCAAGAGTTCACGCACTAATTGGCGTTCATGGCGATGGGGGGAAATAAATGCGGTGAGCACTATCAATCCCGCATCCTGCATTAGCTTAGCCACCTCACCGACGCGACGAATGTTCTCAACGCGGTCTCTGTCACTAAAACCCAGATCGCGCGACAGGCCATGACGCACATTATCCCCGTCTAATAAGTAGGTACTTACCCCTATCTGGTGCAGAGCCTGTTCCAAAGCACCGGCAATCGACGATTTGCCCGAACCAGAAAGTCCGGTGAACCACAGAACCGCCCCTTGATGAGCATGCAGTTTTTCGCGATCCTCGCGCCTCACTGCATGCTCATGCCAGACGATATCAGGGTTGGCGGCGTTACTTTCAGTAGCCTGTTGAAATAAATTGATATCAGTCACTCAAACATCCTTTCGCATTATTTACCGCCCAGCAAATCACGTGCGCCCCAGTGTGGGAAGTGACGACGAACCAAGGCATTAAGCTCAAGTTCAAACGCGCTGTAAGTGTCGCTTTCTAGCGGTTGTTGAGTCAGAGCTTCACGGATCAAACCTGCGCCAACGGTGACGTTGGTTAAGCGGTCGATAAAGATGAAGCTACCGGTATCATGATTTTGTGCATAGCTGTCAATCACCAACGGCTCATCAAAGGTCAGTTCAACCAAACCAATGCCGTTAAGCGGGAGTGATTCAACTGCTCGCTGTGTCAGCGTGTTGATCTCAACCTGATAGTGAATTCTTTCGATACGCGCTCGGGTTTTCTTGCCGCCCAACTTGATGTCGAAGCTTTGTCCTTGGCTCAACGGTTGCTCAGACATCCACACCACGTCCACGCTAGCGCCCTGTGCGGCGGGAATCGACTCTTCCGCCGCGACGATAAGATCGCCGCGGCTGATGTCGATTTCGTCTTCCAGAACTAACGTAATAGCCTCACCGGGAACCGCTTTTTGCAAGTCGCCATCAAAGGTCACAATGCGAGCAACGCGCGAAGATACGCCGGACGGTAACACTTTGACGGCCTGCCCGACGCTGATAACGCCAGCAGATAACGTACCCGCGTAGCCACGGAAATCCAGATTCGGTCGATTAACATATTGCACCGGAAAACGTAGCGGCTGTTTTTCAGCATCGTGCACAACGTCTACAGACTCCAAGATTTCCAGCAGTGTGGGTCCGTGATACCAACTCATCGCCGTGCTTTGCGACGCCACGTTATCCCCATCAAGCGCCGATAGCGGTACAAATTTGATTTCTAAATCAGCGGGTAGCTGCTCTGCAAAACTCAGGTAATCCTGTTTAATTTGCTCAAAGACATCCTGTTGATAATCGCGCAAGTCCATTTTATTCACGGCGACGACCAAATGACGGATGCCGAGCAGCGTGGCAATAAAGCTGTGACGACGTGTTTGATCCAACACACCTTTACGTGCATCGATCAATAAAATGGCCAAATCACAGGTAGATGCGCCGGTGGCCATATTACGAGTATATTGCTCATGGCCCGGGGTATCGGCGATGATAAATTTGCGTTTTTCGGTTGAGAAATAGCGGTAGGCAACATCAATCGTGATCCCCTGCTCGCGCTCAGCCTGTAGACCATCGACCAGCAGAGCCAGATCGAGCTTTTCCCCCTGCGTACCGATACGTTTACTATCACTGTGTAGCGTAGTGAGCTGATCTTCGTAAATTTGACGTGTATCGTGCAGCAAACGGCCAATCAGCGTACTTTTTCCGTCGTCTACGCTACCGCAGGTGAGAAAACGCAGTAGGCTTTTATCTTGTTGCAGTTGTAAATAGGCTTCCACACCGCCCTGCTCAGCGATTTGGTCAGCAATCGAATGGTTGATAATCTGGCTCATGACGCTAGCTCCTCAGCTAATTTCTTCAAGCAAATCCTTAAAAATAACCTTGGCGCTTTTTCAGCTCCATCGACCCAGACTGATCGCGGTCGATCATCCTACCCTGACGTTCACTGGTGGTTGAGATCAGCATTTCTTCGATAATTTCCGGCAGCGTTTGTGCCTGAGACTCTACCGCTCCGGTGAGTGGCCAGCAGCCTAGCGTTCTGAATCGCACCATTCTCTGTTTAATCACTTCACCCGGCTGGAGATCGATACGATCGTCATCCACCATCATTAGCATGCCATCACGCTCAAGTACGGGACGTGGCTTAGCCAGATAAAGCGGAACAATCTCGATATTTTCTAAATAGATGTATTGCCAGATATCGAGTTCGGTCCAGTTGGAAAGCGGGAATACGCGGATACTTTCCCCTTTATTGACCTGTCCGTTGTAGTTGTGCCATAGCTCCGGACGTTGGTTTTTCGGGTCCCAGCGATGAAAGCGATCGCGGAATGAGTAGATCCGCTCTTTGGCGCGAGATTTTTCTTCATCACGACGGGCACCGCCAAAGGCGGCATCAAAACCATATTTATTTAGCGCCTGCTTCAGCCCTTCGGTTTTCATAATATCGGTGTGCTTAGCGCTGCCATGCACGAACGGGCTGATGCCCATGGCAACCCCTTCGGGGTTTTTGTGTACCAGAAGTTCGCAGCCATAGGCTTTTGCGGTACGGTCACGAAATTCGTACATTTCACGGAATTTCCAGCCGGTATCAACATGCAACAAAGGGAACGGCAGCGTGCCGGGATAAAATGCTTTACGCGCCAAATGCAACATCACCGAAGAATCTTTGCCGATGGAGTACATCATGACAGGGTTGGAAAACTCGGCAGCCACTTCGCGAATAATATGAATACTCTCCGCTTCGAGCTGCCGTAAGTGAGTCAGTCGTTGGTTATCCATGGACGATCCTTAAGCCAGAAATTCTCCCGAAGGCCACGCTGGCACCTCGGACTCTTTTCCCAAGCCATTGATGTTACGGCAAAGCAGCCTGTCGAAAACGGCCATAAGACTCTGACCGTCATTGCGGTGGGTGAGCGCAGCTGTAACGTCAAGGGCGAAGAATAGAGGCACTATAAGACGTCAGCTTAACGCAAATGAAATGACGAAAAGGTATTTGAAATAACCGAAAGAAATATGCAGGCAGGCTAGATAGCGCAAGATTAAACAATAAAACATTTCCTTAAATTTTAAGAACGCTAGAAATTGTTTAATAACAATAGAGACTCCATACTACCTACACTGATTTATCACCCTGATTATTACTCTGTTGCTCGCCTTACAGGCTCTCAGCAGATCTAAGGACGCTTTACCCATGTTCTCCTGCCGTTCCCTTAAACTGGTGTGTGCCGCCTTATGCCTGAGCAGTAGCTTTACGGTTTCAGCTGCAGGCGTCACTCATCAGCCCGTTGGCAAAATTGCCGAACAAGAAGTACGCCATATCGCCACCTATTTTCCCGGCCGTATGGCGGGTAGTCCAGCAGAGCTGATGATGGCCGATTACGTCAATCAGCGCTTCCAAACGATGGGCTATCAAAGTGATTTAAGAGATTTCAAAACCCGATACATTTACACCTCAAACGAAGGCAAAAAAGACTGGCATAACGTTAATGCCACCTCTGTCATTGCGGTAAAACCAGGGACAACAGACAAACAAGTTTTAATCGTGGCGCATTTGGATACCTACACGCCGCTGAGCGATGACGATGTGAACCATAATCTGGGCGGTTTAACGCTACAGGGTGTGGATGACAATGCCTCAGGAGTTGGCGTAATGCTGGAACTTGCCGAGCGTTTGCGCAATGTAAAAACCAAGGCTACCGTCCGCTTTCTCGCACTCAGCGCAGAGGAATTGGGTAACAAAGGGGCAGAAAACTATCTGAGCAGAATGAGCCAAGCCGACAAAGCCAATACTTTGTTAGTGATCAACCTCGATTCGTTAATTACCGGGGATAAGCTCTATTTCCACAGCGGCGTCAACACGCCGAAAGCCGTGGCCGAAAAAACCCGCGATCGTGCGCTTAAGCTGGCAAAACGCTTCGGTATTCACGCCGCGATCAACAATGGGCATAGCGAACATTATCCGCAGGGTACCGGCTGTTGCTCCGATCAAATGCCGTTTGATGCCGCCAAAATTCCAGTGTTGGCCGTTGAGGCCAGCAATTGGTCTTTGGGCAAAAAAGATGGTTATCAGCAAACAAATAAAACCACTCAATTCCCTGCTGGAACCAGTTGGCATCAGCCGCAATATGACAACCTTCAGTATTTGGACAAACATCTGCCGGGACGAATCAAAGCTCGCACCCGCGATAGCGTGAAAATTTTACTGCCGCTGGTGCAAGAAATCGCCAAGTAATGCGCCCCTCCATCAGCCCCTGTTTATGGTAATGCCATTCACGTGAGTCTGATTTTAGGGGGAACACATGGATGTGTTCCGTAACCGCCCCCGCGTATCTCTTAAGTGAACAGCATTTCCCCTTTGTGGGGCTGTCTGTATAGAAACCTCAGCCTTTGTGACAAAGCGTTAACTCATATTGATCTTTGATGGATCGCCATTACATTAATCTCAAGATGATTGGGTTTTATCGCCATTTTTGGCAAAAGTATTTGTTGAGGTTCCTATGTCAGAGCAACAATCCGTAGAGCAACGCGTTATTTCCGATCTTTTCTCCCGAATCCAGCAGGCGGAAGCAGGCAGTGGGCCCCGGGATGCCGAGGCAGAACGTTTGATTCAGGAATGTATCGCTAAACAGCCTGCGGCGCCTTATTACATGGCTCAGGCAATGCTGGTACAAGAAGCGGCGATTAAGCGCCTGAACGATCAGGTGAATGCGTTACAGCAGCAGGTGACTCAATTGCAAAGTCAGCCGCGTCAAAGCAGCGGTGGTTTTCTGGCAGGTTTGTTTGGCGGCGGCAGCGAAACTCGACCAACATCGGCTTCAAACAGTGGAAGCCAACCCATTCCTGGTGCGGCAAACTACGCTAACAGCAATTATGCTAACAACGGCTATGCCAATAATAGCTATGCCAATAATAGCTATGCTGCGGCGCCGTCTCGTAGCGGCAGTTTCTTAAGCGGGGCGTTACAAACTGCGGCGGGTGTCGCTGGGGGCGTTGTGATTGCCGATATGCTGACAGGTATGTTCCGCAACAGCCAGCCAGAAGAGATTGTGAACGTGGTTGAAGACAACAATATTGTTCAACCCGATTCAGCTCAGCCCGATATAACTCAAGCGGATAATGCTCAACCTGATAACACCCAACCTGACTTGCAGAATGCTGATTGGCAAGATGATACGTCTAATCAAAATGGACAAGACAGCGGGTTCTTCGATTCAGGCTTTGGTAGCGACGACGACAGTTACAATAACAACGACGATGATTCGTTTTTCTAACGCTCATAGATAAACATCAAAACTAGCCGCACAATGCGGCTAGTTTTTTATCGATTTGAAGTGAGTTCTATTTTGCCTGCTTGCGTAGCAAGAAAATAAAGTATGGCGCACCAATGAAGGTCGCGAGTAAACCGGCTGGAATTTGGTAAGGGAACATCACCATTCGCCCACACCAATCCGCAAACATCATCAGGAAACCGCCGATAAGCGCTGCGATCATCAGTTGTGGCATGGCGCGTTTGAAACCTAACATACGTGCCATGTGGGGGGCCATCAGCCCCACGAAGCTTAACGGGCCCGTCATCAGCGTTGCCGCCGCCGTGAGCGCAGAGGCAATCAGTAAAATCGTTATCCGAGAAGGCATTAGCGCCACGCCAACGGCTTTCGCGGTGACAGACCCCAGCGGCAACAGCATCAGCCAGCGTCGGCATAGCGGCGTCACGGCAATCAATACCGCAGCCACCCCAGCGGTACGTAACGCCTGAGCGCCATCAACACCATAGGTTGACCCCGCCAGCCACGTCAGCAGCATCCCTGTACGCGGATCACCGCTTGCCAAGACCATGACAACGAGCGTGGAGAAAACCGTGCTTACGGCGATCCCCGCCAGCAGCATTCGCTGGGCAGAAAAACCGTTTCGACTTGACGTAATCATCACCAACAGTAGCGTGAGCGCCGCACCGAGACTGCCTGCTGGGAGTAGCCAAACGAACGCGTTGCCCGGAACCAGCAATAGCAGCACTAATACGCCGAGTGCCGCACCAGAAGTGATACCTAAAACCTCAGGGCTCGCCATCGGGTTTCCCGTGAGTTTTTGGATCATGGTTCCCGCAACGGCGAGCATCATGCCTGCCGCTAACGCGGCAACCACACGCGGCCAGCGCCACGGCATCATCTCTTCAATCTGTATGCCCTGTGCCCAGTACCAGCCTTCGCTACCACGCCCAAACAGCAGCGCAATGAGCAGTGCAAGCGCAAGCAAAACCATGCCTACAATCATCCAGCGCCAAAGATGATGACGCTCCGGCGCGACTTGGTCGCCCTGATTCATATCAGGCACATTGCCGCTGGTTCGCAGCTTAGGCAATAACCACAGCAATACCGGCGCACCAATCAACGCGGTCGCGGAGCCGGTTGGAATTTCATGCCAAACCACCGCTAACCATTGCACAACCTGATCGGTCAACCAGAGCAGTAAAGCGCCGATCAGAGGAGCCATTACTAGGCGTTGAGACAGACGACGAGCGCCGCAGATACGTGCTAGCAGTGGGGAGAACAAACCGATAAAACCAATAACCCCAACGGCATTCACCATTTGGGCACTGATTAAAACTGCCAACGCCAAGGTCGCGAGACGCGCAGTGCTCAAACCTAGACCTAAATTTTTCGCAACACCGTCGTCTAAACCGAGGAGCGTCAAAGGGCGAATCAGCAGCGCAGAGAGAATGAATGCCACCAACAAGCGCGGCGCAAGATCGGTAACATTATGCCAATCGTGCTGGTTTAACGCCCCACTCGCCCACACAAACATGCCCTGTAGCGACTCATAGTTAAACAGTGCCATCAGGGAGTTAAGTGCACCGCAGTACAGCCCCATGACCAAGCCCGCAAGGATTAACGTCACCGGGGACATACGCTTGCCCCACGATAATCCAAACACGATAAGCGCCACTAACACCGCACCGAGCAACGCGGCGACTTGCATCATCCAACTTCCGGGGGCTACAGCCAGCAGTATCGCAGCCGTCACGCCAAACTGCGCACCGGCAGAAACCCCCAGCGTTGCGGGTTCAGCCAGTGGGTTTTTCAGCACCTGTTGGAACAGCAGCCCCGCAAGGCCAAGACCGGCACCAACCAGCAGAGACACCACACCGCGCGGCAAAATGCTGTAATGCATCACAACCTGTTGGATATTATGAATATCGGGCGCGGTCATCGCCTGCCACCATTGATTAACCGGTAGCTGGTGATGGAGATTAAACAGCGTCAAAGCCAGCGCAGGCAGCGCCAGTAAGAGCGGAATCAGCCAAAGCAAGATTTTGAGTTGGGCGTTTTTACGTTGAGGATGATTAACTCTGGCGTTCATCATTTTGCTCCTAGCGCCGATTCAAGCAAATCACAAAAACGCATAGCCGAAAGCGTCGCCCCGTAGAACCAAACGCCCGGTTGGCTAATCACTTTTCTGGCTCGAACACATGGCAACGCCTGCCACAAAGGTGTCTGCTGTACCTGAGCAAATAATGCGTCATTACCATGGCTAAAGAAAATGGCCTGTGACTGTGGTGATACCGTCGCCAACTGCTCAATGCCGACAATGGCGCTTCCCCAGAAGTTCGTTTCCCCCGTCCACGCATTTTTTAAACCAAGTTCATCCATCACTTCTTGGAACATACTGCCTTTGCCAAAAACTAACGCATGGTCAGCATCCAACAACGTAAACAGCAGCAGCGGGGTTTTATCCCAAGGACGTAGACGCTGTTTACTTTGTGCCAAACGTTGCTGAAACTGCGCTAAATGCTCGGTGGCACGCTCTGGAATGCCCAGCCTTGCCGCTAGCTTCTGCAGCGATTGTTTAGCAAGCTTAAGCGGTGTGCCTGAACCATCGTTAAAGGAAAATCCCATCGTTGGGGCGATAGTTTGCATCTTTGGCACCGACGGGCCAAAGCCTTCAGAGTAAAGAATCAACGAGGGGTCGATCTGCTGGAGTAATTCCATATTGGGTTCGGTACGATTACCAAGATCGAGCACCGTAGGCGCTAACTGAGGCTCTTGTACCCACAAACGGTAATTGGCAATTTCCGCTACGGCAAGAGGTGTGATGCCGAGCGTCATCAGTAACTCAATCGGTAACCACTCGAGCGCCACGATCCGGTTGAGATCGGGAAATTCTGTTTTAGGATTTAGCGATGCATGCGTGGCTAGAGGCAGCAGGAACGGCGATAAAGTCAGAGCCATCACAAAACGGCGACGCCCTAGATCGGGAAAGTTAAAACGGCTCATGGGTAATGCTCATCAGAAAACGATCATCAAAAAACAAAGCTCACCGGAGCACCACCGCTTGGATGCGGCAGCGTCCCCATAGGGATACCGTAGATTTTTTCTAACACCTCACCTTGCATGATTTGGTCCGGTGTACCCTGAGCGATTAGCTCACCAGAACGCAGCGCCATGAGATAATCGCAGTATCGTGCAGCCATATTAATATCGTGTAACACCGCAATAACGGTTAAGCCGCGTTCGCGACTGAGGCGTTGGATCAGCGCCAGCACTTCAACCTGATGCGCAATATCCAGTGCGGAAGTGGGTTCATCAAGCAATAAGCAGCGGCTATTTTGCGCTACGGTCATTGCCAACCAAGCCCTCTGTCGTTCACCGCCGGATAAGCTATCAACCAAGCGTCCAGCCAGAGGCTTGAGATCGACCAACGCAATCGCCTCTTCCACTCGTTCACGATCTTCACTGCGAAAACGCCCCAAAGCACCGTGCCAAGGATAGCGACCAATAGCGACTAATTCGCGCACGGTCATACCTTCAGCGGCCGGAAGCTGCTGCGGCAAATAGGCAACCTCACGCGCAAACGCCTTGCTGTCCCAATCAGCGAGCGGCTTATTGCCTAACAGGATCTGCCCCTCACTAGGAGATTGATGACGGCCAAGCATTTTTAACAGCGTAGATTTTCCCGAGCCATTATGACCAATCAGGCCGCAAACCTGCCCCTGAGGAAAAGTAAGAGAGACATTTTGCAGCAATGTGCGCCCAGGGACAGTAAAGCTAACCTGTTGCAAAGCGAAGGTAGATGGGGTGGAAATCGCCGTTTTACTCAATTGCGGTATGACCTTTAGTCTTATGTTCTTTGTATAAAAGAACGGGCGCGGTTAACCCGCGCCCTTGAGAGTACATCTTAGAAACGGAATGTCGCTGTAGCAACAATCTGACGCTCTGCGCCCCAGAAGCAGCCATAAGTATCGAAGCAACTGGCGACATATTCACGGTCAAGCAGGTTGTTAACGTTAACCGCCACGCTAGAACCCGGCAGATTGAAACGTGCAAGATCATATTTGATCACTGCATCCATCACCGCAGCACTACCTACCTTAAAGGTGTTCGCCGGATCGCCATAGCTTGAACCAATGAAGCGACCGCCAGTCCCCAGCGTTAAACCGCTCAGAGAGCCTTCATGGAAGGTATAATCGCCCCACAGGGATGCCATATGCTTAGGTACCTGAACTGGGCTATTACCTTTCAAATTTGTATCTTTGGTATATTCAGCATCGGTGTAAGTGTAAGACGCCGTCATATTAATATTTGTATTAACAGCAGCTTTAGCCTCAAACTCCACGCCTCGTGAACGAATTTCACCAGCTGGGATCTGATTCAGCGCGTTAGTTGGATCAGCCATAAGGTTATCGCTTTTCGTCAGCTGGTAAACAGCACCGGTAACCACGATTGGCATATCTTTCGGAACATATTTCACACCAGCTTCATACTGCTCACCTTTAGAAGGTGCGTAAGCAACCCGCGGTGTGCTGTAAAGGCTAAATGCGTTCGGTTCGAAAGATTGACTATAGCTGACATACGGTGAAATTCCATTGTCAAACAGGTAGTTAATACCACCACGCCAAGTAAATTGGTGATCATTACGCTCAATATAGCCATTATCGCTACGCACGGTTGTAGCTTGAGTGGACCAATCGTAGCGTCCCCCCAGTGTTAGAACCCATTTATTCCATTCAGCCTGATCCTGAACATACAAGCCAGTCTGTTTGCTTTCATTCATCTGATACGGAACGGCACTACCAAAGTCAACGTCTGTTCTATCAGGTAGATCGTTGAGATCTAACGATGGAGCATTTCCAAACAGTGCACTGATGTCATTACGCATACGCATATAGTCAACACCAGTTAAAAGGGTATGATCAATATCGCCAGTTGCAAACTTGCTTTGCAATTGAGTATCAACGCTAAAGTTCTGCAAGCGTTCCTCATCAACAACTGTACCGCGTCCCAGATAGTGAGCTTTATCAGCAGCGGACAGCGACTGGCAATATGGATTAAAACCATTCATGCTGTTGTTACACAGCCCAGTACCATAAGCACTCTTTTGAGACGTTTTCATCTCTGAAAAACGTAGGTTCTGCCGTACGGTAAAAGTGTCGTTGAAACTGTGATCAAAGCTATAACCAACCATTTTCTGGTTACGCGAATAGGTATTATTGGTCGCACCTTCATTGAAGCTTGTTGATAGGCGACCGCCATTCGGTAACGGTTCAACCGTTCCTTCTTTTGGCAACCATCCGTAATAACCTGTTTCTGGCTCATTCTGGAAATAAGACAGGAACGTAAAGTTAGTCTGGTCGTTAGGACGCCAAGTAAAAGATGGCGCGATGGCGTAGCGTTTTTGCTTGGCACCATCCTGCTGTTCATTATTGGAACGCGCAACTCCTGTTAAACGATAAGAAAGCTCGCCGTTATCATCCACTGCATCACTGAAATCAAAGCCGGTCTGGAACAGATTGTCTGTCCCCATCTTAAACTGCACTTCTTTCAGTGGTTCAGTGGTCGGTCGTTTGCTAACCATCGAAATAATTCCGCCTGGATTGCTCTTTCCGTACAGAACTGACGTTGGTCCACGCATGAGTTCAACGCGCTCAAGCATGTACGGATCGATGACTGCGTCGTTATAGAAGTCACCCTGTAATTTCAGACCGTCTAAATAGTTATTCTGGTTCAAGCCTACGGAAGAAAAACCACGAATAATGGCAAAGTCATAGGTGCTGGATGCCCCACGGCTGCTAACCGTTACCCCCGGTGTATAGCCCAATGCTTCTTTAACTGATTTCGGTTGATGGATCTGCATCTCTTCATTGGTCACCACCGATACAGACTGTGGGGTTTTCTCAATTGGCGTATCAGTTTTGGTTGCCGTAGCGCTACGTTTAGCCGCGATAGTCGGAGATGGCCCCCATGCGCTTTCCTGCTCAACACCGCCGCCGGCAGTCACAACCATAGTGTCATCTGTCTGATTTTTTTCAGCTGTATCAGCAGCATTGGCAAATGTAGCCCACATACCTAAGCTGGCAGCAATAGAAACTGCAACCTTAGTACGGGAATATTTGAACGATGGTAAAGTCATGTTGGTTTCTCTGGCGAAAGACAAATAATAAAGTAAACGAGAATGATTATTATAAAGATCGCATTTTATGCGTAACCAAATGTAAAGTTCAAGCAAATTTCGTCCTTATAAGAATCAAGGGCACAAAAAATAACCTTTAATTTGTTATGGGATAAATCAATAGGTAAGAACTATCTAAACACGGGGATTCATTGAAGGGAGAGAATATTAAAAGCATGATCTTAGACGTTATGTGAATGTTATATTTGGTTTGCCAAAATAATTTAATTAAATGCATACAAATAACAAATTAAAACACCCTGTATATTTTTTACTTTTCTCTTTTTTTCACACCATCGAGCGTCTATTTTTGCATAGAGAACCACGCTCTCACCATGCAGAGCATGCTTTGACTACCCACATCATTTAAATTAAATGACATTTAAATTTAAGCGCAGATTAAATAAATAAAATCGCTCATAAAATTTGGTAAAAAACAGAAAAACCATAACACAGAAACATTATTAAAATTAAATCATAATAAAATAACATTGGTATCGTTATTATTTACCGCCTCCGTCACAAAATTAATTATTTATTTTATGAACCATATTGTAATTTAATAACCAAGAGACTTATCCTGCTCATGTCTTAAAAGGAATCCTTATAAATAATAAGGAATAAGAATAATACAAAAGCGTCAATTCAAGGAAATGATAATGAAGCGTAAAATTCTAGCGGTGGTAATTCCTTCTTTATTACTGGCAGGCATGGCAAATGCTACCGAGATTTATAATAAAGATGGCAATAAGTTAGATTTAGAAGCTAAAGTCGATGCCCGTCATCAGTTTTCTGAAAACAAAGGTGATGATGGTGATGAAACTTACCTGCGTGTAGGCTTCAGAGGCGAAACTCAGATCAACGATCAGCTCACAGGCTTTGGCCAGTGGGAATATAACGTTCAAGCAAACCACACCGAAAATGGCTCTAGCGGCGGAACCAACGGTAACGCCACTCGTTTAGGTTTTGCTGGTCTGAAGTTTGGTGATTACGGCTCATTTGACTATGGTCGTAACTACGGCGTCGTGTACGATGTTGAAGCGTGGACTGATATGCTGCCTGTATTCGGTGGCGATAGCTACACGCAAACTGATACCTTCATGACTACCCGTGGTAATGGCATGGCGACCTACCGCAACAACGATTTCTTCGGTTTGGTTGATGGTTGGAACTTTGCTCTGCAATACCAAGGCGCGAACGACAATGGCGGCGCTGAAGGCAACAACGGTACGAATAATGGTGAGCGCAAAATATCCACCCAGAACGGTGACGGTTTTGGTATTTCAACCACTTATGATACTGGAATGGGCCTGAACTTCGGTGCATCTTTTGCAACGTCGAACCGTACCCATGATCAAGAATTCCACTCTACTGCGGGTGGTAACACGGCTGACGTTTGGACCTTAGGTGCTAAATATGATGCTAACAACGTTTATTTAGCGGCAATGTATGCTCAAACCCAGAATATGACCGCATTCGGTGATACCGACGGGTTTATTGCCAACAAAACACAGAACGTTGAAGTCACGGCTCAATACCAGTTTGATTTCGGCCTGCGTCCATCATTAGCGTATGTTTACTCCAAAGGTAAAGACCTCGGCAGCATCGCTGGCGATGGCCGTCATGACAATGAAGATTTAGTGAATTACATTGACATCGGTACTTACTACTACTTCAATAAAAACATGTCGACCTATATTGATTATAAAATCAACTTAATGAACGATAATGACTTCACTCGCGCGGCTGGTATTTCAACAGACGACGTTGTTGGTGTTGGCTTGGTTTACCAGTTCTAATCTAGTCTGATTTTTATCTTATTGAATGCAACGGGTAGCGCAAGCTGCCCGTTTTTTGTTTATTTAATGATCACCGAATTTCATTGAGAATTCATTTAATACCGAGATCATTATTCATAACTTATCTAATAAAAAAGCCCCTACGAGTTAACATCGTTCGTTTAAGCCTGATTTAGAGGAGGGACACCGATAAGGCGTAGCTGCGAAACCGCCGACAACTTTGCTATGGGCAAAGCTGAACAACGCTTTAGCGGCGGATGCTATTCGTTTAAGAGATTGAGTTACATGGGGTTTAGCACCGCAGGACGATTATGGAACACATCCATGTGTTCCACTACGAGTAAGGCTTTTTATGTTTTTCAGCAATTAGTCGCTAGTTGCTACCAAACATATCCTTTATCCAACCCGCAACACCATCACTACTTTTTTGTTCCTGTGGCTGCTGAGGCGGCTGGCCTTCAGTCTGAGGTTGCTGTGACTGAGTCGCCATTTGCTGGGCCGCTGACGCGGCACATAATCCCTCTGGATTCTCTGTCCAAACCGGAAGAGTCCGCGAACCACTGCCGTTACACACAAAGTTACCTGAGCCATCAATACTCATCGTGGTAATGCCCTCTGGCGGTACCAAATTCAACGGCAGAGGCGTTTGGTTTTCCAGATAGCGGCGATATAAGGTCAGAGCACCGTTCGCCCCAGTGAGCTTGGCTGGACCATTGTTATCACGTCCCACCCAAGCAATAGTGACTTCCTTACCATCTACGCCTGCAAACCAACTGTCGCGCAGATCGTTCGTGGTCCCTGTTTTCGCCGCTAAGTGATAGTTACCAAACTTCGCAGTAAGAGAACGTGACGTCCCGCGAGCCACAACCTGCTGCATTCCATACAGTGTCAGATAAGCCGCCTGAGGAGGAACGACACTTTGCGCCTGTGGCAAACTTTGATACAGCACGGTGCCATCTTCGGCAATCACCGAACGTACGGCCGATAGCGGTGCACGATTACCACCACCTGCAATCGTTTGATACTCCTGCGCCACTTCCATCGGAGTAAGACTAATAGCCCCCAATAACATCGATGGAACCGGATTAATCACATCTTTAGGAATGCCCAAACGCTGCAAAGTCGCGCTGATTTGATCTAATCCCACAGACATGCCCAAGTTCACCGTTGGTACGTTAAGCGAGTTTGCTAACGCATCCACCAGCATCACCTGACCACGATACTGGCGATCGTAGTTTTTCGGCTGCCATATGCTGCCATTAGGCTGCTTCAATGACAGCGGCTGATCCGCAAGCCACGTGTTTAGACGATATTTATCTGGCTCGCTCAACGCCGTCAGATAAGTCGGTGGCTTAGCCAGTGAACCGACTGAACGACGGGCGTCCATCGCACGGTTAAAACCAGCAAACTGAGGCTGAGCGCCCCCCACCATCGCACGAACCTCACCGCTGAAGCGGTCAACAATCACCATTGCGGCTTCAAGGTCGTTCACATGGCGCGCTGCTTTCAGGGCAGGAATACCGTCCTCTACCGCTTTTTCTGCCGCGTCCTGAGACACAGGGTCTAGCGTGGTAAAGATTTTCACCCCTGACAGGTCGTTTATCTTATTGCCGAGTTTCTGCTGCAGCTCTTGGCGAACCATTTGCATAAATGCAGGCTGTGGCGAAATCACGCCACCTTTAGGCTGTACACCGAGAGGGCGAGCGCTCAGCATGTCATAAAGCTCTTGGTCAATAATCTGCTGGTTTTCCAGCAGTTTTAGAACCAAGTTACGACGTTCCAGCGCTAACGTAGGATTGCGCCACGGGTTATACAGCGAAGCACCTTTCACCATCCCCACCAGCAACGCTTGCTGATCGAGACTCAGTTCATCAACCGGGCGTCCGAAGTAATACAAGCTAGCCAGCGGGAAACCACGGATCTGATCGCTCCCACTTTGCCCAAGATAAACTTCGTTCAGATACAGCTCTAAGATCCGATCTTTGCTATAGCGATAATCGACGATCAGCGCCATATACGCTTCATTGATCTTACGCCACAGAGAACGTTCGTTACTCAAGAACAGGTTCTTCACCAACTGCTGAGTCAACGTACTCCCGCCCTGCACCGCACGTCCAGCGGTCAGGTTGGCGACCACGGCACGTCCAATAGAGTAGAAGCTAATCCCGTCATGCTCATAGAAATGACGGTCTTCCGTTGCGATCAGCGTATCCACCAGCAGATCAGGGAATCCGCTACGCGGGACAAAAAGACGCTGCTCACCGTTCGGCGATTGCAGCATGGTGATTAAACGAGGATCCAAACGGAAGAAACCAAACTGGCGCTGGTTGTCCATATTCTGGATCTGACTCAAACGATCGTTGCTGAATACCAGACGAGCGTGGATCTGCCCTTCTTTTCCATCAGGAAAATCAAACGGTCGACGCAGCAAATCAATATTATCGCCGTTCACCGAGAATTCACCCGGACGTGTAATACGGCTAACCTGACGGTATTGCATTCCTTCCAGCAGATTCACCATCTCTTTTTTGCTGTAGGACATACCCGGTTCTAGATCGACCATGCGGCCATATACGGTGGCTGGCAACTGCCAGACTTTACCGTCGATGCGCGCGCGGATCTGCTGATCAAGATAAAATCCGTAAATCGCCAATAGTACAAAGACGATCAGCGCCAATTTGATCAGTAATCCAAGCAGTCTGCGTTTACGCGATTTTTTCACCTTCTTACGCGCCACATCGTCCTCTCTGTCATCGTCATCTTCATAATCATCATCTTCTTCTTCATACTCGTCTTCGTCGTGATAGTCCGAGCTGCGACGAAAATCATCGCGATAGTCATCATCGTCGTCGTCATAATGGCGGCGGCGCTTAGAAGCCGTTTTACGGGGAGGTGGATTTCCCCCCTTTTTACTTTTACGTCCGATCGGCTCGCGATCATCATCCCTAGACATTATTCAGTTCTCCAGCATTGGCGCCTAATCTGTTCCTCACGGTCCACTGGGGAAAGAGGAAACCTCTGAAATTCACCCAGAATGACCACTGAGCTTGGAAAATCATTTACTGAAAACGCTTGGTGCGGCGCGTCGGCAGCGCATTACCCGGATCGTCAGGCCACGCGTGCTTTGGATAACGCCCTTTCATCTCTTTTTGCACTTCGCGGTACGAACCTTGCCAAAACGCAGCGAGATCGCGAGTAATTTGTAGAGGCCTACGAGCCGGAGATAATAGCTCTAACACCAGCGCCACACGCCCCTCAGCAATCTTAGGACTTTGCTGCTCGCCGAAAACTTCCTGTAAACGCACAGCTAACACGGGAGATTTATCGCTAAAATACTGGATGGGCAAATGCGATCCCGTCGGCACAGTGTAATGCGTCGGCAAGGCACTATCTAGACGCTGGCGGGTCGGCCAATCCATCAAACTTAACAGAGCCTCAGTTAAATTAATATTCTGCAAACCGCGCAAATCACGCACGCCATTCAGAGCCGGGAGCAACCAATCTTCCAGCGAATCTAGCAGGCTATCATCATCAACGGCTGGCCAGTTAACGTCTGGCAGCCACTGCGCCGCACATTGTAGCCGTAAACGCAGCTGTTGCGCAGAGTCACTCCAGTTTAAGGCGCTAATTCCTTGGTGGCGAACCCAATTGAGTAACGCCTGAGAAAGCTCGTCTGCGGAAGGTTTTGCCAATGGCTGAGCTTTCAGCACCAAGCGCCCTAACTGCTGGCGTTTCCATGCCCGCAGAGTGCCCTTGGACTCATCCCACTCTACGCTGGTTTGCTCGCTGATGAGATGCGGCAAGCGTGGCGCCAGACGCTCAATATCGCAGGGTAACGCCAGCAAAATTCTTGCTTCACTGTTATTTACGCCCTGCAATAGATTCGCCACGATGATCCACGGTGTACGCGCCAACGCATCGTCCGGTTCCATCGCAGCCCCTAACCCGTTAGCCAGCAGATATCGTCCATCTTGTCCGCGTAAATTGGCGATACGATCGGGATATGCATGCGCAAGCCAAAATGCCGCCTCCTCAGGCTCAACATTCCCACGGCCTTTTCCTAAACGCCGACAAAGCTGATCCGCACGCCGCTGCCAATGGTTTTGCGGATGATAAAGCGCATTACGCAGATCGACATTACCGCCACGCGGGGGCTCTTCGATAATTGCCGCCAGCAAAGCCGCCGTCGCCAGCGCATTTTCTCCAGCCTGCTGCGCTGTGCACAACATGGCTGATAATCGCGGATCGCTGCCCGCATCGCTCATGACACGGCCTGCCGCCGTTAAAACACCTTGCTCATTGACGGCTCCCAATTGAAATAGCAGCCGCTGTGCCACCGAGATCGCGGCCTGCGGAGGCCTATCCAGCCATTGAAGCTGAGCGACGTCGGTGCATCCCCATTGCAACAGATTCAACCACAGGCTGCTCAAGTCACTGTGTAAGATCTCTGGCTCACTGTATTCAGCGGTACGTTCTGCCTGCTCTGCAGCCATCAAATGCCAGCAAATACCGGGTTCGAGACGCCCTGCGCGCCCCGCACGCTGTGTCATTGAGGCTTGGCTGGCTCTTTGTGTCACAAGCTTAGTCAGCCCACTGCGGATATCAAACTGGCTCGCGCGCTCCAATGTGCTATCGATAACTAAGCGAATACCGTCAATCGTCAGACTGGTTTCCGCAATGTTAGTGGCCAGCACCACCTTTCGACGACCTGCCGGTGACGGATCGATAGCCTTCTGCTGTTCAGACAAAGGCAAAGCACCGTATAACGGGCAAAGATCCGTATCGTCATCAACACAGCTCTGCAGCAATTCAGCGGTGCGTCGAATTTCCCCCACCCCAGGCAAAAACAGCAATAAAGAGCCAGATTCTTGTCGTAACAAATTCAGCACCGCATTACAGGCAGATTGCTCCAACCGCTCATGCGCAGAAACGGGCATATAACGACGAACTACAGGGAAACTTCGCCCTTCTGAACGGATCACGGGGGCATCCGGTAACAATTTAGTTAAGCGAATGTCGTCCAGCGTCGCAGACATAATCAGCAGACGTAAATCGTCACGAAGTCCTTGCTGTACATCCAGCAGCAACGCCAGAGCTAAATCGGCCTGTAGGCTACGCTCATGAAACTCATCCAGAATCACCAAAGAAACGCCGGACAGCTCCGGATCTTGCTGTAACATTCGGGTCAAAATACCTTCGGTGACGACTTCCAGCCGCGTTTGCATACTCACCTTTGTGTCGGCTCGCATACGGTAGCCCACTGTCTGCCCAACGTTTTCACCTAACTGCTGAGCAAGGCGATTCGCCACGCTACGCGCAGCCAAACGACGCGGTTCCAGCATAATAATCTTGCCATCCAGCCAGTCGGCTTTCAGTAACTGCAGCGGCAACCACGTAGATTTACCCGCACCTGTTGGCGCATTGAGTAACACCCGAGCAGATGATTGTAAGGCGGCCAGTAATGGCTCAAGCACGGCGGCAACGGGAAGTAAGGACACGAAGACTCCAAAATAAGAGGTATAATGCTTTAACATCAGCTGGGCTGCATTGTAGCATTCAGCGGTGAAACTAAGAGAAATGAGAACGCATGTCTGATACCCGCCGCCTATTTTTTGCTCTGCCATTACCGCCCAAAACCCAGCGAGCGCTGGTGAAATGGCGTGCAGAGCAGTTTCCACCAGAAGCTGGGCGACCGATTGCTGCGGCCAATCTGCATATCACACTGGCTTTTCTCGGCGACGTGAGCGAACAAAAATCGCTGGCATTACAAAATATGGCTTCTCGTATCAAACAGCCTGCGTTTAGCCTTGATTTGGACGATGCGGGTCACTGGCCCGGCGCAGGGGTTGTATGGCTTGGCTCACGCCGAGCACCACGCGGGCTACTGCAATTAGCTGAACTTTTGCGCTCACAGGCCGCTCGTAGTGGGTGCTATCAAAGCCCTTTACCCTTTCACCCTCATGTTACGCTGCTACGTGGCGCGACAAAAACGGTGGCAATACCGCCATCAGGTTTTCATTGGCCCGTGGCATTTGAACACTTTGCGCTCTACTCTTCTGAATTTCGGCGCGGACGCACTCGGTATGATCAGATCGCATGTTGGCCATTAATCACGCAAACAAAACGCGGTTCTGAACTTTCAGAATAATCTTGATCTATATAATAGAAAGAAACAGAGATAACCCATGCTTTTTGCTCCTCCACTTCAATCAGCCCGCCTCATTCAACGCTATAAACGTTTTCTCGCTGACGTTCAGCTGACTGACGGTAGCGAAATGACAATGCACTGTGCGAATACCGGCGCCATGACGGGATGTGCAACGCCTGGCGATACCGTGTGGTATTCCACGTCGGATAATCTCAAACGAAAGTATGCCCATTCTTGGGAGCTAACCCAAACTCAGCAAGGGCATTGGATTTGCGTAAATACTATGCGAGCCAATACGTTAGTGCAGGAAGCCATCGCGGCAGGACGGATAAAAGAATTATCTGGTTACACAAAAGTGCGTACCGAGGTGCGCTACGGTGAAGAAAATAGCCGTATCGACTTGTTATTACAGGCAGAAAATAGACCTGACTGCTATATTGAGGTGAAGTCTGTCACCCTACTGCAACAGGACTGTGGATACTTCCCTGATGCTGTAACGTTGCGCGGGCAAAAGCACCTTAGGGAGCTTGCACAACAGGTTCAAAACGGACAACGCGCAGTGCTGTTTTTCGCCGTGCTGCATACCGGTATTGAGAAAGTTGCGCCAGCACAACATATTGACCCGCAATACGCGGAATTACTGGCACAAGCCTGTGCGCTAGGCGTAGAAGTCATATGCTATGGAGCACAGATAAACGCGGAAGGAATTGAGCTAAACAACCCGCTACCGTTCGGGCTGTCTTGAGTCAGCTATTTCGTCTTCTGTTGAAAAAAACAACAAAAAACGCAGAGCCGCTCGCCAAATACGCCGTCCTTCACACCATTGTCAAGCATTATGCAGGAATAATTGCCAACCTGAACTGCATCTGCTATTTATAGCGGCCTGATTTTTCCCCCGTTTGGGGATCGCTAATGCGTGTTATGTAGGAGAAGCAACATGCAAGAAGGGCAAAACCGTAAACCGTCGTCCTTAAGCATTCTCGCCATCGCTGGGGTGGAGCCGTACCAAGAGAAGCCAGGCGAAGAGTACATGAATGCAGCCCAGCTGGCTCATTTCAAACTGATTCTTGAAGCGTGGCGTAACCAGCTCCGTGACGAAGTTGACCGCACTGTGTCCCATATGCAGGACGAGGCGTCAAACTTCCCGGATCCGGTTGACCGTGCGGCACAGGAAGAAGAATTCAGCTTAGAACTGCGCAACCGCGATCGTGAGCGCAAGCTGATCAAAAAGATCGAAAAAACTCTGAAGAAAGTCGAAGACGACGATTTCGGCTTCTGTGAGTCTTGCGGTGTTGAGATCGGTATTCGTCGCTTAGAAGCGCGCCCAACAGCCGATCTTTGCATCGACTGTAAAACTCTGGCCGAAATCCGCGAAAAGCAGATGGCCGGTTAATCTGGGATACCAAGAACCTTCAACGCCCATTAGGGCGTTGATAGTTTTAGCCCAGCCTCACCACGGCGTTAATGCAGGAAGCCAACACCGTGGTGAATTCTTCCCGTACAGAGGCATGACGCCAACGTAACGAAATCCACAAACCAAATGCCATCACATCACTATATTGGCCGCTTTGCCCCATCCCCATCTGGCGATTTGCACTTTGGTTCGCTTATTGCCGCCCTCGGTAGTTATTTGCAATCTCGATCGCAACAGGGTCGTTGGCTAGTTCGCATCGAAGATATTGATCCTCCACGTGAAGTTCCCGGTGCAGCCGATCGCATTCTGCGTACGCTCGAGCACTATAAACTTCATTGGGATGGCAGCGTGCTGTATCAATCACACCGCCACGATGCCTATCGCGCCGCGCTGGATTTTTTGCGGCATGAACACAAAGCCTATTTTTGCACCTGTACCCGCAGCCGTATCCATTCGTTAGGCGGGTTTTACGACGGTCATTGCCGAACGTTAGGTCTTGGCTCTGCTCATGCGGCGCTACGTCTGGAACAAACGCATCCGGTGTATGGGTTTGATGATGAGCTACACGGATGGCTGGCCGCCGATCGCGCTATGGCGGAGGAAGACTTTATTATTCACCGCCGAGACGGATTGTTTGCCTATAATTTGGCGGTGGTGGTTGACGATCATTTTCAGGGTATTACTGAAATCGTACGCGGCGCTGATTTAATTGAGCCAACCGTCCGACAGATGGCGCTGTATCACCAGTTTAACTGGCAAACGCCGCGCTACCTGCATTTGCCACTGGCGTTAAATCCCGACGGAAACAAACTATCTAAGCAGAATCACGCTGAACCCATTCCGATGAGCGATCCGCGCCCCGTTCTGGCTGCGGCCCTTCGGTTTTTGGGGCAGTCAGTGCCGGAAGAATGGGCTGATTTAACAACCGAAGCGCTGCTAGAATATGCAGTGAGCCATTGGGATATGCAGCAAATACCAAAAAACTCGCGATTAATGGCGTGAATTTATCAGCGCCATTCTCAAAATGGCCCGCTTACGCTATGATGACCCGCTATTTTTTCTGCATATACTCGTCATGTATCAAGTTGCGGGCGCTAAACGCGGCTTGAATGATTCAGAGCATACGACTAACAAGACACTATCGAGGTGCACCATTTTTACCCGAGTCGCCAACTTTTGCCGTAAGGTTTTAAGCCGAGAGGCGGAGAGCGCACAAGCGGAGGAGTCACGTTCAATGACGGTGATCCCGCGCGATCAACATAACATTTCGCGCCAACAAATCAGTGAGAACGCCCTCAAGGTTCTCTATCGCCTGAACAAATCAGGATACGAAGCGTATCTGGTTGGTGGTGGCGTGCGCGATCTGCTGCTCGGTAAACAGCCTAAAGATTTTGACATCACCACGAGCGCAACGCCGGAGCAAGTACGTAAATTGTTCCGCAACTGTCGCTTAGTTGGCCGCCGTTTCCGTTTGGCCCACGTGATGTTTGGCCCAGAAATTATCGAAGTTGCCACTTTCCGTGGTCACCATGAACATGCTGGTGATGGCAAAAATATCTCTCAGCAAGCGCAAAACGGCATGCTGCTGCGCGACAACGTTTACGGCAATATCGAAGAAGATGCCCAGCGTCGCGATTTCACCATCAATAGTCTTTATTACAGCATTTCAGATTTTACGGTTCGTGATTACACCGGCGGCCTGCGTGATTTGCAGGAAGGTCGAATTCGCCTGATAGGCGATCCTGAAACGCGCTACCGTGAAGATCCGGTACGAATGCTGCGTGCGGTACGCTTTGCAGCCAAGCTGGATATGACTATCTGCCCGCAAACGGCGGAGCCTATTCCACGTTTAGCGGCACTGTTGCATGAGATCCCATCAGCTCGTCTGTTTGAAGAGTCACTGAAACTACTACAGTCTGGCTATGGTTTTGCCACTTATAAATTGCTGTGCGAATACCAGCTATTCCAGCCGTTGTTCCCCGTCATCTCTCGCCACTTCACACCTAATGGCGATAGCCCGCTGGAACGAATCATCAATCAGGTGCTGAAAAACACCGATCATCGTTTGCAAAACAGCATGCGAGTGAATCCTGCATTTCTGTTCGCTGCAATGCTGTGGTATCCGCTGATTGAGCTGGCACAAAAAATTAATGATGAAAGTGGATTGACTTACTACGACGCTTTCGCTCTGGCGATGAATGATGTTTTGGACGAGCAATGCCGCACTCTCGCGATTCCAAAGCGTATCACCGCATTAGTTCGTGATATCTGGTCTCTGCAACTGCGTCTGTCTCGCCGCCAAGGGAAACGTGCACATAAGCTAATGGAACAACCTAAGTTCCGTGCCGCTTTTGATCTGCTGGCGCTGCGTGCTCAGGCTGAGAACAGCAATGAGCTACAGCGTTTGACTCAGTGGTGGGATGAATTCCAGAAAGCTCCGCTGACGCGTCAGAAAACGATGGCCAACGAACTTGGTGATGATGGTGCTCGCCGTCGCCCACGTCGTCCTCGCCGCCGCGCACCGCGTCGTGAAGGCAATAGCGAATGACACGCGTCTATATTGCCTTGGGCAGCAACCTTGCTGACCCTTTGCATCAGGTTCAGTCAGCGCTCAACGCGCTGGCTGAACTGCCACAGACTCAGCTCATTGCAACCTCATCGCTGTATCGTACACCGCCGCTCGGGCCTCAGGATCAACCGGATTACCTGAATGCGGTGGTGGAATTGGACACCGATTTGCCCGCAGAACGCCTGTTGGATCACACGCAAAAAATCGAGCTAGAACACGGTCGTGTGCGCAAAGATGAGCGTTGGGGGCCACGGACGCTGGATCTTGATATTTTGCTTTTTGGCAATGACGTCATTAACACCGAGCGATTAACCGTGCCGCATTACGACATGAAAAATCGTTCATTCATGCTCTATCCTCTGGCTGAAATTGCGCCTGATCTCCATTTTCCTGACGGAGAAAGCCTGTGCCACGCCCTCAAAAAACTTGGCGCAGCGCCACTCCATCGCTGGTAATTTAATAGTTATATCCATGAAATAACTAAAAATAATTATTCCTCTGTATATATCCATTCCCGTTCCCACTAGCGTTTTCCTCTTTGTTTTCTAATAGTTAGTGTTAAGCCTGCGATAATACCTTTCCAAAGCGACGGACAGATAAAGCGCTGTTCCTACCGCATAACATCTCTTAGAATGCGCTTTTGTCTCAGTCTGAATGACGCCGTCAGGGGATCCCATGAAACCGACCAGCATCACCCATCTGTTACAGTTAAAACAACAAAAAACCAAATTTGCCACCATCACGGCTTATGACGCCAGCTTTGCCAAGTTGTTTGAAGATCAGGGAATTCGCGTGATGTTAGTTGGCGATTCTCTTGGCATGACGCTGCAGGGGCATGATTCAACACTGCCTGTTACGATCGAAGATGTGGCTTACCATACGCGTGCCGTACGGCGTGGTGCACCATACTGTCTGTTACTTTCCGATCTTCCGTTCATGACCTATGCCACGCCGGAACAGGCCTGCGCCAACGCAGCGACGTTAATGCGCGCTGGGGCCAATATGGTCAAGCTAGAAGGCGGGAGTTGGCTAACTGAAACCGTGCAGATGCTTACCGATCGTGCCGTCCCCGTTTGTGCTCATCTAGGTTTAACGCCACAGTCGGTAAATATTTTCGGTGGCTATAAAGTTCAGGGGCGTGATAAAGACGGCGCGGATAAACTGCTGGAAGATGCGCTAGCGTTGGAAGCCGCGGGTGCACAGTTGCTGGTATTAGAGTGTGTACCGGCTGCGCTGGCGAAAACCATTACCGACGCTCTACAAATTCCTGTTATCGGCATCGGCGCGGGTAAAGACACCGATGGCCAAATTCTCGTCATGCACGATGCTTTAGGCATTACCGGCGGCCACACGCCTAAGTTTGCTAAGAACTTCCTTGCAGGACAAAGTGACATTCGCTCAGCTATTCGTCTGTATATTGAAGAAGTGGAGCAGGGTTTGTATCCAGCACCAGAACATACGTTTAACTAATTCGTCAGCGTCATCCACCGCTCCCTCTTTAGGGAGGGGATAGATCATCAGTTTGGAGAACCACTGTGTTAATCATTGAGACAATCCCTCTGTTGCGTCGTGAAATTCGCCGCTGGCGTCAGGAAGGCAAGCGCATTGCGTTGGTACCCACCATGGGTAATCTACACCAAGGTCATCTTACACTCGTCGAAGAAGCCAAAACGCGGGCCGATGTCGTTGTGGTCAGCGTTTTTGTGAACCCAATGCAGTTTGACCGCCCTGACGATTTAGCGCGCTATCCTCGCACGTTGCAGGAAGATTGCGAGAAATTAACTCGTCTAGGCGTGGACTTGGTCTTCGCTCCGTCTGAAAAAGAAGTCTATCCGAAAGGATTAGAACAACAGACCTATGTCGATGTGCCATCGCTTTCAACCATGCTAGAAGGCGCTAGCCGTCCTGGGCATTTCCGCGGTGTCTCTACTATCGTCAGCAAACTGTTCAACTTGATCCAGCCGGATATTGCCTGCTTTGGTGAAAAAGATTTCCAGCAGTTGGCTCTGATCCGCAAGATGGTATCTGACCTGAACTTCGATATTGATATCGTCGGTGTGCCGATTGTACGTGGACCAGATGGATTAGCCTTGAGTTCACGTAATGGCTATCTCACCGCAGATGAACGTCGCTTAGCGCCGCGCCTATATAACATCATGAGTCATTTAGCCACTCAGCTAGAGAACGGTGAGCGTAATATCGACGAGCTGCTAGAACAAGCCACCAGCCGCCTGCGTGAAGCAGGTTTACAGCCAGATGAACTGTTTGTCCGTGATGCTGACACGCTACTGGATGTTAACGTCGATACCAAAACAGCGGTGATTCTGGTATCTGCATGGTTAGGTAAGGCTCGCCTTATCGATAACATGCGCGTGCCTTTTAACGCCGAGAGTTAATTATTTTGCATACAGTGGTAAACTTATTTCAGATAATTTAGTCGACCATTCGGTTAAAATAGGAAGAATTGCCGTCGCGGCTTTCAGCGTGGCGGTTGCCATCAATAGATGTTAATGAAGGTATTGTTATGGTACGCACTATGTTGCAAGGCAAACTCCACCGCGTCAAAGTGACTCAGGCAGATTTGCATTACGAAGGTTCTTGCGCCATCGATCAGGATTTTCTGGATGCAGCGGGAATCCTGCAATATGAAGCTATCGATATTTATAACGTCGATAACGGTCAGCGCTTCTCAACCTATGCCATCGCCGCCGAACGTGGTTCAAAAATCATTTCCGTCAACGGTGCTGCCGCTCGCTGCGCATGCGTTGGTGACACCATGATTATCTGCTCCTACGTACAAATGTCTGACGAACAGGCGCGCTCACACAACCCTAAAGTTGCCTATTTTGAAGGTGACAATGTGATGAAGCGCTTGGCAAAAGCAGTCCCGGTGCAGGTGGCATAATCCCGATTTAAACCGATCGGAGCACACGAGTACGATGAAGAGGCGCACGCTAGCGCCTCTTCACGATTTACAATACAGGTGCCGTCACCGCCTTCGCAGGCACTTTCACTGGCACCGCATTCGGCTTTTCTGGCACCGGTTGTGGGTTATTCGCAATCAGCGCAGCCATGCTCTGTACCGAATCCGTGCGTAGGACATATAACCGTTTCAGTGCAAACGGATTATCCCCCATTCTGACTCTTCCCTGCACCGTCGTTACCGCTAAATGAAATCCCGCATCACGTGCGGCGTCCATCGCCTTTTGGTTGTAACCGCCAAAGGGGTATGACAAATACTGTACGTGCGGATTGAACTGTGACAAAGCACGTCGTGAACGCTGAAAATCGAACAGAATATTGTGATATGACCGGCTGAACAGAATAGGCTGCTTGTTAGCGCTCACCCGATGCAGGAAATGAGTGTGAGATTGGATATCAAATACATCCTGGATTTCACGCAACTCGGAGATACTCATAAACTGGAGTCCGTTAGGATTCCAAGTTTGAGGATGGCGCTTAATACGCGAAGAGATAATAAACGCCGTGGCTCTTTGCCCATTTTGCTTAAGCACCGGATAGGCATAGCGATAAACCGATTTCAAACCATCATCGAAGGTTAACACCACGGCTTTCGCCGGTAGATTCATGCTTCCAGTGAGATAGCCTTCCAACTGATACATCGACAGCGTACTGTAGCCAGCCTGCTTGAGATAGGCCATCTGGTTACTGAAAGCCACATCCGACGTGGTCGTCGATGTCCGGCGGAAACGCTTATTCTCTTCATTTTTCAAAATATGGTGATACGTAAGCACCGCGATACCGTTATCTAAATCGGCATCAAGGGCACTGACATAACCAAAGCGATCGCCTAGGTTAATGGCATACCATGTCTGGTTAAGACGATCTTTTTGCTTATCAAGGATCGGATAACGCAGGTTCTCTTCCAGTATTGCCACAGACGTACTTTGATTGTCTGCTTGGCTATAAACCGTCACAGGACGGCTTGTCACCAGATTTTGGAAACTTTTTTTACGCAAATCGCTCAGGTTGTCACGCGAAAGATCGCGCTTCTTTGACTCCTTCAAATCTTCGCGCGCAATAAAGCCGGTGCCGTTACCGAAGCGGAACTCATAATATTCAGAATCAGCTTGAAACACGTTGAGTATCTGCCCCTGCTGAATTTGCCCAACAGGAATAACGTGTTCCCCCACCAACGAATAAATCTCGCTGTCGCGCTCCGCTTCCATGTATTGATACTGCTGCCAACTATCAGGCAGAAGGTCGGCAATCGCCGTATTCGGAGTAAAAATAACCCATAGAGAAAACAGCAATCCTGCTGTTATTGATTGAAATAGCTTCATTTTTATATTTAGGGAATTCAGATGTCACTTGGCTAAAAATCATTTTAAGAACAACAGAATAGCATGGGTGAGTAAGAAGGCACATGGTTAAAAGATTGTCGGTGATATAGGTATAGCTTATGAATTCAGGAAATCATCCGCACTCCTGAGAAACTCGTAAGACTGAAATGGTGCGCGATGACGTCCACTAGTCAGCACCAATATTCATGTGAAAATATCAATGCTCACTGATGGACGCGACTTCAACCTATGTTTCATCATTAAATGGCATAGGCGGTCAGAGAAATTAGCTCACGGTAAACGACATCATCATGCCTGTATCTTCATGCTCTAGCAGATGACAATGTGCCATGTAGGCGCGTTCTTTAGGGGCTTCATGATTAAATTTCACTAACACCTCACTACGCCATCCTTCAACACGCACGGTGTCTTTCCATCCACTACGGTGGGCTGCCGGTGGTTTACCATTTTCAGAAAGAATACGGAACTGAGTACCGTGAATATGGAACGGATGGAGCATCATGTCGCCCTCCCCCGAAATCGTCCATTTCTCGTAGGTACCACGTTTGACATCAAACATTGGTTTCGCCATATCGAACGCGATTCCGTTGATTTTATTGCCATGCATGAAATCATAGTCCTGAGCCGTCTTCTGCCCATGTCCCATGCCGTCATGATTCATTTTGTCGTGCCCCATATGCCCCTGCATTTTCATGCCCTGCATACCGCTATGATCCATACCCGACATATCACCATGGCCCTGCATGCTCATACCCGCCATTGATTCCATACCGTAGCGCTGCATCATCATCTGCATCCCCATCATATCGAGCTGTGGATCCATCATCAGCTGTAACCAACGGGTTTTAACGTTATCAACCACTGGAATCGCTGGCATATTGACTAACGAATCAGGCAATTTTGCTTCGCTTTGTTTGAGCGTTGGCTGGATATGCAGTACCGGCAATGCATGATCGAACGGAGCTAACGTCATGCCCATTTGCTTAACGGGCAGTGTCACAATATCGAACGCTTTACCATCGCGGGTATCGACCAGCACTTCAAAGCGCTCCCCCATGAGAATGGGCAATTCACTCAGCTTCACTGGCTCAGCCAGCAGGCCACCATCGCTGGCAACTACGTACATTGGGCGGCCATCGCTGGTCGCCAAATTGAGCGAACGGGCGTTACAACCGTTGAGAAAACGGAGTCGTAGCCAACCGCGCGGTGCAAGATGCTGCGGATAAAGTGCGCCATTCGTCAGCATCATATCCCCAAACCAACCCACTGCCGCGGTCATGATATCCAGCTGGTAATCGATATGACCTTTAGCATCGAGTCGCTTATCTTGCAGGATCACCGGGATATCATCGACGCCCCATTCCTTAGGCAAAGGAAGCTTGGTGCTCTCTTCATCGTCAATAATAATCAGACCACCCAGCCCCATCGCCACCTGACGCCCTGTAAGGCCATGAGTATGCGGATGGAACCATGCCGTCGTCGCTGGCTGATCGACCTTAAAGGCAGCCGTCCATACTTTGCCAGCGTCAATGACCGCCTGCGGGCCTCCGTCAGACGTTCCGGGGATTTCCATCCCATGCCAGTGCATTGTTGTGGCTTCCGGCAGAGCATTGGTCACATTGATGGCAACATCTTTACCACGCTCTAAACGCATCGCAGGGCCTAACAGTGGGCCGTTAATGCCCCACGTTGGCGTCTGCACGCCCGCTTTCCAATTCATGCTACCTGTTTGAACTTTCAGATCTATTTTACCTGCAGCATCAGGTATCAGCAGCGAGGGGATGGGTAAATTGGGTCGATTAGCAGCAAAAACAGAATGGCTCCAGAGCGGTAAAGCACTCGATGCCCCCAGCACAGCGGTGAGTTTGATAAAGTCGCGGCGAAGCATGTCAGATTCCCTTGTGCGTCGTTGAAAAGACTCAGTTAAACATTGGAGTAACGAACATAGGGCTATAGTCGCCAAATGTTTTTCTGTACCCCGTATGATGAATTCAGGGTAGACCTTCCAGTAAGGGGAGAGTCAAGCAAGGACTTGATTAAATGACGCGAGATTAACAAAATTGATTAAGAAAATGAGTAAGAAACACTGTAGAAACAGGGTTAAAATATGATACCGTCAAAGTACAAATACATAATGTGCATCTGTTTATGAAAAAAACCTCGCTGGTGCTTTTGCTTTTAGGTTTGCTGAGTTTCACCTCTGCCAGCCAGGCTCTTGATGATATGCAATCCGAAGATTTAGCCGATCTCACCGCTATCTTCGTTTTTCTGAAAAATGACTGTGGCTATAATGATTTGCCTAATGCTCAAATCAAGAAGGCTATTGTGTTTTTTGCCAGCCGTAACGGCTGGGATTTATCTAACTATAATACTAAAAAAATGAAAGCGTTAGGTGAAGATAGCTACCACGACCTCAGCCGCATTGCGATGCCAACGGCAACCAAATGCAAATATCTGGCTCGAGACTCTCTGAGCCTTTTAGCCTACGCAAACTGATCGACGATATATGCTTGGCAAAATAACGGCAGAAATTTCTGCCGTTTTTAGTTTTTAAACGTCCAGCAACCATATAGGTTAGCTAGCGTGTTGATGTAATAAACGCCCGATACTTATCCAGCGCCTGCAAAAAGTCTTCTAAACCACAGAAGGAGAGACTTTCTTCATCGTAATAGCTCATCCCCTCTTCCATTTCGTCGCCTTCAACGGCCAGTTGATTAGCCCGAACCATGACCTCTTCCCCGTCTAACCATAACGTATATTCATGTCCGGTAAGCTGCCATTGACGTTCACTGCCTTTTACCTCTGCCGCGGCCTGTTCAACCTGAGTCAGTAGCTCCAGATTCCCTTTCACCTCTTCGTTAAGCCAATGTCCAACGACCTCGTGCCCCATCGAAAATACGGCGACGACCTGCCCAGTTACATCATGGCGAAATTCATAATCCATCGTTCAGCCCTCCGCGACTTCCCCCTCTTTCATCGGGGGATTATTTATATACCTTAAATAATTCGAGTTGCAGGACAAAAAAGCGTTAGCCTTTTTGAACAGCGCACAGCGCTGGCCCCTAAGGGCGAGGCTTTGCCGAGTAACGCAGGTGAGCGAGCGCAGCCAACGCACATGCAGCTTGAAGTATGACAGGTATAGTGTAAACATCCGTTGCGTAGCTGTACTGTCGGGGCTCGCAAACTGGAAAAATAAAACGGAGGCCATGGCCTCCGTCTGGGAATTAACACGGTTTTCTAAAAAACCGACGCGGTATATCAGCAAAAATAACCTCAAGGGTCAAGCCAGCTCGCGCTTCTTCTCACTGATATCATGTTCAATGCCCTGCTTAACATCCTCAGGGATCTTCAACGACTGAGCCAAAGCATCCAGATAGCTACGCTCCATAAAGTGATCGATATCGATCACGACACAGCTGAGGTAGTAAACCTCAAGCGCTTCATCCTCGTTCTTGATATCTTTCACAAGCAAATCTGGATTTAACGGCTGCGCCAAAGCGTCTTGCACCCAGTGTTCAGCTTCCGCACCTAACCCCAACTCATGCAAGCTCTTATCGATTGCCTGACGTTCGGTATCATCAACGTGCCCATCACTTTTTGCCGCAAACACAATAGCCTGAATCAGCCGTTTAGTTCGCGTATCTAATGGTGAAACCTGAGCGCCGAACTGAGGCTCATCCAGATGAGTTTCTTTGACACGCTGCTTATATTTATTCCATAACACCGCGCCAACCGCCGCAGAACCACCGACAATCAACGCGCTTTTGCCAAATTTTCCCACCAGTTTACGGGATGATTTATTTCCTAGCAGAACCCCAACCAAACCACCTAATGCCGCAGGTGCGAGTAGTTTACTCACGCCCTCCGATCCCCCTAGTGATTTAGTTTTATCCCCCAGCATAGATTGAATTTGTTGCATCCAATTATTTTTCATCACACACCCCATAGGTACATTTTATCGATGCTATTACATCTATATTACGGGGTTATCTGTCAGTTTACGTATGGGAATTGAAAACTTGCCTATATTTCAAGGCTCGATTAATTAATACTTAGATTAGTATCATTCAATTTAATAATGCGCAGTACATCTATAGAAAAACAAAATAACAATCAAGATATTATTCCTTCATGACCCTGAGATTGATAAATGCATTAATTACATCCTATAACACCAACAAATTAAAAACGGAATAATCTCAATATCATCACCATCAGAGCAATACGCGAATAAAATACTGGTTATATTTTTTATTAAGATATCTACTAGAGGTATTAAAAACGCTAGAGTAAATAATCGTGCAGACAGCCCTACTCTCTGTCACCGATAATCTATGGTAATAAAATTCTATTCTCTAGATGTGAAAAACTTATAAAACATTAAACTCATTAACCATTCTGTTCTGCATAAGGAAATGTTTAGCATGAAAAAAAAACCAACGCATAAACTACTGCTTGTAAGCACTTTATGTGTAGCCAGCTTAGTATCCAGCGGTTGTTCACAACAAAACCCACACGCACGTACTGGGAGCGAATACGTCATTGGCACAATGCAGCCTCAGTTGGGAGTGAATACTCAGGCCACCCCGATGGCTGAGGACAATAACAAATATCCAACCTATACAGAAAACAGCGTTAAATCTGTCGCTCAAGAACCCATTTCTACGTTTAGCGCCGATGTTGATACTGGCAGTTACACCGTGATGCGCAGTTTATTGAATAGAGGAACATTACCGCCGTCTGACTCTATACGTTTAGAAGAATGGCTTAATTACTTCCACTATAACTACCCTAAGCCGGTAGATAACTCGCCGTTTAGCGTCGCCACCGAAATTGCGCCAACCCCTTGGAACGCGCACTCTAAGCTGTTACGTATTGCCATTAAGGCAACCGACATAAACGCAACGGCACTCCCCCCCGCCAACCTGGTGTTTTTAATAGATGTATCCGGTTCCATGAGTGACGACGATAAATTACCGCTGGTAAAAAGCTCGCTAAAACTGTTGGTTAATAAAATGCGCGAGCAGGATAAAATATCTATCGTCATTTATTCAGGCGAAACAAAAACAATTTTGCCACCGACCTCAGGTAAAGATAAATCAGATATTCTTTCCGCGATCAACCAGCTAAGTGCTGGCGGCAGTACTGCAGGCGGTTCCGGAATTGACTTGGCCTACCAAATGGCTGAAAAAGGGTTCATTAAAAATGGGATCAACCGTATTCTCTTAGCCACCGACGGCGACTTTAACGTTGGTGTCACTGATACTCATCAGTTGGAAGAGAAAATAAAGCAGAAATCTAAAAATGGCATCAATCTAACCACGTTAGGGTTTGGTCAAGGAAACTATAACGATTCACTCATGATGCATATTGCAGACGTCGGCAATGGTAATTACGCCTATATAGACAGTATGCAAGAAGCGCAAAAAGTACTGGTTGAGCAACTGAGTTCAACCATGAGCGTGGTAGCTAACGATCTTAAACTACAAGTTGAATTCAATCCGCAGCAGGTTAAAGAATATCGTTTATTAGGATATGAAAAACGCCTACTCAACCAAGAAGACTTTAGCAATGATAAAGTGGATGCCGGAGATATTGGTGCAGGACATACGGTCACGGCATTATATGAAATTATTCCGGTAGGGGAAAAAGGCTGGCTAGAAAAGTCTCGCTATCAGCATGAGACGCCATCCTCTGATATAAAGAACAACGAACTCGCCCTACTGCGCATTCGCTATAAGGAACCGGCGCAGCAAAAAACCAAAGACGCGAACGTATCTCCAGAAATAAGAAACGATTCAAAATTGATTGAAATCCCGCTCACAAAATCACAGATAAAGCCGTCGTTGTCGCAAGCAAGCGATGACTTCCGCTTTGCCAGTGCCGTAGCAGCATTAGCACAACAGCTAAAAAATAGCGGGCGCTATACGGGATCGTTTAGTATCGATGACACTATAAATCTGGCTCGTGATGCAAAGGGAGATGATTCATTAGGCCTGCGCGCCGAGTTTATCCAGATTGCGACTTTAGCGAAAAATCTTTCATCGACTGAGAAGTAATTAGTCTGCAAGGCCATCATATCGCTAGATGCCGCTTCAACTATGACGATACAAAAATCCACCTGCTATGCAGGTGGATTTAACATATTCCTTAAAAAGTAACTACGCTATTTGCTCGTTATTATTATGTCTAGATGACGAATTTAAGCGCCAGCTTACGTATGAGTGGCAAACACTGAATCATGGCTCAGCTCATCCCTCTGATGCTTCTTCTTTCACGATAACTGGCCAAGAAAGAGGCAATAACAGAAATAGAACTGAAAATCATGGCTAAATACCAGATCCCTCGATATTCAAAACTATAACCGGCACCAATAATGGAGAACTTATCAGCCATAAAACCGCTGTATGCCAACGCCGATGCGCCGATCAATTGCCCGACGGTATTCACTAATCCCATTAAGGCACCGCCCGTCTTAATTGGCCAAATTTCAGCAACGGCCGCATTAACCAAAGGAAACATATTTATTGCTGCGCCAATAACAAATACAAGCACAGCAAACAGGAATGAAGATGGCATACGATGGCTTAAGATAAACATCGATAAAGTAATGAAGATATGGAAACAGGCAATGATGAGTGTTCTAGGAACACTATAGCGAACGAGCAGAAAATCCGATAATTTTCCCAATAATGGGGTACCTATAATTCGACCGGCAACATAGACTGACGCCATCATACCGCCAGCGACCATAGATTCAGAGTTAGATAATCCCTGAGTTTGTTTATAGTAAGCCGCAGCATAAATAGGTAACCAAGCAGGAAGCAAACGTAAACAAACGGTGAAACCTTGCCATGCAAAAGTGATTACCCAAAACCAAGGATCGCGTAGCGCATTAAAAAGCGTGGCTTTATAGCTGGCGTCTTTACTCTGTTTTTTATTCTCTTGCTCAACGATCGAGGGTAGGCCTAGTTCTGAAGGATCCGAGCGCATCCCCGCAAAACACATAATAACTATAGCTACCGTAACAAAAGCCATAATCAGCGTAGAGGCGCGCCATGAACTCAGACCGAATATGGTTGCCCCACCGATCATAAATAAAGAAATAAGCGGCATTAATAAAAATGACCAAATTTCCCCCAAACCGCCGCCGGTTCCAGAGAAAATATTTAACACCATGCCGCGTTCTTTTTTACTGAACCAACGAGACAGCACAGCCATGCAGGGCACAAACGTTGCCGCCCCAACGAACCCCATCAAAATTCTGACGACAATTGCCTGATAGTAACTATCGACAAAAGCAAATAGGGAAAACATGATTGCCGTAAGTAATATTCCGATAGAGATAACTTTTCTACCGCCCAATATATCGGTAAGTGTTCCCCATGGACTCTGCCCTATCGCATAAGAGTAAAAAAATGCAGAGCCGAGTATCCCTAATTCTTCCTTGCCAATATGCCATTCACCAATCAAGTATTGAGAAATACCTGTATAGTTCCAGCGAACTAAATTTCCCGATGAATACGCTAAGATACAAACGATAAGTACAACCCACTTGTACCCGCTTTTTTTATATAAAACACCCATGGCACATCCTTTTATCACCTTGATAGTTTTACGCTCTCAATAGCGCTTCAGCGCTAGCTGAAAGGATTTTATTTCTTGTTTTTTCATCCGTGACTTCAACTGCAAATGCATCAAATACACGCTGGTAATTGATATTTTTTTCAAAACGAGTATGAGGCCAGTCGCTGCCCCACAATAATCGTTCGGCTCCAAAATGCTTAAGTAGCAAAGGGATAAGAGGCGTGACATTTTCCGTTAAAGTATCAATGCCACCATTACGATATGCGCCCGATAACTTTACCCAAATTTTTTTACTCGCAGCCTTCTCAAGTAAAAACTGAAACCCAGGATCGAATTGTTTAAGCGCAGTAGACGGCAAGCCATAATGGTCAATCACTATTTTGACGTTTATATCGAGCAGTATCTGAATCAAATCCGGTAAATCACTGGCAGCACGATGTAGCTCAACATGCCAACCTAAATCCCTAACGTGAGTTAAAAGCGATTGCCATTCTGGGGTTGTGAGATCGGGCAAATCTGTACCGATTAAATTTAACCGAATGCCCACCACGCCAAGACGCGCCATATCATCTAACTCAGTGCGAGTGATACCCGGCTTCACCACCGCAACGCCACGAAATCGAGTGGGATAATCGCGTAGTGCATTCAGCATGAAATGATTGTCAGTCCCCAAAAAGCTGGGCTGTACTAAAAGACCGACATCAATGCCGTTATTGTCTAGGTGTGTAAGAAAACTCCCTGGTGTGGCATCGTAATCAGGAACATAGCGGCAATGCTCTGCAAGCGCTAGTCCCCGCACAAAAACATGTGCATGTGTATCAAAAGTCATTCCATAACTCATTTTTATTGTGTACATCCCTAACGGTAACTGGAGGTTGAAGTCTGATAGAATGATGTATCCTGACTTCAAAGTTGACTAGTTGACTATGCAACCCAGCCAAGAGGAATAATTTTAAATGGCTCACATTTTGCCCATTTATATGCAAATACAAGAAGCCCTACGGCGGGGAATAGCACAAAGCGTTTATAAGCCAGGTGAGCGCCTCCCCTCTGAAAACGAACTCGCCAAGCAGTTTGATACCACTCGAGCGACCGTCGTTCATGCTATGCAAGGATTGATCGCCGATGGGCTGATTAATCGTGTTAGAGGCCGTGGGACATTCGTCAAAAGCCCACCTATCGTCACGACGGTGAATACGCACACGCTTGGTTTTTTTGAACAAGACCTAATAGACAGTGACAAAACACTGCAATACCAAGTGCTAGATTTTAGTGTGGTTCCCTGCACTGAGTTCTTACAGAAGAAACTGCAGCTATCCGACAAGGAGAGTGTCCATAAGCTCTTGCGGCTGAGATTCATTAACCAGCAACCAATTGCGCTAGAAATCCGTTACATGCCGTCAATTCTAGCCTTGCAGATAGAAAGGAAGTCGCTAGAGGAACAAGCGTTACAGCTCATTTTTGAAAAAAGCCTGCGAATCAATATCCAGATGATTTCTAATCAAGTTCGAGTTGCGCTGCCAAACCAAGAGTCGGCCAAGTGGTTAAACATCAAGCGCTCTCGTCCAATACTCATTCGTCAACACAGTTACCTTACGGCAGAGAAAAAGCCTGTATTGTGGGGGGAGACACTCTATCGCGAAGAGTACGAAATTCATTACGATTCTCACCGCTAGCCCTCTCATTATCGGCTAGATATGAGCTCGCCTTTTCATCTGAACGAATAGCCCCGACAAAAAAGGGAGGCCGAAGCCTCCCTCTTAATCTCATTTGATGCAACTCAGACCGCAGTCTGGAAAATCACACCGTCTGCTTTTTCAGTGTACTGTTCCAGCTTGTCAAAGTTCAGGTAACGGTAGGTGTCTACCGCCGTTTTATCTACCTGCTCCATGTACTGCTGGTACTCTTCAGGATTCGGCAAACGCCCTAACAGCGAAGCGACCGCCGCCAGTTCAGCCGAAGCCAGATACACATTCGCCCCTGTCCCTAAACGGTTCGGGAAGTTACGCGTAGACGTTGAAACCACGGTTGCGCCATCTGCCACGCGAGCTTGGTTCCCCATACACAGCGAGCACCCAGGGATTTCCACACGCGCACCGCTCTTACCGAAGATGCTGTAGTAGCCTTCTTCTGTCAGCTGTGCTGCGTCCATCTTGGTCGGTGGAGCTACCCACAGACGTGTTGGCAGCTGCCCCTTGTGTCCATCCAATAGTTTACCCGCCGCACGGAAATGGCCGATATTAGTCATGCAAGAACCAATGAAGACTTCATCGATCTTCTCGCCAGCCACGTCAGACAGCAGACGTGCATCATCCGGATCGTTTGGCGCACACAGGATTGGTTGTTTGATATCAGCAAGATCGATGTCGATCACCGCGGCATATTCTGCATCGGCGTCGCCTTCCAGCAATTGTGGATCGGCCAGCCATTTTTCCATTCCCTGAATACGACGTTCTAAAGTGCGACGATCGCCATAGCCTTCCGCAATCATCCACTTCAGCAACACGATGTTAGAACTGAGATATTCAGTAATCGGCGCCTTATCCAGTTTGATGGTACAGCCCGCCGCAGAGCGCTCTGCAGAAGCATCCGCCAGTTCAAACGCCTGCTCAACCTTCAGTTCTGGTAAGCCTTCAATTTCCAGAATGCGTCCTGAGAAGATATTTTTCTTACCTTTCTTCTCAACGGTCAGCAAACCTTGCTGAATCGCATAGTAAGGAATGGCATGAACCAGATCGCGCAGGGTAATTCCCGGCTGCATTTTGCCTTTAAATCGAACCAGTACAGACTCCGGCATATCCAGAGGCATCACACCCGTCGCAGCAGCAAACGCCACTAAACCAGACCCTGCAGGGAAAGAAATGCCAATAGGGAAACGAGTATGGGAGTCACCGCCCGTACCCACCGTATCTGGCAGCAGCATACGGTTCAACCATGAGTGGATAATACCGTCGCCTGGGCGCAGTGATACACCGCCACGGTTCATAATGAAATCGGGCAACGTATGGTGTGTCGTGACGTCTACCGGCTTAGGATAAGCCGCTGTATGACAAAATGACTGCATGACTAAATCGGCAGAGAAGCCTAAACAGGCCAAGTCTTTCAATTCATCACGAGTCATTGGGCCAGTGGTATCCTGAGAACCTACGGAGGTCATCTTCGGCTCACAGTACTGCCCAGGGCGAATACCTTTGGTTCCACAGGCACGTCCCACCATTTTCTGCGCTAATGAGAAACCTTTACCGCTATCTGCTACCGGTTTGGCAATACGGAATACTTCACTCTGTGGCAGGTTTAGCGCCTCGCGCGCTTTGGTCGTTAAACCACGGCCGATGATCAACGGAATACGCCCACCGGCGCGAACTTCATCCAGCAGAACTTCGGTTTTCAGTTCAAACTCAGCCAGCAGTTCATTGGTTTCGTGATGACGGACTTCACCTTTATAAGGGTAAATATCAATCACATCGCCCATGTTTAGCTTAGACACATCAACTTCGATTGGCAGTGCGCCCGCATCCTCCATGGTATTGAAGAAAATCGGAGCAATTTTACCGCCAAGAACGACCCCGCCAGCGCGTTTGTTTGGCACATGAGGAATATCATCCCCCATAAACCACAATACGGAGTTAGTCGCTGATTTACGCGAAGAGCCGGTTCCTACGACATCCCCGACATAAGCTAACGGGAAACCTTTTTTGTTCAGCAACTCAATTTGTTTAATTGGACCAACGCTACCCGGCTGGTCAGGAACGATGCCTTCACGTTCGTTTTTCAACATTGCCAAGGCATGGAGAGGAATATCAGGACGTGACCAAGCGTCTGGAGCAGGAGACAGGTCATCGGTGTTAGTTTCACCGGTCACTTTAAATACGGTGACGGTGATTTTTTCGGCTAATTCAGGCCGTGACAAATACCAGTCAGCGTCTGCCCAAGATTTCAGAACCTGCTGAGCATACTCATTCCCGGCTTTGGCTTTCTCTTCCACATCGTAGAAGTTATCAAACATCAGCAAGGTGTGTGACAACGCTTTAGCAGCGATAGGTGCCAGTTTGGCATCATCGAGAGCGTCAATCAGAGGATGGATATTATAACCGCCCTGCATGGTGCCAAGCAGCTCAACGGCTTTTTCTGGAGAAACCAGAGGAGAGGTTGTTTCGCCTTTCGCCACGGCGGCAAGAAAACCGGCTTTAACATAGGCCGCTTCATCAACGCCCGGTGGTACACGATTAATCAAAAGATCTAACAGGAATTCCTCTTCACCCGCCGGTGGCGATTTCAGTAATTCCACCAACCCAGCCATTTGCGTCGCATCCAGTGGTTTAGGAACCACGCCTTCTGCCGCACGTTCAGCAACGTGCTCGCGATATTCTTTTAGCACGACTTTATCCTCGCTCTCATTGTTGGAGTCATTATGTGTGCAGAGGGTGTGTTGCGTAGTGCGCTTCCAACGTTGTCATCTGTGCGATAACCCACTACGGAACACACCCACCACCGGGTCACTGGTAAGTCAGATATCTTTGGAGCGTTATCCTACGCTCCGAAAGAACAAGACCTTTATTTCGTTAAGGTCTTCATAGGTAGAGTACCCGGTTATGCCCGTCCAGCATATCAGGATTTAACGCGGTTGTTAAACTGTTCACATAAAAGCAACATAGATATAGCATGAAGCAAATTCTTACCTTTCTACGGCAGTATTAAATTCCAAAAACTGATAAATATTGATCTGTTCTAGGATCTAGCCGCCTATTTTTTCGCTATGATCCTCTATCGTTGTAAGCAGGTGCAGGATGCGAAATGAAGTTCAAAAGGAAATCAAAAACTTTTTATCTTACGGTGCTACAAATTGCCTCGGTATTACTGGCAATTGCGGCACTGTTTTATCTGATTGATAGCTCGCAGACTCAATATTTAGTGCTCAATGGCGATCATTTAACGCGCACGGATTTAGACAGCGGCACCATGGTTTGGGGAATGAACTTCTTCTTATTTGCCCTCATCGTTGGCGTACTTCTGTTCACTGTTGCCTTTTTTATCGGATTTAAAGACGATTAGCCCGCCAAAAATCAGCTCCTCCTCCGCGCCTAAACTGGTTCTGAAAAAATCGCCCCCAGTCAGCTTCGTTACCGGTTGTAAATATCGTAAAAAAAACGGCTCCCTAAATTAGGGAGCCGTTGAGCAATTTCAGCGCATTAAACGCAAAAACTTATTTCTTTTTCGCTTTCGGGTTCGGCAAGTCAGTGATGCTACCTTCGTAGATCTCTGCGGCTAAACCAACGGATTCATGCAGCGTTGGGTGAGCATGGATAGTCAGTGCGATATCTTCAGCGTCACAGCCCATCTCGATTGCCAGACCGATCTCACCTAACAGCTCACCGCCGTTAGTACCCACAATCGCACCACCGATGATACGGTGAGATTCTTTGTCAAAGATCAGCTTAGTCATACCGTCAGCGCAGTCAGAAGCGATAGCACGGCCAGAAGCTGCCCACGGGAAGGTGGAAGTTTCGTAGCTGATGCCTTTTTCTTTCGCTTCTTTCTCGGTCATACCAACCCAGGCAACTTCTGGCTCGGTGTAAGCGATTGAAGGAATGACCTTAGGATCGAAGTAATGCTTCATACCCGCGATAACTTCAGCGGCAACGTGGCCTTCGTGAACACCTTTGTGCGCCAGCATTGGCTGACCCACGATGTCACCGATAGCAAAGATATGAGGTACGTTAGTACGCAGCTGTTTGTCGACGTGAATAAAGCCACGCTCGTCAACTTCAACGCCTGCTTTACCTGCATCCAGCTGTTTACCGTTAGGTACACGGCCGATAGCAACCAGAACGGCATCATAACGCTGTGGCTCAGCCGGCGCTTTCTTACCTTCCATCGTGACGTAGATGCCATCTTCTTTGGCTTCAACCGCAGTCACTTTGGTTTCCAGCATCAGGTTAAATTGCTTGCTGATACGCTTGGTGAACACTTTCACCACGTCTTTGTCAGCGGCAGGAATGACCTGATCAAACATTTCAACCACATCAATCTGAGAACCCAGCGCGTGGTAAACGGTACCCATTTCCAGACCGATAATACCACCGCCCATCACAAGCAGACGCTCTGGGACTGATTTCAGCGCCAGCGCATCCGTTGAATCCCAAACGCGTGGATCTTCATGTGGAATGAATGGCAGCTGGATTGGACGAGAGCCCGCCGCGATAATCGCGTTATCAAAGTTGATCACGGTTTTACCGTTCTCACCTTCAACTTCCAGAGTGTTAGCACCGGTGAATTTGCCCAGACCGTTAACCACTTTGACTTTACGACCTTTAGCCATCCCAGCCAGACCGCCGGTCAGTTGAGTAATGACTTTTTCTTTCCAGACACGGACTTTATCGATGTCAGTTTTCGGCTCACCGAAAACGATGCCGTGTTCAGCCAATGCTTTGGCTTCTTCAATCACTTTCGCTACGTGCAGCAAAGCTTTAGAAGGGATACAACCGACGTTCAAACATACGCCACCCAAGGTGGAATAACGTTCAACGATGATGGTTTCTAAACCTAAATCCGCGCAACGGAAAGCCGCAGAGTAACCTGCTGGGCCCGCCCCAAGTACCACGACCTGAGTTTTAATTTCAGTACTCATCATGACCTCTTTATTGTTTGTCCGGCGGGTGCGACATCATCCATATTGATAACATCACTGCCAACGTCATTGTTTGGCTCACAACCTGTATATCCTTGGGAATATTACCCACGGATATGGAGAGTCATTCATAACGCCCATCGACCACCGGGACGCTCGTACTGCCCATAGTTTACAAAAATGTTAACAATTCTGTAAAGCTTTGATCGGGTGACGAAAGTCTCACTATCCAATGCTGAACCGTATTAGCACCAGCATTGGCGCACTTGAAGAAAAAAGCCGGCCGTTTGGCCGGCTTTTGGGGTTACATCACTAGGCGACGAATGTCTGACAGCATGTTGTTGATGATGGTGATAAAGCGAGCACCATCAGCACCGTCAATCACGCGGTGGTCGAAGGACAGAGACATCGGCATCATCAGACGCGGAGTGAACTCTTTACCATTCCAAACCGGTTCCATCGCAGACTTGGATACACCCAGAATAGCCACTTCAGGCGCGTTAACGATTGGCGCGAAGTGAGTCGTCCCGATACCACCAAGGCTGGAGATAGTGAAGCAGCCGCCCTGCATTTCGCCAGCGGTCAGCTTACCGTCACGCGCTTTCTTAGAAATCGCCATCAGTTCGCGAGACAGTTCAGTGATGCTCTTCTTGTTCACATCTTTGAAGACTGGAACAACAAGACCATTTGGCGTATCAACAGCAACACCGATGTTGATGTATTTTTTCAGCGTCAGCTTCTGACCATCTTCAGACAGAGAGCTGTTGAAACGTGGCATCTGCTCAAGAGCGGCAGCAACGGCTTTCATGATGAACACAACTGGCGTGAATTTCACGTCCAGCTTGCGCTTAGCGGCTTCCTCGTTCTGCTGCTTACGGAACGCTTCCAGATCGGTGATATCAGTTTTGTCGAAGTGCGTAACGTGCGGGATCATGACCCAGTTACGGCTCAGGTTAGCACCAGAAATTTTCTGGATACGACCCATTTCCACTTCTTCGATTTCACCAAACTTGCTGAAGTCCACTTTCGGCCATGGCAGCATGCCTGGCAGACCGCCGCCGGTTGCAGCAGCAGGTGCAGATTCAGCACGTTTAACCGCATCTTTCACGTATGCCTGAACGTCTTCGCGCAGGATACGACCTTTACGGCCAGAACCTTTAACTTTCGCCAGATTCACGCCAAATTCACGCGCTAAGCGACGGATAACCGGCGTTGCGTGGACATAAGCGTCGTTCTCAGTAAACTCGCCTTTAGATTCAGCTTTAGCGGCTGAAGCTGGCGCAGCTTTCTGCTCCTGTTTAGCTGGTGCAGATTCCTGTTTCGCGGCGGTGTTGGTCGATGTCGCGGCAGCAGGTGCAGCGCCTTCCACTTCAAAGGTCATGATAAGCGAGCCGGTTTTCACTTTGTCGCCAGTGGCAATCTTGATCTCTTTGACCACGCCCGCAAACGGAGCTGGGACTTCCATAGAGGCTTTATCGCCTTCTACGGTGATCAGTGACTGCTCAGCGGCAACTTTATCGCCTACTTTCACCATCACTTCAGTCACTTCAACTTCGTCGCCGCCGATATCTGGAACTTCAACGTCTTTAACCGCTGATGCGCCAGCTGAAGCTGCAGGTGCTGCAGCCTGAGCAGGTGCAGAAGTCGCAGGCGCAGCGCCGGCCACTTCAAAGACCATAATCAGAGAACCCGTTTTCACTTTATCGCCAGTGGCAATCTTGATCTCTTTAACCACGCCCGCAAATGGAGCTGGCACTTCCATAGAGGCTTTATCGCCTTCTACGGTGATCAGAGACTGTTCAGCTTCAACGGTATCACCGACTTTCACCATCACTTCGGTGACTTCAACTTCGTCAGCGCCGATGTCTGGAACTTCAACATCTTTTGCCGCAGCGGCAGCCGCCGGAGCTGGTGCAGCTGATTTCTCTTCAGCTTTAGCTGGCGCAGCAGCGGCTGCACCCTCGGCTTCAAAGATCATGATCAGTTTGCCGGTTTCGACTTTGTCGCCCACGGAAACTTTGATTTCTTTAACCACACCGGCCTGCGGCGATGGGACTTCCATGGAAGCCTTGTCACCTTCAACGGTGATCAAAGACTGTTCTGCTTCCACTTTATCGCCCACTTTCACCATCACTTCGGTGACTTCAACTTCATCAGCACCGATGTCCGGTACATTAATTTCGATAGACATTCTTCTGTACCTCTTATGCCAGACGCGGGTTAACTTTTTCTGGGTTGATATCGAATTTCTTAATGGCATCAGCAACAACAGATGCTTCGATTTCACCGCGTTTAGCCAATTCACCCAGTGCAGCAACCACAACGTAAGAAGCATCAACTTCAAAGTGGTGACGCAGGTTTTCGCGGCTGTCTGAACGACCAAAGCCGTCAGTACCCAGTACGCGATAATCGCTGGCTGGAACGTAAGTACGAACCTGTTCAGCGAACAGCTTCATGTAGTCGGTAGACGCAACCGCTGGAGCATCGTTCATCACTTGAGCGATGTACGGTACACGTGGAGTTTCGGTTGGGTGCAGCATATTCCAACGCTCACAGTCCTGACCATCACGAGCCAATTCGGTGAAGGATGTTACGCTGTAGGTGTCAGAACCCACGCCGTATTCTTCAGCCAAGATCTTAGCCGCTTCACGTACGTGACGCAGGATAGAACCTGAACCCAACAGCTGAACCTTACCTTTGCTACCTTCCAGAGTTTCCAGTTTGTAGATACCTTTACGGATACCTTCTTCTGCACCCTGCGGCATTGCCGGCATGTGGTAGTTTTCGTTCAGCGTGGTGATGTAGTAGTAAACGTTTTCTTGCGCTTCGCCGTACATGCGCTCCAAGCCGTCATGCATGATGACTGCAACTTCGTAAGCGTATGCTGGATCGTAAGAGATACAGTTAGGAATAGTCAGAGACTGAATATGGCTATGACCATCTTCATGCTGCAAACCTTCGCCGTTCAGGGTCGTACGACCAGAAGTCCCGCCGATCAGGAAGCCACGAGCCTGCTGATCACCCGCTGCCCAGCACAGGTCGCCGATACGCTGGAAACCAAACATGGAGTAGTAGATGTAGAACGGAATCATTGGCAGATCGTTGGTGCTGTAAGACGTTGCCGCCGCCAGCCAAGATGATGCTGCACCCAGTTCGTTGATACCTTCCTGCAGGATCTGACCTTTTTCGTCTTCTTTATAGTAAGCAACCTGCTCACGGTCCTGAGGCGTATACTGCTGACCGTTCGGGCTGTAAATACCGATTTGACGGAACAGGCCTTCCATACCAAAGGTACGCGCTTCATCGGCGATGATTGGAACCAGACGATCTTTGATCGACTTGTTCTTCAGCATCACGTTCAGGGCACGAACGAAAGCGATGGTAGTAGAAATTTCTTTGTTCTGCTCTTCCAACAGAGAACCGAAGTCTGACAGAGCAGGGATTTCCAGTTTCTCGGTGAAGTGAGTCAGACGAGTTGGCAGGTAACCTTGCAGCGCCTGACGACGTTCGTGCAGGTACTTGGACTCTTCAGAATCTTTATCGAAGGTAACGTATGGCAGTTTTTCGATATCAGCATCAGCAACTGGCACGTTGAAACGATCACGGAACTGGCGCACGCCGTCCATGTTCATTTTCTTAACCTGATGAGCGATGTTTTTACCTTCAGCGGTGTCACCCATGCCGTAACCTTTAACGGTGTGAGCCAGAATAACAGTCGCTTGACCTTTGGTTTCTTTCGCTTTTTTCAGTGCTGCGTAGACTTTCTTAGGATCGTGGCCGCCACGGTTCAATGCCCAGATCTCGTCATCGCTCATGTCTTTAACCAGAGCGGCAGTTTCAGGGTAACGACCGAAGAAGTGCTCACGAACATAAGCGCCATCTTTGGATTTGAAGGTCTGGTAGTCGCCGTCCAGCGTTTCGTTCATCAGCTGGATCAGTTTACCGCTGGTGTCTTTACGCAGCAGCTCATCCCAACGACCGCCCCAGATAACCTTGATCACGTTCCAGCCAGCGCCTGCGAAGATGCCTTCCAGTTCGTTAACGATTTTGCCGTTACCGGTGACTGGGCCATCCAAGCGCTGCAGGTTACAGTTGATGATGAAGCACAGGTTGTCCAGTTTTTCACGAGTTGCGATAGTGATCGCACCTTTAGATTCTGGCTCATCCATCTCACCGTCGCCCAAGAAAGCGTAAACGGTTTGTTCAGAAGTATCTTTCAGGCCACGGTGTTCCAGATATTTCAGGAACTTAGCTTGATAGATTGCACCGATTGGGCCCAAGCCCATTGATACGGTTGGGAACTGCCAGAATTCAGGCATCAATTTAGGATGCGGGTAAGAGGACAGGCCTTTACCGTGAACTTCCTGACGGAAGTTATTCATCTGTTCTTCAGTCAGGCGACCTTCAAGGAAGGCACGAGCATAAACGCCCGGAGAAATGTGGCCCTGGAAGTAAACCAAATCGCCGCCGTCTTTTTGGTTACGCGCGCGGAAGAAGTGGTTAAAGCAGACTTCGTATACCGTTGCGGAAGACTGGAAAGAAGCCATGTGGCCACCCAGCTCCAGATCCTTTTTCGATGCACGCAGAACGGTCATGATCGCGTTCCAACGAATCGCTGAACGGATGCGGCGTTCCAGCTCCAGATTACCTGGATACGCAGGTTCGTCTTCTACCGCAATGGTATTGACGTAGTTGCGGCTGGTCGCTCCGGTAGGCAGATTGACTCCGCCTTTACGGGCTTCACCCAATACTTGATCAATCAGGTACTGAGCGCGCTCTACACCTTCTTCACGGATGACCGATTCGATCGCCTGCAGCCAGTCGCGGGTTTCGATCGGGTCCACGTCATTGTTTAAACGTTCTGACATGGTGGTATTCCTTATCTGTCTAATGGTTTGTCAGGAGCCTGTCTTCGTGCATACCCGTCTTACTTCACGTTGCAGGTGTGTTGGCTACCTGCGTTCCCCCCAGTCACTTACCGATGTAAGCTCCTGAGGATTCACGCCGTTGCCGCCTTCCTGCAACGCGAATTAATTAGGGTATATTCTCTTCATGTCGGGAAAAAACACGAAGACAGGCCCAATCAGGGTTTAGTTGCCTAGTGGTGTTGCAATAAAACGGACTATCAGAGGGCTAAGCTCTCATCATCCGTTTTTAATCCTTGCGTTGCTGGAGTCGACGCAATGACCGCTCACGGCGGCTGTGCTCCCGATTAAGCTCCAGCAAAATATCCTCAATAAATGCCAGATGGCGGTGTGATGCTTCGCGAGCTTTCTCTGGCTCACGAGCCACTATCGCCTCAAAAATGCTGGCACGATGGTCGTTTACCTTTGCCAACATTTCACGGCGTGAGTAAAGCAACTCAAAGTTCTGTTTAACGTTTTGTTCCAGCATGGGCGCCATGCAGCGCAGCAAATGCAAAAGAACCACGTTGTGTGCAGCTTCGGTCACGGCGACCTGATACTGCATAACCGCATCGGCTTCGGCGTCTAAATCGCCGCTCTGCTGCGCCTCTTGGATAACCACATGGCACGCGCGAATACGGGTAAAATCTTCGTCTGTGCCACGCAGCGCTGCGTAATAAGCAGCAATACCTTCCAGCGCATGACGGGTTTCAAGTAAATCGAATTGTGATTCTGGATGGTCTGCCAGCAGTTCAGCTAACGGATCGCTGAAGCTCTGCCAGAGGTTTGTTTGAACAAAGGTACCGCCTCCCTGACGACGCAACAGCAATCCTTTTGCTTCTAGGCGCTGTATCGCCTCTCTTAATGAAGGTCGAGACACATCAAACTGCTTCGCCAGCTCACGCTCAGGAAGAAGTTTCTCTCCGGGACGCAGAGTGCCTTCCAGAATCAGATATTCCAGTTGCTGTTCGATGACATCTGATAATTTAGGTTGACGAATTTTGCTGTAGGCCATGTCGCTCTTATCTTCTCTGCGAGTGCTTCTTCTTTATTGGCGTTCTCTTGTTTTGAGTATTCGCAAGCCGCTTAAAATCTCTGCGAGTGGCGCAAAGTCAATTGGTAATACCAATTTCAAAAACGTGACGCTAAAGTAACAAAGTATTCACCTGCTGTCCATACAGGCTTTGATTGAAATCATGAAAGCGAGCATTTTTTAACAAAGTCACTCAAACAACACAGCAATACTATAACTGTAACGTGGTAATACCATTTACTAGCCCCGAGGGTATTTTAACTTTATTGAAACCTAAATACACTCAAGCTGAAGCGTGAAAGCCGCATGAAAATTGCATATAAATTCATTTATGTGATTTTTTATTTAATTTTGATTGGCATCATTGATGCTAATTCCTTGAAGATAAATATGTTACGAGTGATAGGTAAAATTAAGTAAATAAGGCTGGGGGAGATGAGATTATTTAGAAACTGCTGAATGGCATTGGATGAGATCCAATCAATTGGCAACTCGCCTTATTGGCTTACGGTATACCTCTAGCCAGCACTTTTTTTTGTAAAATTTAAGTCTTTTTTCGGTTACTTCGCTAATTTCCTCTAAAGCGTCTATTTTATAAACAATGTTCAATTCTTCTTACCGCCCAAGCAAAAGTGTATCGAACCATTGATGTGATCTGTATCGGTGTTTGGCATTATAAATTTGGTGCATTTTCTTTCGCTTATCATTATTCTCCATCCATTGGTAGCCGATAAAACAAATCTATCGGACACCTGTTGTAAACAATAAATTACGCACTTCGTATTTTAATTATTACAAATAACAGCAACGGTGAGCCAGAAGTGAATATCGGCTGGCGTATTTAGAGGATAAAAGACATGAGTGACCAGCAACATCGCGCTCAGCCGCAGGGTGACCAGCTGAAAAGGGGATTGAAAAATCGCCATATTCAGCTCATTGCACTGGGCGGTGCTATCGGCACCGGGCTATTTTTAGGTATCGCGCAAACCATCAAAATGGCTGGCCCATCCGTTATTCTGGGTTACGCAATTGGAGGCTTCATCGCCTTCTTAATCATGCGCCAATTAGGTGAAATGGTGGTAGAAGAGCCTGTAGCAGGTTCTTTTAGCCACTTTGCCTATAAATATTGGGGTAACTTCGCGGGGTTTGCTTCCGGCTGGAACTATTGGGTGCTCTACGTTTTAGTCGCGATGGCTGAGCTTACTGCTGTCGGTATTTATGTCCAATACTGGTTCCCTGATATTCCCACCTGGGTCTCCGCTGCGGTCTTCTTCCTTGCCATTAATGCCATTAACCTTGCCAACGTCAAAGTGTATGGTGAAATGGAATTCTGGTTCGCCATCATTAAAGTCGTGGCAATTATCGGCATGATCGTCTTCGGTGCATGGCTGTTACTCAGCGGCCATGCAGGGCCAGAAGCAACTGTGACCAATCTGTGGGAGCAAGGCGGCTTCTTCCCGAACGGGATCATGGGACTCGTCATGGCCATGGCGGTGATCATGTTCTCCTTTGGTGGTCTAGAACTGGTTGGTATCACCGCCGCTGAAGCTGATAATCCAGAGAAAAGCATTCCAAAAGCAACCAATCAGGTTATTTATCGCATCTTGATTTTCTATATTGGCTCCTTGTCTATTCTGCTGTCACTCTATCCTTGGGGCAAAGTGGTCGAAGGCGGAAGCCCATTCGTAATGATTTTCCACGAATTAGACAGCAACGTGGTTGCTACCATCCTGAACATTGTTGTTCTTACCGCGGCACTGTCTGTTTATAACAGCTGCGTCTATTGCAACAGCCGTATGTTGTTCGGTCTGGCTAAGCAAGGCAACGGCCCTAAAGCGCTGCTGAAAGTGGATGCCCGTGGCGTCCCCGTGGTTGCCATTGGGTTGTCTGCGGCGGCAACGTTGCTGTGCGTGCTGATCAACTATGTGATGCCTGGGAAAGCCTTCGAGCTCCTCATGGCGCTGGTGGTTTCTGCTCTGGTCATCAACTGGGCGATGATCAGTCTGGCGCACCTTCGTTTCCGTGCGGCCAAAAATCGTGAGGGCGTAGTGCCTAAGTTCCAGGCCTTCTGGTATCCATTTGGCAACTACCTATGCTTGGCGTTCCTCTGCGCCATCCTCGTTATCATGTATTTCACGCCAGGAATTCAGATTTCCGTTCTGTTAATTCCCGTTTGGCTAATTATTCTGGGTATTGGTTATGCGGTAAAACAACGTAACCAGCGCAACGCTCAAAGCGTATCCAGCCACTCTTAGCTTTAGTGATGAATCAAACAAAGCCTCCGCAAATCGGAGGCTTTGTTTTTCCAGTAAGATGTTTCCACCCCCTATCGCCAAATTGTTATCCTGCTCACAATTCCAATCCAGTAGCACATTAATCCATCTCGCCAGCTAAACCTTTACCCATAGAATCAAGCCTCAAAAGCACATAATCCTCATTAAGATAGCTAAAAAATTTCTATATGAGGAAGCTAGCCATGAACGAAAACAAACTCTCGATAACAGAAAAAATCGGGTACGGAATGGGAGACGCTGGCTGCAACATGATCGGTGGCGCTATCATGATGTTCCTAAGCTATTTCTATACCGACGTCTTTGGCTTAGCTCCAGCATTAGTGGGGGTGCTACTGCTTTCGGTACGCGTGCTGGATGCGGTAACCGATCCGATTATGGGCGCGATAGCCGATCGAACCCAAACTCGCTGGGGGCGTTTTCGTCCTTACCTGCTGTGGATATCATTCCCTTACGTCATTTTTAGCGTACTGATGTTTACCACCCCAGAGTGGACATACAACAGCAAGGTTATCTACGCTTTTGCAACTTACTTCCTTATGTCACTCACTTATACCGCGATTAATATTCCCTATTGTTCGCTGGGCGGCGTAATTACCGCCGATCCTAAAGAGCGCGTTTCCTGTCAATCCTATCGCTTTATCATGGTTGGCGTCGCTACGCTGATTCTCTCCTCAACCCTATTGCCAATGGCTGACTGGTTTGGTGGTGAGGACAAAGCCAAAGGCTATCAAATGGCGATGGGAGTATTAGCGCTGATTGGCCTATTCATGTTTCTGTTTTGCTTTGCCACGGTACGTGAACGTATTAAACCTGCGGTTCCCAGCAACGATGCGCTCAAACAAGATTTGCGTGACGTGTGGAAAAACGATCAGTGGGTGCGTATTTTATTGCTCACATTTTGCAACGTCTGCCCTGGTTTTATTCGCATGGCGGCAACCATGTATTACGTGGTGTGGGTGATGGAAAAAAGCACCCACTTCGCCACTATGTTTATCAGCCTTGGTGTTATTGGCATGATGTTTGGCAGCGCCCTAGCAAAACCGTTAACCGACCGCTTCTGTAAACTCAAGGTCTTCTTCTGGACCAATATCGTGCTAGCCATTTTCTCCTGCGGCTTCTATTGGGTAAACCCACACGCCACGATGCTAGTTTTGGTGCTCTATTTCTTACTCAATATTCTGCATCAATTACCTTCGCCTCTACATTGGTCACTGATGGCCGACGTCGATGACTACGGAGAATGGAAAACGGGTAAGCGCAGCACCGGTATTAGTTTCTCCGGTAATCTGTTCTTCCTGAAAGTCGGATTAGCTGTCGCTGGCGCAATGGTGGGGTTCTTGCTTTCGGCATACGGTTACGACGCCGGCGCAGCACATCAGAGTGAAACCGCTATCGGCGGGATTATCCTGCTGTTTACCGTCATCCCCGGTGTGGGTTATTTGATTACCGCGGGAGTGGTTCGCTTACTGAAGGTCGATCGCGCAATGATGATTAAAATCCAGAGTGACTTGGCCAAGCGCCGTGAAAATTATCATGAGCTGAATGAACTCATCGATGCCAAGCAGGCAAAAGCAAATACCATTTAATTCATTGAAATTTAAATAGAGAAATAATCATAACGGAGCTAGAGATGACGACTTTTCCCAATCCACTCATTGAGCAACGAGCCGATCCCTATATCCATTTGCATCAGGATGGTTGGTATTACTTTATTGCCTCAGTACCGGAATACGATCGCTTAGAACTCCGCCGAGCTCAAACCTTAGAGCAATTAGCAGAAGCCGAGCCCACCACAATCTGGCGCAAACCAGAAAGCGGCCCAATGAGCCATCTCATTTGGGCTCCAGAACTGCATTTCATCAACGGACAATGGGTTATCTATTTTGCTGCCGCCCATTCCCCAGAAATCAAAGATGGCTTATTCCAGCACCGCATGTTTGCGCTCACATGTGATGAATCAAATCCGCTAAATGGAAAATGGATCGAGCGAGGCAGAGTCGTCACGCCGCTGGATACGTTTTCGTTAGATGCCACCAGCTTTGAGTACCAAGGGAAACACTATTACCTCTGGGCACAGAAAGATCCCGATATTCGGGGTAATTCCAACCTCTATCTCGCAGAGCTCGAAACACCATGGTCGATCAAAGGTCATCCGGTAATGTTAACGAAGCCCGAGTTTGACTGGGAAACCCAAGGTTTCTGGGTCAATGAAGGCCCTGCGGTCATTCGTCACGGTGATAAGATCTTTATCACCTACTCCGCTAGCGCCACCGACGAAAACTATTGTATGGGGCTACTATGGGCCAAAGAAGGTGCGAACATTTTAGATGCTAGCGCATGGCATAAAGTCGATAAACCCGTGTTTGGCACCGCCCGCCACAACCGTCAATTCGGCCCTGGGCATAATAGTTTTACGCGCACTAAAGAGGGCCAAGACGTATTGGTTTATCACGCACGCAACTACACCGAGATTGAAGGCGATCCGTTGTATGATCCTAATCGCCACACTCGCATCAAAATTTTTCATTGGGATGAGAAAGGTATGCCGGTGTTTGGGGAGCCGTTAGCAGATAATAGATAAAAATCACACTCGTTCTTTCTCAATACTGAATTTACGACAGGTTTCGTCCGCCAGTTAGCATGAATATTTCCATGTAACGAGTGGCGTAGGCGGGCGAAACCTAACACCACCTACATCAGCGCCCCGTAAATCGTCAGTAATGCCACAACCACCAGCAATACCATCGTGATTTTCCGTGCTAAAGTCACCGCCGCTCGTGGTGTTTTAATCGGGTCTAAATGCGGCTCTCGCGCCAAAGAAAACTGAGCCAAATTAGTCAAGACTTGATATTGAGAGGTGTGAACATCACCCAGTGAAGCCAACCATGCAGGTAGTGCTCTCTCTCCATGCCCTAACAGCGCATAGGCCACACCGGCCAAACGCACGGGAATCCAGTCCAACCAATGAAGCACTAAATCCACACCGGATTGCGCCCGTAATAAAGGGGATTCCTGACGTGTTAACCAAGTTTGATAAGCACGCAGCATTGCATAACCCGCTAAAGCGACAGGACCATAAGGCCCCGCAACCACAAACCAGAACAACGGCGCTAAATAGAACCGAAAATTAATCCAAACCAGCGCATTCTGTAACTCACGCAAACGCACATCAAGAGTGCAATCTGTAGGCAAGCCGTGAATTAAAGCTAATTCAGTCGCCATTTGATCGGTCGCGTGATCATCACCTTTACGAGCCGCCACTAGGTATGCACGGTAATGCTTGCGGATCTCCCCAGCACCAATACAAAACAACGCAATAATAATCCATAGAACCAAGGACAACACGCCAAAGAACATACCGTGAGCTGCCCACAAAACCACGAATACCACCGCCATCCAGATAATAGTCATCAACAGCGTTTTAGCTAATGACACACCAGAACCTAAACGGAACAAAGGCTCAAAGCGATGATCTATTTGCCAATGATGGCCGAGCTTAAACAAACGCTCCCACGCCAAAACCAATAACAGCGAAAACAGAGTCATGAATCTTAACTCCCTATTTTTTATTTATTTTTAGTGTAATGACTTAACATCTCACGATAATCATCCCAGAAAAACATAGGGCCTGGATCGGTTTTTCTTCCCGGTGCAATATCACTATGTCCTGTCACACGCTGGGGCGTTATCGGATATTCTTTCATCAGTAATGCGCTAATTTCTGCCAACTTACGGTATTGCTCGCGTTCAAATGGCTGAGTGTCCGTTCCTTCCAACTCAATACCGATTGAGAAATCGTTACAGCGCTCACGACCTTCAAAATGAGAGACGCCAGCATGCCATGCGCGGCGATTAAACGGCACATACTGAATAATCTGGCCATCACGACGAATCAGACAATGGGCCGATACTCGCAAATGCTGAATCTCAGCAAAGAAAGGATGATCTTCCGCCCGCAAAGTACCCGTAAATAGCTGGCTGATATAGGGGCCGCCAAACTCTCCCGGTGGCAAACTGATATTGTGTACCACTAACAATGACGGTGCTTCTCCATCTGGGCGTTCGTCAAAATGTGGAAAGGGTACGCGCTCGACTCCTACAATCCAGCCGTCTTCTAATCGCATTTATTACAGATACTCCTGACTGCGTTGATTTACATATATACCGGCAACAGAGTAGCATGATTATTCTTTATACTTGGACCTATATCAACAGTCTAAGCCTATGGGCCTTAGGCCATCTTCTGCTACTTTCGGAGTTTTTATTATGCCGACACGTCGCTACAGTGCCGATGCGCGCCGAGCCGAGCTGTTAGAACGTATTGAAAACGATATTCCTTACTCTGTCTCTAACGCCTTACGCGAAGATCTCGGTGGCGAAGTGGATGCTGACCGTGATATCTCCGCTCAGTTACTGCCAAACGATAAGCAGGCTACCGCAACGATTATCACGCGTGAAGCCGGCATTTTTTGCGGCGTGCGCTGGCTGGAAGAAGTTTTTCTTCAGCTCGGGCACAAAGTCACCGTTGAATGGCAGGTAAAAGATGGTGACGCTTTGGTGCCAAATCAATGCCTTTGTAAGCTCACAGGCCCCGCTCGCATCTTACTCACAGGCGAGCGCACCGCGTTAAACTTTTTACAAACGCTGAGTGGCGTATCTACAACGGTAAATCACTACGTGCAAATTCTGGCTGGGACTAAAACGCGTTTGTTGGATACCAGAAAAACCATTCCTGGCATGCGTACCGCACTCAAATATGCGGTGCTGTGCGGCGGCGGTAGCAACCATCGTTTAGGACTTTCTGATGCATTCTTAATTAAAGAGAACCACATCATTGCCGCTGGCTCCATCAAAAAAGCGGTCGAACAGGCATTCTGGATGCATACGGATGTGCCGGTCGAAGTGGAAGTTGAATCCATAGATGAACTGAAAGAAGCGCTAGACGCAGGCGCAGACATCATCATGCTGGATAATTTCACCACCGACATGATGCGCGAAGGCGTTGCGCTGACCGGCGAACGGGCACTTCTGGAGGTTTCGGGTAATGTCACCGATGAAACCCTGCGTGAATTTGCAGAAACCGGTGTCGATTTCATTTCCGTCGGCGCGTTAACCAAACATATTCGCGCACTCGATCTTTCTATGCGCTTCCAGTAACTTCATTTTCAACCCGCCATATTGCGAGAGGCTTCGCACTACGGCGGGTAACGTTGCAACATTCATTAATTCCTCATCAACCTCCTTTCCAATCTTGCTATACACCGCTTGGTAACCGCATCCGCTCATTGCATGCTGCGCCGCATCCATCAGCGGAGATATCTCATGAACAATTCCCCAGCAGCGATACTCAACTTCAACCAGCAAAGTGGATTTACGCTAATCGAATTAATGGTTGTTATTGCAATCATTGCCATCCTCAGCGCAGTCGGGATACCGGCCTATCAAAGCTACATCCAAAAAGCGGCGATGACCGACATGCTACAAGCCATGATGCCCTATAAAACCGCCGTGGAATTATGCGCGCTTGAACAGGGCAGCCTTACTGAATGTAATATTGGTGCTAACGGGATCCCACCTAATAAAAGCACCACCTATGTGAGCAGCCTTGATGTTTCTCAAGGAACGATTACTGCAATCGGATTGCAAGCACTACAAGGACTAACCGCAACACTAACACCACAGCTAGATAGCTCTACGGGCGATCTTAACTGGCAGAAAAACTGTCAGGTTTCCGGCGGCAATGCGTCGTTAACTACCGCCTGCGAACAGGTTTTACGCTTCCCGTCGGTGGGAGAGACTCAATGACCCCTACGCGTCATGAACAGCTATGCCAGCAGTTTGGTTGTGTAGTGATTAGCGAAGATGTGCAGACAATTCAGATTGCTGGGCGTGATACCAATGCTCCCAGCAGGTTGATAGATGCCATCAAGTTTGCGACGGGAAAATCGGTCGTTTGGCACAGCTGGAGCCCTGCACAGTTAGAGTCTGCCATTCAAAATCATGCGGCCCCCTCAAGCCCTATTGAAGATGACTCCAGAGTCATGCAACGGCTCGAACATATTCTAACGCAGGCGGTTAAGCGCAGAGCCTCTGATATCCACTTAGAACCAACCGCCCGCGGTTTAGGCGTTCGATTGCGTATTGACGGCGTTTTGCAAGAGCTCCCCATCGCAAGCGGGGCCGAAACGCTGCGTATAATTCCTCGGCTAAAAGTGATGGCTGAGCTAGACATTGCAGAACGTCGTCTGCCGCAGGATGGACAGCTATCAGCCACGATAAATACGCAGAACGTCACCTTTCGTATTTCAACACTGCCAACCCGCCTCGGGGAAAAGGTGGTATTACGGCAGGTGCAGGAAGGCGCTCAGCCTTTTGAACTCGATGGCTTAGGCTTCGAACCCGATGCGCTACGCAGTTTTAAACAGGCTCTAGAAAAACCGCAGGGACTTATTTTAGTTACCGGCCCAACAGGCAGTGGTAAAACGGCCACGCTGTATAGCAGCCTTAACTATCTACGATCGTCTGAGATCAATATTTGCAGCGTTGAAGATCCGATTGAATCCCCCTTGGAGAGCGTTAACCAAACCGCAATTAATACCAAGGCGATGCTAGATTTCACCGCGGTTCTGCGCGCCCTTTTACGCCAAGATCCAGACATCATCATGATTGGTGAAATCCGCGATGCCGAAACCGCTAATATCGCGGTGAATGCTGCACAAACGGGCCATCTGGTGTTATCCACGCTGCACACCAACTCAGCCTGCGAAACATTAGTTCGTCTATCACAGCTCGGCGTCGCACCCTATCTTATCGCAGCCAGCCTTAGTTTGGTGATTGCCCAGAGATTAGTCCGTAAGCTGTGCTTGCACTGTCGTCAATTAGACCACTCCCCGCAGACACTCATGCCGGAAGGATGGCCGCAGGATGAATTTCACCACTGGTGTGCCGTTGGCTGCGAGCATTGTTTCAACGGCTATTATGGCCGTAGGGCGGTGTATGAGGTTTTACCAATATCCAGCGCAATTCAACAGGCGGTGATAGCCCAAACATCCGCAATGCAAATACAGACGCTAGCACAGCGTCAGGGAGTTATTTCACTGTGGGAGTCTGGGTTACAGTTGGCTCACCGAGGGGAAACGACACTTTCTGAAATTATCCGAGTCCTTGGTGGCCATTTTGGTGAAAAATAGATGACTTACACACTCTATGCTTGGTTGGCATTAGATGCCCAACAGCAACTACAAAAAGGTCTCTCTCTGGCAGAGCATAAGGAGCAGGCTCTTACTCAACTGCATGCACAAGGATTAGCACCGCTGAAATTACAGCAGCAATATCATTTCCGCTCTTTGGCGTGGAAAAACACCGATCGTATCCGTTATATAGAGCAGTTGGCGACCCTGCTACATGCCGGATTACCTTTGGCAAAGTGTCTAACGTTACTGGCAGAAGACCATCCATTGCGCCATTGGCAATGTTTGTTGCAACGTTTAGCCAGCCAAATCAATAACGGAATTCCGCTGTCGGAAGCCATGATGGACTACTCCAGCATCTTTCCTCCCATCTATGGAAAGACCATTGCGACCGCAGAACTCACAGGAAGGCTGGATGAAAGCTGTTTGGCCTTATCTGAACAGCAAAAGCGTCAGGCCGAGCTCAAAGCCAAAATTGTCAAAGCGCTACGCTATCCCGCGTTATTGTTAAGCGTTACGGTAATCGTTATTACGATCATGCTAGTTTGGGTTCTCCCACAGTTTGCCGAACTGTATAAAAATTTTAATGCGCCACTGCCTCATTTTACCCGTCTATTGATGGCCTGTTCTCAAGCTCTTATCCATCATGCTCCACTGTTTATTGGCCTTCTCCTCTCTACCGCTCTCATATTGACATATCGCTACCGGCGTTCAGCTCAGCTAAGAATTCGGATCCAGCGCGCCCTGCTGCATTTGCCTATTATTGGCCAACTGATCACGATGGCGAATCTCAGCCAGCTGTTTTACAGCCTTGCCATGACCCAGCAAGCGGGATTGCCTTTGCTGAAAGGGTTAGAGAATGCCGCGCAGGCGCAACAGAACCCCATCTTTAGGCTAGCCGTCGAAGCGGTCATTGAAAATTTACATCAGGGAGAGGCGCTAAGTTTGGCGATAAAGCAGCAGAGCGTGTTTCCATCGCTGTGTTTTCAGCTAATACGAGTCGGTGAGGAGTCTGGTAGGCTCGACCAAATGATGTCGCGCTTAGCACAGCATTATCAATATCAGGCAAATAGCCTGAGCGATACGCTAGCGCAGATGATTGAACCAATAATGATGACGGTTATGGGGATTATCGTCGGTGGACTCGTCTTGGCAATGTACCTACCGATTTTCCAGTTAGGTGGAATTATGTAGCCCAAATAAAAACAGCCATCCTGAATAAACCGAATGGCTGTCTAGATAAAACGATAGGCTTAGTTTGAGCCGTACACGCGGTTTTCCTGCTCAGCCACGCGGATGAACGTCGTACGTTTAGTCAGCTCTTTCAGACGCTCAGCGCCCACATAGGTGCAGGCTGAACGCAGACCGCCCAAAATATCACGAACAGTGTTATCAACTGGGCCACGCAATGGTAGACGCACCGTTTTACCTTCTGCGGCACGGTAGCCAGCAACGCCGCCAACATGGCGGTTCATCGCAGATTCAGAGCTCATACCGTAGAACAGCATGAATTTGTCGCCGCTTTCATCTTCAACGATACGGCCTTCACACTCGTCATGTCCTGCCAGCATCCCGCCCAACATAACGAAATCAGCGCCGCCGCCAAAAGCTTTAGCCACATCACCCGGTACGGTACAACCGCCGTCAGAAACAATTTGTCCGCCCAGACCATGAGCAGCATCAGCACATTCAATTACGGCAGACAGCTGAGGATAGCCCACGCCAGTTTTTACACGCGTGGTGCATACAGACCCTGGCCCGATACCTACTTTCACAATATCTGCGCCAGACAGGATCAACTCTTCAACCATTTCCCCGGTCACGACGTTCCCCGCACAGATCACTTTGTCTGGGCAAGCTTCACGCGCCTTACGCAGGAATGCAACGAAATGCTCAGAATAGCCGTTAGCTACGTCGATGCAGATAAATTTCAGAGAGGGAGATAGCGCCAGAATCTGCTTCATTTTCTGGAAGTCAGCTTCAGAGGTTCCGGTTGAAACCATGACATGACGCAGAACGCTTTCAGAAGAACGCTGAACGAACTCCTGCCACTGTTCTACGCTATAGTGTTTGTGTACTGCGGTGAGAACATCGAAAGAAGCGAGCGCTTCAGCCATGCGGAAAGTGCCTACGGTGTCCATATTGGCTGCGATAACCGGAACGCCGGACCACTTCCATCCTGAATGCTTAAAGGTGTACTCACGCTCAAGCTCAACTTCAGAGCGACTCTTCAACGTTGAACGCTTAGGGCGGATCAGGACATCTTTAAAGCCTAACTTCAGATCTTCTTCAATACGCATGTGTTTGGTTTCCTGGTTAACGGCGACGATTCGCAGGGAATGCAATCATGCAAACGTTTGGTTATTACATGACGCCAGTTCCAGTGACGTTATCATACGCAAGAATTCCATCTCGACAAGACTGCTTTTTCATCAAAATTTAGGTTACACTCCTACAAATTTATCCAATTCTGCCAACCCCATCCGCATCACATTTTTTTCGCCGCCAAGCGGGAATTTTCTGCCTTCAAATGTTTTTGTCTCAAAATAAACAGAGTCAATAAGATCCTTGCTTGCACTTGGCGCTAAGACCATTATGATTCGCATGTCATTTATTTCTCTCATCCATTGTGGGTGGATTCAAAGGTTAGCCAACCGGCATTATTAGGCTAATCAGCTATGTAAAGGTGGCGTGATGACTTACATCGTGGCATTAACTGGAGGAATCGGCAGTGGTAAAAGCACTGTTGCGGAGGCGTTCAATCAATTGGGCGTTCCTGTAGTTGATGCAGACATCATTGCCAGACAGGTTGTCGCCATCGGCGCTCCAGCGTTGCAAAAAATTGCCGAGCACTTTGGCTCGGAGATTTTACAAAATGATGGCGCCCTCAACCGATCAGCTTTACGCAAGATTATTTTTAATCAGCCACAGGAAAAACGGTGGCTTGATGGTCTACTCCATCCATTGATTCATCTAGAAACTCAACGACAGTTGGCTGCGATTGTTGCCCCCTATGCCCTGTGGGTCGTCCCGCTACTGGTTGAGAATGGGCTCTCTAAACGAGCACACCGCGTGTTAGTTGTTGACGTCGATCCAGACGTGCAGCTTCAACGCACTATGGCCCGCGACGGCATTTCTCGCGAACAGGCCGAGAACATTTTGGCAGCACAGGCAACCCGCGCCCAACGCTTGGCCTGTGCTGATGATATTATCGAGAACAGCGGCAGCCCTGAAACCATCGCTCCGCGCGTTGCCTCACTGCATCGTCATTATTTGAGTTTGGCGGCAGCGACCCAACAGGATCAACACCATGAGTGATACTTCTACTACTGTTTTGTTTGAACATCCGCTAAATGAAAAAATGCGTACTTGGCTGCGGATTGACTTTTTACTTCAACAATTACAGCAACATAGACATCTTCAAGATATCACAGGCGCACTGGCTTTTTTTCGAACCACCTCTGATTTACTCGATGTTCTCGAACGTGGCGAAGTTCGCACCGAGTTGCTAAAAGAACTCGAACGCCAGCAACGTAAACTTTTGCAGTGGACTGAGGTTCCTGGTGTCGATCAGGAGATGATCCGCCAGTTACGCAGCCAATTGAAAAATCAGGCCGCAACGCTAATGGCGGCACCGCGCATCGGCCAGCAACTACGTGAGGATCGCCTAATCGCCTTGGTTCGTCAGCGTTTGGGGATCCCTGGCGGCTGCTGTAGTTTTGACCTCCCCACGCTGCACATTTGGCTTCACCAGCCGCAAGACGTTCGCGATGAGTTAGTGGATTCTTGGCTGACATCCCTCGAGCCGTTATCTGCAACCTTGACGTTGATCCTAAGCCTGATCCGTAATTCTGGCGTTTTCAAGCCGATGATCAGCCTGAATGGTTTTTATCAAGACAATGCTGAAGATGCAGACCTGCTACGGATGAACATCGCACTAGATTTGCAGGTTTATCCGCAAGTGTCTGGTCATAAAACCCGATTTGCGATTCGCTTCTTACCGCTTGATAGCGAACACGGCGTTGTTCCAGAGCGTTTGAAGTTTGATCTGGCCTGCTGCTAAAAATGCATCAAAGGTTCGCAAGGCAGAAACAGTGCACGTGAACCAAGAAAGGAAAAATGAAATGACAGATGAAATTATGACTGTGAACTGCCCGATCTGTGGCAAACCCGTAGTCTGGGGTGAGCAAAGCCCTTATCGACCATTTTGCTGCAAACGCTGCCAATTGATTGATTTAGGCGAATGGGCGGATGAAGAGAAACGAATTCCGAGCAATCCTGATCTCTCAGAAAGCGATGATTGGAGTGAAGAACAGCAATAAGTACATCGCTGGCTCTTCTTATAGATAGCGCAGAGCAATTGCCTGCGCTAACCATTCTTAAGCGCGGTTAAGCTGCTCAATGATCGGTTTGTTCGGCTCAGGAAACTCTTCGGCCTTAAGCTGATGCTGATGCACCCAGCGCATTGGCTGCCCTTCTCGCCCATACGGCGTTTTATCCCAATCCGTCACCAGATAAAAATACAGTGTCACTATACGATCGCTAAACCGATGATCGAGCTGGCAGAGTAATTCACAATCTCGCACTTCGATGCCTGTCTCTTCCTGCAACTCACGATACAAGCCCTGCACGGGGCTCTCATTAGCTTCAATTTTTCCACCAGGGAACTCCCATAAACCGGATAAATGCGAGTCACCACCGCGGCGAGTAATAAAAATCTCTCCCTCATCATTACGGATAATACCGACCGCAATGTGCAGATGCTTTAGGCTCATAGCTTATTCCTTTTGTTCAAATTCTCGTCGTTACCGACAAGAAAAAGGGACACGCAAATGCGTATCCCTTATAACCAACAGATCAATGTGCTACGCGATTAGCCTTGCAGACGACCATGGCACTGTTTGTATTTTTTACCAGAACCACATGGGCATGGATCGTTACGACCCACTTTACGCTCACCGGTCTGTGATGCCAGAGACTGTGCCGCTACGGTTTCATCGTCAACGTGACTCAGTTGCTGCTGGCGAGCCAAACGTTCGGCCTCTTCACGACGCTGCTGCTCCATCGCTTCAACCTCTTCTGGCATGCGTACTTGAACCTTGCTCAGAACGCTGATCACTTCATATTTCAGTGATTCAAGCATGGCAGCAAACATCGCGAAGGATTCACGTTTGTATTCCTGCTTAGGATCTTTCTGCGCATAACCACGCAGATGAATACCCTGACGCAGATAATCCATCGCGGCCAAATGCTCTTTCCACAGGGAGTCCAGCGTTTGTAGCATCACGCCTTTCTCAAAGTTGCGCATCATTTCTACGCCCACAACTTCTTCTTTACGCTGATACACTTCAACGGCCTGTTGGAAGATACGCTCACGCAGAGTTTCTTCATGCAGTTCAGGCTCTTTATCCAGCCACTCTTTGATCGGCATTTCCAAATCAAAGTCGTTTTTCAGGCGCTCTTGCAGACCATCGATATCCCACATTTCTTCCAGTGACTGTGGTGGAATGTAAGTATCGAGAACCGTTTTAAATACGTCTTCACGAATGCTGGTGATGGTTTCGCTCACATCGCTCACATCCAGCAGTTCGTTACGCTGGGAGTAAATCGCACGACGCTGGTCGTTTGCCACATCATCATATTCCAGCAATTGCTTACGAATATCAAAGTTACGGCTTTCTACTTTGCGCTGCGCATTGGCAATCGCTTTAGTTACCCATGGGTGCTCAATCGCTTCACCCGGTTTCATACCCAGTTTGCGCATCATGCCAGTGACACGGTCAGACGCGAAGATACGCATCAAGGCATCTTCCATAGACAGGTAGAAGCGAGAAGAACCGGCGTCACCCTGACGGCCCGCACGGCCACGGAGCTGGTTATCGATACGGCGAGATTCATGACGCTCAGTACCGATGATATGTAAACCACCAGCGGCAAGAACCGCGTCGTGACGAATCTTCCATGCAGCTTTAATCTCTTCGATCTGCTCATCCGTCGGTTCGACCAGTTCGGCGACCTCAGTTTGCCAGCTACCACCCAACACGATATCGGTACCACGACCGGCCATGTTAGTGGCAATGGTCACAGCACTAGGCAGACCTGCGTTGGCAACGATGTCCGCTTCTTTAGCGTGGAACTTCGCATTCAGAACGTTGTGCTTGATGCCTGCTTTAGTCAGTTCCTGAGAAACCACTTCCGATTTTTCGATGGAAATAGTACCCACCAGCACGGGCTGTCCGCGTTTGGTGCATTCGCGGATATCTTCAATAATGGCTCCAATCTTTTCCATTTCCGTCATATAGACCAGATCAGGCATATCCTTACGGATCATTGGGCGGTTAGTGGGTACAACGATGGTATCCAACTTATAAATGGAGCTAAATTCGAACGCTTCGGTATCTGCAGTACCGGTCATACCCGCCAGTTTTTCATACAAACGGAAGTAGTTCTGGAAGGTGATAGAAGCCAACGTTTGGTTTTCGTTTTGAATTTCAACGCCTTCTTTGGCTTCAACGGCCTGATGCAGACCATCAGACCAGCGACGGCCTTGCATGGTACGACCGGTGTGTTCATCAACGATGATGACTTCGCCATCTTTAACAATGTAGTCAACGTCGCGGGTAAACAGCACATGCGCACGCAATGCCGCTGTGACATGATGCATCAGCATGATGTTCGCCGGAGAGTACAGTGACTCACCTTCTTCCATAATGCCGGCTTCAACCAGCATTTCTTCAATCAGGATCAGACCGCGTTCGGTCAGGTTAACCTGACGGCTTTTTTCATCAACGGAGAAGTGGCCTTCACCCTGGAAGGTGTCGGAGTCTTCTTTTTCCTGACGGATCAGTTTCGGGATCAGCTTGTTAACGCGGATGTACATCTCGGAGCTATCTTCAGCCGGACCAGAGATGATAAGCGGCGTACGCGCTTCGTCGATGAGGATGGAGTCGACCTCATCCACCAGCGCATAGTGCAGTTTGCGCTGAACGCGTTCTTCAGGGCTAAACGCCATGTTGTCACGCAGATAGTCAAAACCGTACTCGTTATTCGTACCATAGGTGATATCCGCAGCGTAGGCGGCGCGTTTCGCTGGCGCGGTCATACCCGGCAAGTTGATCCCAACAGAAAGGCCGAGGAATTCGAACAGTGGACGGTTATTTTCGGCGTCACGCTGTGCCAAGTAGTCGTTCACGGTAACCACGTGCACGCCTTTGCCGCTTAACGCATTCAGATAAGCTGGCAGGGTTGCTGTCAGCGTTTTACCTTCACCGGTACGCATTTCCGCGATACAGCGATCGTTCAGAACCATACCACCTAACAGCTGCACGTCGAAGTGACGCATGCCGAATACGCGTTTACTTGCCTCGCGTACGGTCGCAAAGGCTTCTGGCAACAGGCTTTCTACCGTTGCGCCTTTTGCCAAACGCTCGCGGAATTCGTTAGTTTTTGCTTTTAGCTCGTCGTCGGAGAGTTTTTCCATCTCCGGTTCCATCTGATTAATCAGAGCTACTGCTTTGCGCATACGGCGCAAGGTACGATCGTTACGGCTACCAAAAACCTTGGTCAATAATTTGATTAACATAAGTCCTAATATCTCTTAGCGAGCGATACTTCACGATCGCCCAAATTTATAATGATGAGAGGGTAATACAAGCGATTAGATATAGCTCAATTGCGGTCCAGCACGAATGCCTTGTACCTGAGCGACCCAAAGTGCTGGAGCATGCGCATTCGGCGCAGTATCCAACTTGGGCATCAGTAGAACGGGGGTAGATGGCGTGATCGCTGGCTGTAATGTTAACAGCGAGCTTAGAGAACTGAGTAAAACCAGTTGCTGAGCATGCAGCTCATCAACCTGAATATCATTAGCAGGTTCGCTGGCCGTAACCTGCGGCGTCATTCGATAGCTTAAATGACGAATAGCCGTTCGCAGAGCGTGCTGGTGCCAATAGTCTATGGATTGGAAGCTACCGCGACGTTTGCTAGCCTGCAACCAAGAAAACTCATTGGTGTTGTGAGCGTTGATTAAGCGCTGCAAGCTGGTGGATGGATCGGCAACCTTGGTCTGCTCAGTATTCGCTAACGCATTAGGCACACCAAGCGTAGCCGCGACCATCCCCCACAGGAGATGCGGCCAGAAATAGCGTCTGCCAAATTGTCGCCAACGATTGAGAATACCAATCACATTAAATTTCCGTGTTTCCACCACACATAGGCGGAAGATTTTACCATTATTATCACCAATCGACATCAGGATTAATCAATCCCAGCCTCAGGAAGCCATATTAATACGATAAAGACGGTGTATTTTGCTTGGAAATGAAAAACAGAAATGGGGATAACAGAAGAAAAAACAGGAATAAAAATTAGAACGACTGGCTTCATTAGCCGGAGAGAGTACTAACTCCGCCAGTCGTGATCAGAAACAGTCAGCGTTAAGCTAAAACTGTTGTTGGTGCACGGAATGCGATTGGCATTTCGGCATCATCTTCAAACGTTACGTATTCCCAAGCTTCCTGCTTAGCCAATACTGCTTGTAACAGTTTGTTGTTCAATGCATGACCTGATTTGTATGCGGTGAATGCACCAATGATGTTATGTCCACACATGAACAAGTCACCAATAGCATCCAACATTTTGTGACGAACGAATTCATCTTCAAAACGCAGACCATCTTCGTTGAGGACGCGATAATCGTCCACTACGATGGCGCAATCGAAGCTACCGCCCAGGCACAACCCACGGGACTGTAAATATTCGATATCACGCATAAAACCAAAAGTACGCGCACGGCTAATCTGGCGCACAAACGATTCGGCGGAAAAATCCATCCGGTAACGCTGTGAGCTGGAATCAATCGCTGGATGATTGAAGTCAATGGTAAAGTCCAAGCTGAAACCGTTATACGGAGACAGTTCGGCCCATTTATCACCATCTTCAACACGCACAGCCTGCTTCAAGCGAAGGAATTTCTTCGCACAGTTCAGCTCTTCGATACCTGCTTCTAACAGCAAATATACGAAAGGACTGGCGCTGCCATCCATGATAGGGATTTCTGCCGCGTCAACTTCAATAATTAAGTTGTCGATACCCAAGCCAGCTAATGCGGCGTTCAGGTGTTCTACGGTAGAAATACGTACGTCATGCTCATTAACCAGGCAAGTACAGAGCATGGTATCACGCACGGATTTTGCATCAGCCGGAAAATCAACCGGTGGATTCAAGTCAGTGCGACGATAGATGACCCCGGTGTTAGCCGCGGCTGGGCGCATAGTCAGCGTGACCTTCTTGCCGGTATGAAGACCGACACCAGTCGCCTGAATAATACGTTTTAATGTCCGTTGTTTGATCATCGTTTTATCTCGCAGTGTTTATCCATCCAACCACCTCTAGCAAAGTAATTTTATACTAGGGGCGGCGGGACAGTTTAGCACAAAGAGCGGAGATGCCAAATATCTGAGCAAATTAGTCTGCTTGCTTACGCAAGAAGGCCGGAATATCCAGATAGTCAGGTTCTTTATTACTCCCCTGAGCGGTTTGGTCATTAACGACTTTCGCTGCTGCAGGTTTGCTCTCTTGTGGCAACGGAGACAAGCCATGCTGCTGATAACGCTGGTCAATAACTGGCTGTGGAGCCTGTTTACTGGTAACCAGAGTGATCTCAGGACGCTTATCCATGCCAATACCGGTTGCAACGACGGTAACACGCAGCTCATCGTTCATCTCTGGATCCAGAGAAGTACCGATAACTACGGTTGCATTGTCAGAAGCAAATGCACGAATGGTGTTACCTACGGTTTCGAACTCATCCAAACGCAGGTCGAAGCCCGCAGTGATGTTAACCAGCACACCGCGTGCGCCAGACAGATCGATATCTTCTAACAGTGGAGAAGAGATGGCCATTTCAGCCGCTTCTTCTGCACGGTCTTCGCCACAGGCAATACCCGATCCCATCATGGCATAGCCCATTTCGGACATCACGGTACGCACGTCCGCAAAGTCGACGTTCATCAGACCTGGGCGTGTAATCAGTTCCGCAATACCCTGTACCGCACCTTTCAGTACGTCGTTAGCTGCACCGAACGCATCTAACAGGGAGATACCACGACCCAGAACTTTCAACAATTTGTCGTTCGGGATAGTGATCAGGGAATCCACGTGCTTGGACAGTTCAGCGATACCCTGCTCTGCAAACGCCATGCGCTTCTTGCCTTCAAAATTGAAAGGCTTAGTCACAACAGCAACAGTCAGAATACCTAAATCTTTAGCAACTTCAGCCACAACGGGCGCAGCGCCGGTACCTGTACCGCCGCCCATACCGGCTGCGATAAATACCATGTCAGCACCTTCCAATGCAGCACGCAGACCTTCACGGTCTTCTTCTGCAGAGTTACGGCCCACTTCTGGGTTCGCACCCGCCCCCAGACCTTTAGTGATTCCACTACCGATCTGAATGGTTTGGCCAACAGCCGTTTTACGCAACGCTTGAGCATCGGTGTTAACCGCGAAGAATTCAACGCCTTCGATACGCTCACGCACCATGTGCTCTACGGCGTTGCCACCGCCGCCGCCGACGCCGATGACTTTAATCACCGCGTCGTTGGTTAATTCCATTGGTTCAAACATAGTTTCTCTCCGTTTTGTGCCTGTCGCTTCGAGATCATTAACCCGTAAGGATGATCTCTTTTTTTAAACATTAAAACTCTTTTCTCAGCCAGCCATTGATTTTCTTGAACCAATTGCCGACTGAAGCTCTTTTTTCTACTTCAGCCTCACCGCTAAGGTGCGACTCTTTTCCGTAATGCAGCAGCCCAACCGCCGTTGAGTAGTAAGGTTCCTGCGCATAATCTGTCAGGCCGGTGATATTCAGAGGCTGTCCAATACGCACCTGCGTATGGAACACCTGTTGCGCACACGCTGCCAGTCCGTCGATCTGCGCGGCACCACCGGTCAAAACAATCCCTGCTGCCAGATGATGTTTTACACCCTGCTGGCGAAGCTGTTCCTGCAACTGCAGAATTTCATCATTCACCAGATTCAACAATTCGGTATAACGAGGCTCAATCACTTCAGCCAAAGTCTGACGTTGCAGGCTACGCGGCGGACGACCGCCAACGCTTGGCACTTCAACGCTCTCGTCTTTGCTCACCAACGTTCCCATTGCACAACCGTAGCGAACCTTGATGGCTTCGGCGTCGGTTGGCGGAGTGCCGAATGCGTAAGCAATATCACTGGTGACCACATTGCCCGCATAAGGAATAACCTTGGTGTGGCGCAGGGCTCCACCGGTATAGACTGCCATATCCATGGTGCCACCGCCGATATCTACCACACAAACGCCCAGTTCGCGCTCATCTTCGGTCAATACAGCATAACTCGCTGCGAGTCCGGCAAAAATCAGTTGATCGACCTTGAGGCCACAGCGCTCAACGGCTTTGACAATATTCTTAGCCATATCATTATGGCAGGTAATCAGATGAACTTTAGCCTGCATACGCACGCCCGAGAGTCCAACCGGATTTTTGATGCCTTCTTGATAGTCAATCGCATATTCCTGCGGAATAACATGCAGAACACGGTGCTCATCACGCACGCGAACGGACTTCGCGGTGTGAACAACGTTTTCTACATCTTCCAGCGTCACTTCTTCTTCGGAAATAGGAACCATCCCTATTTCGTTCTGGCAGCTGATATGTTTGCCAGATAGTGCCAAATAGACTGAGGAAATTTGGCAATCTGCCATCAATTCGGCTTGATCAATGGCACGCTGGACACACTTAACGACGGATTCCAGATCGTTAACGCCGCCCTTGTCCATGCCACGGGATGGGCAACTCCCCACACCGATGATATTGACCATGCCATCGGGCAGAACTTCCCCTACCAGAGCGGCTACTTTTGCCGTTCCGATCTCCAGTCCAACTACCAGTTTTCTGTCCGTCGACTTGATCATTGTTGTTTAACCTGTGCCTGATTCTGTTGCTGATTAGCGTGTTGCTGTGTCTGCGGGTCAATCGGCGCTGGAGCCCATCCCACGGCTGCGCCGGTGTCATAGCGCAGATCAACGTAGCTAATACGTTGGTTTGTTGCCTGCGCCTGCTGCTGTAGCGCGGGATAAAGTTCCTCAAACCGCGCTAAGCGCCCAGATGGATCATCACGTCCCAGCTCAAGACGGATGTCATCCTCTAGACCTAACTGCCATGAGTGACGCGCACTCATTGACACCATTTTCAGCTTAAAGTTACTTTTCGCCAGTTCCTGACTCATTGAGCGATACCCTTCCAGCACGTCATTTTCACTGCCTTCTGGGCCATACAGCAGCGGCATTTTCTGCTGTATCGTGCGCTCTGCCGGTACGCTGAATGGCTTACCTTCAGCATCAACCAAACGTAAGTCATTCCAACGAGCAACTGGAACATACTCAACCAGATGAATTTTAAGTTCGTTAGGCCACTGCTTACGCACGCTAACCTGCTTAATCCACGGTAAACGCTCTATCTGCTGTTGGATCACATCAACGTTCTGCGTCATAAATGTGCCAGGGGCACCCAATGACAAAATGGCCTGTCGGATATCGTCATTCTTGGTGAAATGACGCTCTCCAGTCACCACTAGCTTGGAAAGTGGCATACGGCTGGCGTCTTTCATCCAGCTCACCACCATCCAGCCACTAACCACGATTGAACCCAGTACGATTAATAAAAAAATCATACCAAACAAACGAATACCATTACTGCGACGCAGGCCTGCACCACTACGGCGTTGGCCTGAACCTGCCGGTTCACGGTCGCGAGTGTTCAGGGCTGCCTGCGACATATCAGTTAGCCAGCTCCAAGATGCGGGCAACTAGCTGAGAGAAGCTCAGCCCAGACTGACGCGCCGCCATTGGAACCAAACTATGACTGGTCATACCCGGAGCCGTATTCACTTCCAACAGATAGAATTCGCCATCGCTATCCATCATGACATCCACTCGTCCCCAACCACTGCAGTCGAGCGACTTATAAGCTTTACGTGCCAACTCGGCCAGTTCGCGTTCGCGATCTTCGCTCAAACCACTTGGACAGAAGTATTCGGTCTTATCAGACAAGTACTTAGCCTCATAATCATAGAATACTCCCGGCGCTTGTATACGAATTGACGGTAAAATCTCGTCACCCAAGAAGGCAACGGTGTATTCAGGACCGCTTAGCCATTTCTCTACCAGAACATCATCATCATGACGGAAGGCTTCTACCAAAGCGTCATCAAACTCGCTGGCATCGCTCACTTTGCTCATGCCAACGCTAGAACCTTCGCGGCTTGGCTTAACAATCAGCGGTAAACCTAACGCATTCAGTGCAACCAACATCTCTTGCGTTAAGCCGTCATCAAACTGTGCACGGCTGATAGCAACAAAAGGCGAAACTGGCAGGCCTGAGGCTTGCCAAACCAGCTTAGTACGCAGCTTATCCATCGTTAAGGCGGAGGCCATCACACCACTACCGGTATAAGGCAGTTGCAAAAACTCCAAAACGCCTTGCAGAGTTCCGTCTTCGCCACCACGGCCATGAAGGGCGATAAAGACTTTGTCATATCCTGCATCTTTCAACTGCGTTGCAGGGAAGTCTTTAATATCAACCGGATGCGCATCAATACCGGCCTCTATCAGACCCTTTAATACCGCTTGGCCTGACTGCAAAGACACTTCACGCTCTGCGGAGGTACCACCCAGTAATACAGCAACTTTCTCAGCCATGATGTTTTTCATCCGTACTTGTTCTGTCAACGTTAATCGGCTGCAGTTTCTGCTCAGCCAAAGTTCGCGCCACTTTGCCAATATTTCCTGCGCCCTGAGTCAAAATCAGGTCGTCATTTTGTAAAAACTGTGCCAGCGTTGCCGGCAAGGTTGCTGCGTCGGAAACCAAAACTGGATCCAACTTGCCGCGGCCGCGAATGGTGCGACACAGTGAACGGCTATCAGCTCCCGGAATAGGCGTCTCGCCAGCGGAATAAACATCCAGCATCAGCAATACGTCAACTTGAGACAACACATTTGCAAAATCGTCATACAGGTCACGAGTACGAGTGAACCGATGCGGCTGGAAAATCATCACCAGACGACGATTAGGCCATCCCGCACGAGCAGCTTTGATGGTGGCATCCACCTCAGTTGGGTGATGTCCGTAGTCATCAACCAGCATCGCCTTACCTTCTTTGCCGTTCACATTATCGAGCGCATACTCGCCGAGGAAATCAAAGCGGCGCCCGGTGCCCTGGAAGCCCTCTAGCGCGCGTAGAATGTCCTCATCCGCAATCCCCTCTTCTGTCGCAACAGAAACGGCTGCAGCCGCATTCAAAGCGTTATGACGCCCTGGCGCATTTAGCGTGACCGCCAAACGAGGCTTATCCTGACGACAGATAAAAAACGTTCCCTGAGCGCCATTCTGCTGGTACGACTCAATACGTACATCCGCATCTTCGCTGAAGCCATAGGTCGTAATATGACGACCAACACGAGGCAGTAGCTCACGCACGACGGGATCGTCAATACACATCACTGCACGGCCATAAAATGGTAAGTTGTGCAGGAAGTTGATAAATGTCTGCTTCAAATTTTCGAAGTCGCCATGATAAGTATCCATATGATCGGCTTCGATATTTGTTACCACGGCCACCATCGGCTGCAAGTGCAGGAAAGATGCATCACTTTCATCGGCTTCCGCAATCAGATAACGACTAGAACCTAAACGCGCGTGTGTGCCAGCGGCTTTGACTAATCCACCGTTCACAAACGTCGGATCTAAACCTGCCTCGGCATAAATACTGGAAACCATCGCCGTGGTGGTCGTTTTACCGTGGGTGCCCGCAATCGCAATACCATGGCGAAAACGCATCAGCTCAGCGAGCATTTCCGCACGACGAATCACAGGGATACGTGCTTCACGAGCGGCAACAATCTCTGGGTTATCCGCAGAGATTGCCGTTGAAACCACCACAACGCTCGCATCTTTGACATTTTCAGGGCGATGGTGGAAATAAATTTGCGCGCCCAGCTCTGTAAGCTGCTGCGTGACGGGATTCGGTGCTAAATCAGAACCGCTGATTTGATAACCTTCGTTAGCCAACACTTCGGCAATACCGCCCATGCCAGCACCGCCGATGCCGACAAAGTGAATGTGCCGGACACGACGCATCTCAGGCACCATGGTACGCAGTTTCGCGAGCTGTTGAGTATTTACGTTCTTATTCACTGTTTCTCAGTTCTGTCATTTTGGCCGGAGTTCTTGAATAAACTGTTATCAAACAAACTCCCGCTCAGCGGTAAATTATTTCGCTACTTCACAAATCACGGCGGCAACACGTTCAGTCGCATCCGGAATTGCGGCAGCGCGAGCTTTCTCTGCCATTTCTAATAGGGTCTGACGATCCCATCCAGCCAACGTTGCAGTGACTGACTCCACGGTAAGCTGTGGCTGTTCAATAATTTTTGCAGCACCGGCTTGCTCCAACGGCAACGCGTTCCAATACTGCTGGCGATCTTTGTGCATAAAAGGCACAAATAACGCGGGAAGGCCTGCAGCAGCAATTTCACTCACGGTTAGAGCACCTGAGCGGCATACCACTACGTCCGCCCAGTCGTAGGCCGCGGCCATGTCATCAATAAACTCAGTCACCTTGTGCTGCGTCTGCCCGACTTTCTCATAGTCGGCCAATACCGCCGGTAATGCGCCCTTGCCAACCTGATGCCACAACGTAATTCTATCACCCAGCTGTTCAGCCACTTTCGGCATCGTCTGGTTTAAGATGCGCGCGCCTTGGCTTCCCCCCACGACCAGAACGCGAATCGGCCCCATTCGGCCAGCTAAACGTTGCTGAGGTGTGGGTAGTGCTAATACGTCTTCACGCACCGGATTACCTACTACCGGTGCATTAGGAAATGCGCCAGGGAAGGCCTGTAATACACGCTTGGCAATCTTTGACAGGCAGCGGTTAGTTAAACCCGCAATCCCGTTTTGCTCATGCAGTACAACAGGAATTCCACATAGCCACGCGGCCAAACCACCGGGGCCGGAAACGTACCCGCCCATCCCTAACACGGCATCAGGCTGATACGCTTTCATAATCGCTTTAGCCTGACGCACCGCGCGGAAAATACGCACCGGAGCACCCAACTGAGCTTTTAAACCTTTGCCACGCAGGCCTGAAATCTGAATAAAATCAATTTCAATACCATGCTGTGGCACCAGCTGTGCTTCCATACGATCGGCGGTACCTAGCCAGCGAACCTGCCATCCCTGAGCCTGCAAATAATGTGCGACAGCCAAACCAGGAAAGACGTGTCCCCCAGTGCCGCCAGCCATCACCATCAGGCGTTTATTATTTTGACGAGCAGTATTGCTACTCACCGGGCACTCCTTACTACCGCCTGCGCTTTCTCCAGACGGGTTTCATAATCTATGCGTAACAGCAATACCAATGCGGTCGACATAATAAGCAAACTGGAGCCACCGTAACTAATCAGCGGCAGCGTTAGCCCTTTAGTCGGCAACATCCCCGCAGCGGCGCCAACGTTAACCAGTGCCTGAAAACTAAACCAAATACCTATGGCGCAGGCTAGAAAACCAGAAAAACGCTGATCGGCCTCTAATGCACGGCGTCCAATGGACATCGCACGAAAAGCCACGAAGAATACCATTAACAAAGCGAGAACCACACCGAAATACCCAAGTTCCTCGCCTAAAATAGAGAAAATAAAATCGGTATGCGCCTCGGGTAAATACTCCAGTTTCTGAACTGAGTTACCTAAGCCTTGTCCCCAAAATTCGCCGCGGCCAAAAGCCATCAAAGATTGTGTTAGCTGATAACCACTACCGAATGGATCGGCCCATGGATTCCAAAACGAAGTAACACGTCGCATACGATAAGGTTCAGCAACAATCAGTAACACCACGGCAAAAATACCGGAACCGATGATCGCCAAGAACTGCCACATTTTGGCACCCGCCAAAAACAGCAGACCGAGCGTAGTCACGAACAACACAACCACCGTACCCAAATCTGGCTGAGCCAGCAGCAGCACGGCTAATACCACCATCACGCCCATCGGCTTGCAGAAGCCCCAAAAATTCGAACGGACCTCTTCTACCTTGCGCACCAGATAGCTCGACAGGTAGCAAAACAGCGCCAGTTTGGAGATCTCCGCAGGCTGAATTCGCAGCGGGCCAAAAGCAATCCAGCGCGATGCACCGTTAACCGAGCTTCCCACGACCAGAACAATGAGCAGCATGGCGACAGACACTAACAAAAATGCGTTACTGTAACGCTGCCAAACCGCCATTGGCACACGTAATGTCACCATGGCCAAACCAAACGCCAGAGCCAGATAAAGCGCATCACGTTTTGCGAACAGGAATGGATCGTCTGCCAAACGCTGACCAATAGGCATTGAGGCTGATGCCACCATAATAAAACCCACGGCAGCCAACCCAAAGGTTAGCCAAAGCAGCGTACGGTCATATAGCACCACCATCGCAGCATCGCTTTCACCAGCGCCCATCACCCATTCACGAAAACGGGTGATAATACCGAAACGCGGCAGTGAATAGCTTTGATAAGGTAAGCGTAAGAGTCTCAAGCGCATCATCCAATCTCCTTGGCTAAGCGACTAAACTCATCGCCGCGCTGTTCAAAGTTTTTAAACTGGTCGAGGCTGGCACAGGCAGGAGAAAGCAGAACCAGATCGCCAGACTTCACTCTGGTTGCAATAATACGCATGGCCTGTTCCATGGTTTCAGTCTGCTCGGCAACCTCTGGGCGTAATGCAGCAAGCTGTTCACCATCGCGACCAAAGCAGTACAAACGCACGTTATCGCCCTGTAGGTATTGAGCTAAAGAGCTAAAATCTGCCGATTTACCATCGCCACCTAACAGAAGATGCAAAGTGCCATCGACGTGCAGGCCATTCAACGCAGCTTCGGTACTGCCCACATTGGTTGCTTTGGAATCATTGATCCAACGCACGCCGTTATGATCCAATGAAAGCTGGAAACGATGCGCTAAGCCCGTGAATGTGGTTAACGCTTTCAGGCTAGAGGCGCGCGGAATACCCACAGCATCAGCCAGCGCTAATGCGGCCAACGCATTAGTAAAATTATGTTTCCCGGTGATTTTCATTTCACGTGTGTTTAGGATCTTTTCCCCGCGCACACGCAGCCAGATTTCACCCTGTTGACGGTTCAAATGATAATCACCAACATCAGCGCCAAAACTGACACAGCGAGCGTCAGCGCCGCGGATGGGCATCGTCAAGGCATCGTCAGAATTCACAACGCAAACTTTCGCATTTTCATAGACACGTAGCTTTGCGGCTCGATACTGCTGTAACCCCAGCGGATAGCGATCCATATGATCTTCGGTAACATTAAGGATCGTCGCAGCAGCGGCGCGTAAGCTGGTGGTGGTTTCAAGCTGAAAACTAGAAAGCTCAAGCACATAGAGATCGCACTCTTGCTTAAGCAGCATCAGGGCCGGCAAACCAATATTTCCGCCCACGCCCACGTTCCACCCAGCAGACTTCGCCATTTCACCCACCAGCGTCGTCACGGTACTTTTTCCGTTAGAGCCCGTAATAGCAACGATGGGCGCCTGAGCTTCACGGCAGAACAGTTCGATATCACCCACGATTTCAACGCCCGCCTCAGCGGCAACGCTCAGCGCTGGGGACGCCAGAGCAATACCCGGGCTGGCTACGATCAGATCAGCATCCAGCAACCACTCTTGGTTCATATCTCCCAGATGGCGCTCGACGTTTTCCGGCAGCTTGTCCAGCCCCGGCGGAGACAAACGGGTATCAATAACGCGCGGCGTAACGCCTCGCGCCATAAAGAAATCAACACACGACAGGCCTGTAAGACCTAGGCCAATGATGACGACTTTCTTACCCTGATAGTCCACCATATTAACGCACCTTCAAGGTTGCTAGGCCAATCAGCACCAGCATCAGAGAGATAATCCAGAAACGCACGATAACGCGAGGTTCTGGCCAGCCTTTCAATTCATAGTGATGGTGAATGGGTGCCATACGGAAAATACGTTGCCCGCGCAATTTGAAACTGCCGACCTGCAAAATAACTGACAGTGTTTCCATCACGAACACACCGCCCATAATCACCAACAGGAACTCCTGACGCAGCAGAACAGCAATCGTACCCAGCGCCCCACCTAAAGCCAGAGAGCCGACGTCTCCCATAAAGACCTGAGCCGGATAGGTGTTAAACCAAAGGAATCCAAGCCCAGCCCCCACGATGGCGGTACATACAATCACTAGCTCCCCCGCATGGCGCAGGTAAGGGATATGCAGATACGCCGCAAAATTCATGTTACCGGTTGCCCACGCCACCAGCCCCATACCCGCGGCAACAAAGACCGTCGGCATGATAGCTAAACCGTCTAAACCATCGGTCAAATTAACCGCGTTGCTGGTGCCAACGATGACGAAGTAGCTCAACAAGATGTAGAGCAGACCCAGCTGAGGCATAACGTCTTTGAAGAAGGGAACCACCAGCTCAGTGGCTGGAGTGCCTTTACCGATGGAGTACATGGCAAAGGAGACGACCAACGCAATCACCGACTGCCAGAAATATTTCCAGCGGGCAATCAAGCCTTTGGTGTTTTTGCGCACAACTTTGCGGTAATCATCGACAAAACCGACAACACCATAGCCAAGCAGTACGAACAGCACACACCATACATAGGGATTGGAAGGATATGCCCACATCAGCACGGAAATGGTGATAGACGTGAGGATCATCAGCCCCCCCATCGTCGGTGTACCCCGTTTACTGAAATGCGACTCAGGTCCGTCATTACGCACAACTTGACCAAAAGACATTTTTTGCAGACGAGCAATCATGCGCGGTCCAATCCATAGGGACAGGAACAGCGCAGTCAGTAAGCTGACGATGGCGCGAAACGTCAGATAGGAAAAGACGTTAAAACCGGAATAGTATTTGACCAAGTGTTCGGCCAGCCAGACTAACATGATTGATTCTCCTGCATTTCCTGCACAGATAAGCCTCGTACTACCTGCTCCATAGCGGCACTACGTGAACCTTTAACTAAAATGGTGATCGCCGCATGTTCGCATAACAGGTTTTTCAGGCGCTCAATCAGAGCCGTTTTGTCCGTGAAATGTTCACCACAACCACTGGTCTCGCTGATGAGATGGCTCAAGCGGCCAACGCTCAGCACTTTATCAATCTCCGCTTCGCGGGCCGCAATGCCCACCTGACGGTGACAGTCTTCTTCTTCCGCGCCCAGCTCCCCCATATCGCCCACCACCATCACTCGGTAACCGGGCATAGAACCAAGCACCTGCGCTGCGGCGGTCATTGAGCCTACGTTCGCGTTGTAGGTGTCATCAAGGATTAGCTGCTGTGCATTTAAACGGATCGGGAACAGTCGACCCGGAACCGCTTTTAACTCACTCAGTCCCTGCCGTACGTTCTCTAGCGTTGCACCCACGGACATCGTTAGCGCAGTCGCAGCCAACGCATTCGCAATATTGTGGCGACCTGGCAGCGGTAGGATGACAGGAACAGTACCAAACGGCGTATGCAGCTCAAATTCGGTACCTTGATGCGTTATACGCACGTCGCTAGCAAAGAAATCTACCGCCTCCGCTGCCTGTGGCGAGAAACGCCATACGCGTTGGTGGGTGATTTTTTCTTGCCAGTGCGGCCAGTCATTGCTATCAGCGTTGATGATGGCGGTTCCATTTGACGTTAAACCATCAAATATCTCGCCCTTAGCCTTAGCGACTCCGGCCAAAGAGCCAAATCCTTCTAAATGAGCCGCCGCTAGATTATTGACCAGCGCGCTTTCCGGCTTAACCAGATTGACCGTATAGGCAATTTCACCGACGTGATTAGCCCCCAGCTCGACCACAGCAAACTCATGCTCTGGTTCAAGGCGCAATAACGTCAGCGGCACACCGATGTCGTTATTAAAATTACCGGCGGTATACAGCACGTTACCGCACTGGCGCAGAATTTCTGCGCTCATCTCTTTCACCGAGGTTTTACCGGATGAACCCGTCAACGCAATAATGCGAGCGGGCATTTGCTGACGTACCCATGCACCGAGTAATCCCAGCGCGATATGGGTATCAGCAACCACAATCTGCGGTGCATCAATGGGTAAGTGTTTACTTACCAGCAAAGCCCCTGCGCCTTTTGCTACGGCATCCGCCGCAAAGTCATGGGCATCGAACTTTTCACCTTTTAACGCGATAAACAGGCAGCCATCAGTCAGCTTACGAGTATCGGTGACAACATCGCTAATCTGCGTGTCGGCGCCTATTAATTGGCCGTTTACAGCCAGTGCAACAGCCTGCAAGGAGACGGGGATCATGCAATCACCCCCAGCAGACGAGCAACGGTCACACGATCGGAATAGTCCAAGCGACGATTCCCCACTAACTGGTAATCTTCATGGCCTTTGCCAGCAACCAGAATCACGTCATCAGGTTTCGCCTGCATGATCGCGCCAGTCACCGCTTCAGCGCGGCCAGAAATCGCCTGCGCATGCCCAGCATCGAGCATACCGTTAAGAATATCGGCCATAATGGATCGAGGCTCTTCGCTGCGAGGATTATCGTCAGTCACTACAACACGATCCGCATATTGCTCGGCAATCCCCCCCATAAGTGGGCGCTTACCTTTATCACGATCGCCACCGCAGCCAAAGACACACCACAACTGCCCTTTACAGTGCAGACGAGCAGCTTCGAGGGCTTTCTCCAGCGCATCCGGCGTATGGGCGTAATCGACAACGACGGTAGGTTTTCCTGGCGCAGTGAAAACTTCCATACGGCCACATACTGGCTGCAACTGGGATGACGTTTTGCACAGCACATCCAATGGATAACCAAGCGCCAGCATCGTTGCAGCAGCCACCAGCAGGTTGCTCACGTTAAATGCGCCCATCAGACGGCTTTCCAGCACACCCTTACCCCATGACGAATCAAAGCGGATGCTTGCACCGCCGTCGTGATAGTCAACTTGGCTTGCAGAAACCCAGCGTCCGGCCCAGTTCTCCGGCAGACGCTGTTCCATAGTGACAGCGACCGCATCCGGTGACTTAGCCAACCAACGCTGACCGACTTCATCATCGGCATTAATAATTTTTTCACCGCTGTGATGGGTTGAGAACAGCAGCCATTTAGCCTGTTCGTAGTGCTCCATATCACCATGATAATCAAGATGATCGCGGCTCAAATTAGTGAACGCGGAAGCCGCAAACGGCAGCGCGGCGACACGATCCTGAACCAAACCATGTGAGGAGACTTCCATCGCTGCCAGCGTAGCGCCTTGAGATACCAGACTACGCAGCAGGTGTTGAACATCAACGGCTGAACCGGTGGTGTTTTCGCTTGGATGAACCTGCCCTAACAAACCATTTCCTACGGTTCCCATCACCGCGCTAATTTCACCGAGCAACTGCCCCCACTGCGCCAGTAGTTGCGTAATGGTTGTTTTGCCGTTGGTACCCGTAACGCCGATTAAGCGTAAATCAGCACCCGGCTGATGGTAAAAGCGGCCTGCCAGCGCCGAAAGACGCTGATTTAACTGACTCAGGTAAATGACGGGAACACCATGGCTCTCACGAATGGTGCCATCTTCTGCTTCCCCATCTGCCTCTGCGATGACTGCAGCAACGCCTTGCGCTATCGCTTGCGGAATATAACGGCGACCATCTGCGGTGTGGCCAACAATCGCCACAAACAGATCGCCCGCAGCCGCAATGCGGCTGTCTAATGTCATTTCTCGCAAAACGCGCTCCGGAGCATCTGCTACCCAAGGAGCCAAAAGCGCGCGCAAATTACGATCTGCCACCTGAACCCTCTTTTTTATTGTTCGCTAATTCGTTTTTATCACCCGTGGGCAACGCGTCCGGCTCAACGTTCATGGTGCGCAGTACGCCACCCATGATAGCGCCAAAGATCGGGGCGGATACCGCACCACCGTAATACTTCCCTGCCTGCGGATCGTTGATGACCACAACCAGAGCAAATCGAGGATTACTCGCTGGCGCTACGCCCGCGGTGTAAGCAATGTACTTATCAACATAACGGCCATCAGGGCCTACTTTCTTCGCCGTACCGGTCTTAATCGCAATACGGTAGCCTTTAATGGCGGCTTTAGTACCACCACCACCGGGCAACGCTACGCTTTCCATCATATGTACGACCGTACGCACAATTGGCTCAGGGAACACTCGCTCACCAGGAACCGGCGGATCGACTTTTGTTATCGACAACGGGCGATAGATACCCAAGCTGCCAATCGTTGCATAGACACGTGCTAGCTGTAACGGCGTTACCATTAGCCCATATCCGAAAGAAAAGGTGGCCCTCTCTATGTCAGACCACCGTTGTTTTTTTGGGTACATGCCACTGCTTTCTCCGACCAGCCCCAAATTGGTCGCCTTACCCAATCCAAAGTGCGAGTAGGTTTCTACCAGCGCAGAGGACGGCATCGCTAACGCCAGCTTTGATACACCAACGTTACTCGATTTCTGGAGAATCCCCGTGATGGAGAGTTCTGGATAGCGGGCAACGTCTTTAATCTGATGCCCGTTAACAAAATAAGGGAGCGTATTCAGTACGCTGTTCTCTTTCACCACGTTGTGTTGCAACGCGGTCATCACTACCATCGGTTTTACCGTAGAACCTGGCTCGAAAATATCGGTGATAGCGCGGTTACGCATGGCCTCTTTTGGCGTATCGGCTAGATTATTCGGGTTGTATGAAGGGCTATTAGCCATCGCCAACACTTCACCCGTGTTCACATCTACCAACACCGCAGTACCCGATTCGGCTTTGTTAAATGCGACGGCATTATTCAGTTCTCGGTAAACCAGCGCCTGTAAACGTTCATCAATACTAAGGGCAAGGTTATGCGCGGCCTGACTGTCAACGGATGAAATATCTTCAATGACACGACCAAAGCGGTCTTTACGAACGGTACGCTCGCCAGGCTGGCCAGTTAACCAACGGTCAAAGCTTTTCTCTACGCCTTCAATCCCCTGACCATCAATGTTGGTCACCCCGATAATGTGAGCGGTCACTTGCCCTGCGGGGTAATAACGGCGCGACTCTTGCTTTTGGAAAATGCCTGGCAATTTGAGCTTGTGGATGTAATCAGCCATCGCAGGGTTAACCTGACGCGCCAAATAGACGAAACGGCCTTTGGGGTTGGCGTTGATACGCGCAGCCATTTTGTCTAACGGCATTTCTAATGCATCAGCCAACGCTTTCCAGCGGGTATCTAAGGTGATACCACCGTGTTCGTTCACTTCTTTCGGATCAGCCCAAATCGCATTTACCGGTACGCTCACCGCCAGTGGTCGCCCAGCCCTGTCGCTGATCATTCCACGCGAAGTGAGGATAGGCTGAGTTCTTAGTGAACGCGCATCGCCTTCGCGCACCAAACGGTCGGGGTTAATCACCTGGAGATAGGCAACTCGTCCTAATAAACCCATTAATGCAATAAATATGCACCCGCAGAGCAACGCAAAACGCCAGCTGACAAAGCTGGCCTGATCTTCCTGACGCTTTAACTTTCCGGGTCGCACTGCTTTCATTGATTACACATTTACCTACGTCAAAGGTGATCCATTGAAAATAAAACCGGTTAAATACTCTATTGTTTAACCACGATATTCTCTTGAGATGGGTCTACGTGCTGCATTTGCAGCTTCTCGGTTGCAATTCGTTCCACGCGGCTGTGATCGCCTAACGCATTCTCTTCCAGAATCAAATTGCGCCACTCGATATCTAGAGCGTCACGCTCAAGCACTAGCTGCTCGCGCTGCGCGGTCAACAGGCGCGTTTTATGCGTTGTTGTTACCACCAGCACCGCCGAAACCAGCACGCCGATAAACAGAATCAGAGGCAGCTTGCCGTGGCGGAGAATATCTCCGCCAATAACGGCAACTAGCGTGTGGCGCTCGTTACCGATCATTCAACCGTCCTTTCCGCAAAACGCAGGACAGAACTTCTCGCTCGTGGGTTAGCGCTTACTTCGTCACTGCTTGGTTTCATTTTTCCGAGCGCTTTCAACTTACGACCACCTTGGCTACGCAGCTGAGCCTCGGTTAAAGGGATACCGGCTGGAACCTGAGGGCCACGGCTATGGTGGCGAATAAACTGTTTAACAATGCGATCTTCCAACGAGTGGAAGCTGATGATCGACAGACGTCCTTCAGGGGATAGAATTTCCAACGCGCCGTTCAGCGCACGTTCAATCTCTTCCAGCTCGCTATTGATATAGATACGGATCGCTTGGAAGCTACGCGTGGCTGGGTGCTTATGCTTTTCACGGAATGGGCTTGCATTCGCAATCAACGTTGCCAACTCATGCGTCCGTGTCATCGGCTCAAGACGATTACGCTCAACGATGGCGCGAGCGATGCGTTTAGCAAAGCGTTCTTCGCCGAAGGTTTTCAGCACCCAAGCAATATCTTCTTCTTCCGCTTTCATCAACCACTCTGCGGCAGAAAGGCCACGGGTTGGATCCATGCGCATATCAAGCGGCCCGTCACGCATAAAGGAGAAACCACGCTCGGCATCGTCAAGCTGTGGTGAAGACACGCCAAGATCAAGCAGAACACCGTTGATTTGACCTTCCAGACCTAATTCGCGCACATAGGTCGCCATATCGGAGAATGGGCCGTGAATGATAGAAAAGCGTGGGTCGGTGATTTCTGCTGCTGCGGCAATCGCCTGCGGGTCACGATCGATAGCCAGCAAGCGTCCTTCCGGTCCCAACTGAGACAAAATAAGACGAGAATGACCACCGCGACCAAAAGTGCCATCAATGTAAATGCCGTTACTGCGCAGATTAAGGCCGTTTACCGCCTCATCAAGCAACACGGTCTTGTGTTGGTAATTTTCTTCTGACATGACTATAACGACAAATCCTGTAGCCGCTCGGATAATGGCTCCGTAGCGGTCTGTTGTGCGTCAATATCTTCCTTGACTTGTTGATACCAGTTTTCTTCATCCCACAGTTCAAACTTATTGAACTGCCCAACTAGCATCACTTGTTTTGTGAGTCCTGCGTGCTGACGCAACGTGCTTGCTATCAGCAATCGACCGGCACTATCCATCTGACACTCACTCGCATGACCTAACAGCAGACGCTGAATGCGACGCTCTACAGGATTCATGCTCGATAAACGCGAAAGCTTTTGTTCAATCACTTCCCACTGAGGCAGGGTATAAAGCAATAGGCATGGCTGATGGAGATCGATGGTGCAAACCATTTGACCTTGCGATTCCTCGAGCAGTAATTCGCGATAGCGCATCGGAACCGCTAAGCGTCCTTTACCGTCAAGATTGATGGTTGTTGCGCCACGAAACATACCTAAATTACCCCTCGTTGCCCCATCTCACCACTTTACTCCACAAATTCCCACACAAGGAAGTTTACGGAGGGTAGGAAAACCTTGTCAAGCCAGAGCGGATGCGGTTTGGGATTATTTTTGCTTGAAGTGAATTTAAAACCTTCCACGATGAAAAGTCCTAAAGAGGAATAATAAAATTAACATCATGATAAATTAAGGGAAATTCTTGGAGGGAAGTGTCAATGACGCGAAACACAGAAATTTTACCAAAAATTAAAATTTAACCAGACTTTGCAATATAGCTCTCATTTTGAACATGTCTTGGATAATTTACATACGCTTTACATTGGTAAAGCAAAGACTAATTCAGCATAAGTTATTCAATGCCGGAAATTAAAAATACCTTTTAACATCAATCAATTAATTAAAAAATCTTCCTTTACTTTTTTCCGTCGGACATTTTATCTCACTTTATCGTCAGATAATAATGTCTTTAGGTACTAAATATCTAACTGCTTTTTTTAAATCGTAATTTAGATAAATTTACCTCTGAATAACTTTCACCTCAGATAGTTCTCAAATATCAATTTTATTTTGCAAACCTTCCGATTTGGCGACGAACTCGTGATCGGCCAACGCTATTTGTATGATTTTCACACAACAAGTTGAAAGGAAACAAAAATTTTAATGCCACGGTGAGAAATCATGAAATTCTCTTCGGCGCGCTACCCTAAGAGTTTTTTGTAGCAAAAGTCATTATAAATTAAAATTTATAGCTAGTTAAAAAACAAACAGCAATCATGTATGCTATTCAAACAATCAAAATGCAGTTTATAAAACCAACAAAAGCGCAACAAAACAGTATTAATGACTAGTTTCAAAATGGAGTTAGCCGTTATGTTCTCACCCGCTTCACGTGCCCGCAGCGCTGCCGCAGATATTTTTGCGCTGGTGGTTTATTCCTTTATCGTCGGCATGCTGATTGAAGTTTTTATTTCTGGCATGAGCTTTAATCAGTCGTTGTCATCTCGCTTACTTTCCATCCCCGTCAATATTCTTATTGCTTGGCCCTATGGCGTGTACCGCGACTGGTTTATTCGCCAATCACAGCGCTGTCGTTCAAAAGGCATGGCAAAAATATTGGCGGACCTGATTGCCTATGTCTCTTTCCAGTCACCGGTTTACGCCATTATTCTGTGGTATGTCGGGGCTGATGGCGCGCAAATTCTGGCTGCGGTCACCAGCAATGCTGTGGTTTCAATGGCTATGGGCGTCGCCTATGGGTACTTCCTTGATTACTGCCGTAAACTCTTCAAAGTCTCGGGCTATATCAAAGCGCAGGCATAAAAAAGCGCCGGTAAAAACCGGCGCTCATTTGCGGAATAACACTTTATTGCTATTGCTGCTTACATCCGGTTAAGTCGTCCGCGCTTTAATAAAACGCGGCGCATCCGGCTCAATCCCGCCTTCGGTTTCTTCGGCTCATCTAAACTAGCGAGTACTAACTCCAGAACACGTTCGGCAATATCACGGTGACGCTGACCGACTGACAGTACCGGGCAATCCAGAAAATCCAAGAGTTCATTATCACCAAAAGTCGCAATAGCCAAATCGGTAGGTAAATGCCCGTGGTGTTTCAATGTCACATCCAAAACCCCTTGCAAAAGCGGGAAAGAAGTCGTGAACAACGCCTGCGGCATTTCATTATTTTTTAACCAGTTAGAGAATGCGACGCCTGCCGCGTCACGTTCATAACTGTTGGTGTAAAGATATTGCACTTCACGTGGATCTTCTCGCCAAGCATCACGAAAACCTTGTTCGCGCAGGAAGCTCACGGAGAGCTCAGGAAGTGCGCCAAGATAGAGCACCGACTTCGCTGGGAATTTCCGTAACTCTTCCGCCAACATCTCCGAATCTTCACGATCGGCACCGACAACGCTGATAAAGTGTTCTGGATCGAGTGCGCGATCCAGCGCAATGATCGGCAAAGGATCCTTTGCCCAGCGCTGATAGAATGGGTGTTCTGGCTGCAGCGCAGTGGATACAATGATCGCATCGACCTGACGTTGTAGCAGATGTTCAATACAACGCATTTCGTTGTCAGGCTGATCTTCAGAACAGGCAATGAGCAACTGATAGCCACGTTGACGCGCCTGACGCTCCAGATAATTTGCGATACGGGTATAACTGGTATTTTCCAGATCAGGAATAACCAATCCGATTGAACGGGTGCGGCCAGCACGCAATCCTGCGGCAACGGCGTTTGGATGATAGTTATGCTCACGAACCACAGCCATCACTTTCTCAACCGTCTTATCACTCACACGGTACTGTTTGGCTTTACCGTTAATGACATAACTGGCCGTCGTCCGCGAAACCCCTGCAAGACGCGCGATTTCATCCAACTTCACGTTATCCCCCTCTTGAGCCAGTAAAATACATTACATGCATCAAATGAAATAAGAAGACCGAATGGCCTTTAATGGCATTGATCTAACCGCATAAAGAAGAAAGGAGCAACCGGTTTTGCTGAAAGGCATCAGCAAATAGGAAAAAGTAAGAGGCTCAGCACAAAGCTGAGCCTCTAAATAGCACTATTAGACAGAAAATTGACCTGCATTAACGCATTATTTTGTCACCACGAGATACACCCACGATACCAGAACGAGCGACTTCAACAATTTCAGCAACCTCTCGTACGGCACTTAGGAAGGCATCGAGCTTGTCACTGGTACCTACTAGCTGAACGGTGTAAAGCGAAGCTGTAACGTCTACGATCTGACCTCGGAAAATATCGGTGCTACGCTTAACTTCTTCTCGTCCATAACCGGTAGCCTGTAGCTTCACCAGCATGATTTCTCGCTCTACGTGCGATCCTTGTACCAACTCACTCACTCGCAGGACATCTACCAGTTTATGCAGTTGTTTTTCAATCTGTTCTAGTACCTTAGCGTCGCCGACGGTTTGAATGGTCATACGCGAAAGCGTGGGGTCATCAGTCGGTGCTACGGTCAGGCTTTCAATGTTATACCCGCGCTGCGAAAACAGGCCAACCACGCGGGACAGTGCGCCTGACTCGTTTTCCAGTAATACAGATAAGATCCGGCGCATTATTAAGTCCTCTCCGTTTTGCTTAACCACATTTCATCCATTGACCCACCGCGAATCTGCATTGGGTAAACGTGTTCGGTTTCATCGATGGTCACATCAACAAACACCAGACGGTTCTTAACCGCCAATGCCTGTTCTAATTTGCTTTCCAGCTCATCCGGCGTGCGGATAGAAATACCAACGTGTCCATAGGCTTCTGCGAGCTTCACAAAATCTGGCAACGATTCCATATATGACTGCGAGTGACGTCCCGCGTAAATCATGTCTTGCCACTGCTTCACCATACCCAAGAAACGGTTGTTCAGGTTAATCACCACCACCGGTAAATCGTATTGCAATGCGGTAGACAGCTCCTGAATATTCATCTGGATACTGCCATCCCCCGTCACGCAAATCACGGTTTCTTCTGGCAGGGCTAATTTAATCCCAAGCGCCGCGGGCAAACCGAAGCCCATCGTGCCCAAACCGCCCGAGTTCACCCAGCGCCGCGGTTTATCAAAGCCATAATAGAGTGCGGCAAACATTTGGTGCTGCCCCACGTCAGATGCAACGTAGGCTTCACCTTTCGTCAGCCGATGCAACGTTTCAATGACCTGCTGTGGTTTGATGCGGCCACTTGTGGTGTCGTAACTCAAACATTTGCGCGCACGCCATTGAGCGATGCTCTGCCACCAATCACGCAGGCCATCGAAATCTTGTTTAACTTCTTTCTGACCTAACAACTCAAGAAACGTCCCGAGTGCTTCTTTAGCATCACCGACGATCGGAATATCCGCATCCACGGTTTTAGAGATCGATGTCGGATCGATATCAATATGTAGCACGGTCGCATTTGGGCAATATTTAGCAAGATTATTGGTGGTGCGATCGTCAAAACGGACACCAACGGCAAAAATAACATCTGCATTATGCATCGCCATGTTGGCTTCATAAGTGCCGTGCATTCCCAACATCCCCACGCTTTGCGCATGTGATGCGGGGAAGCCCCCCAGACCCATCAACGAGGTAGTGACTGGAATATTCAAGCGCTCAGCCAGATCACGCAGTTCTTCATGACAGCCAGAACTAATCACCCCACCACCGGCATAGATAATCGGCTGTTTGGCGGCTAACAACGTCTGTAAGGCGCGCTTAATCTGCCCACGATGACCTTGCAAGGTTGGGTTATAAGAACGCATTTTGACGCTTTCAGGATATGAATAAGGCAGCTTAATCGCCGGATTCATGATGTCTTTAGGTAAATCGACCACAACGGGCCCCGGACGTCCAGTAGATGCTAAATAGAAGGCCTTTTTGAGAATGGTAGGAATATCTTCGGTATGCTTAACCAAGAAACTGTGTTTCACGACTGGACGGGATATCCCCACCATGTCGCATTCCTGAAACGCGTCATTACCAATAAGAGACGTGGCTACCTGGCCAGAGATAACCACCATAGGCACCGAATCCATATAAGCCGTCGCAATACCGGTGATGGCATTGGTCGCTCCCGGTCCTGATGTGACCAGCACCACGCCCACTTCTCCTGTGGCCCGCGCAAAACCATCGGCCATATGCACCGCGCCTTGCTCATGACGCACGAGCACATGCTCAATACCTCCAACCGTATGCAGAGCGTCATAAATATCAAGAACGGCCCCGCCCGGATAACCGAATACATGCTTTACTCCCTGATCGATCAACGATCGAACGACCATCTCGGCTCCTGACAACATCTCCATGGTTTTGCCTCCCGGCTGACTTTGCGTAGGTTATATCCAGGGTTTATCACTAATACGAATCGTTTAAGAGATCGAGATACACGGGGCTAGCACACCGCGGGGCGCTCCGGCAGCTAAAGCTGCTACGACCCCATCGGTGTACTTCCCCTAAAATCACGCTTAAGTGACCAGCATTAGGGTTTATCCCTGTTTTTATGTGTTGTGTTTGATTTATTACCTTAACGTGGGAATAACAAGTGCGCAAACGGCAAACTCGGAAGCAAAAGTGAAGGAATTGTAACCTTGCTGGATTCACGCTTTTTTTAGGTATAAAACGCTAAGAGTAGGTGAGTTGGCTCCGCGCTTATCGCTGCAGGTGACTAAATTACAGAACTAAATCATTCTCAGTCCTAAAGAGAGTCTGTGATATCACATGAAAAGAAAACGGCCAGCAGAAGCGCTGGCCGTTGATACCACAGTGATAGAAATTAATGTTCCAAATACATGGACTCAATTTCCATCTGATAGCGAGAGTTAATAATTTTGCGCCGCAGTTTCAGCGTCGGAGTTAGTTCTCCCTGCTCCATCGAGAAGGCCTCGGGCAGCAGCGTAAAACGCTTAACCTGCTCAAACTTCGCTAACCCCTTTTGCATCTCACGTAGACGCTGATCAAACATTTCTACGATATGGCTATGACGGAGTAAATCCAGACGATCGTGATATTTTAAATTGATCGACTTGGCGTACTCTTCCAGCGACTCAAAACAAGGCACGATCAAGGCAGACACAAACTTTCTTGCGTCGGCGATCACAGCAACCTGCTCAATAAAACGATCCTGTGCTAACGTGCCTTCCACCATTTGTGGCGCAATGTATTTGCCGTTAGAGGTTTTCATCAGATCTTTTAGGCGCTCAGTAATAAACAAGTTGCCATTTTCATCTAATGCTCCCGCATCGCCCGTTTTTAGCCAGCCATCTTCCGTAAAGGTTGCGGCGGTTTCTAACGGTTTGTTGTAGTAACCGCACATAACAATCGGCCCACGCACCTGAATTTCATTTTCGTGACCGATGCGAACTTCAACATCTGGCAGCGGTTTGCCGATAGAACCAAAGCGGAAATCGTTCTCTTCCCAACAAGATACCGTGGCGCAGGTTTCTGTCATGCCATAGCCATATTTAATATTTGCACCCAATGCTTGGAAAAAGAGAATAACGTTATCATCCAGTTTTGCCCCAGCCGCTGGTAAAAATCGCACGCGCCCGCCCAAAATCCCGCGCAGTTTGCTCAGTACGAGTTTATCAGCCAGCTTATGCATGGCGGATAAAACGACGTTCGGCTTGCAGCCTGCTCGTTCAGTGAGGAAACGTTTTTCCCCCACCCAAATTGCACACTTAAACATGGCGCGTTTATGCCATTTAGCCTGTGCCACTTTTTCGTGGATGGCGCTGAAAATTTTCTCGTAGAAACGCGGTACCGCACACATCACTGTCGGTTTCACAGACTGCATCGCTTCGCGTACCTGATTGGTATCGCTGAGATACACGTTTTGCGCGCCACTATGCATAACATAGAAGCTCCAAGCGCGTTCAAAGACGTGCGAAAGTGGCAGAAAACAGAGTGACACATCATCTGCTGTTACCGTCAGGCGCTCGTCATGCAAACGCAGTTGAGCACCCATATTGGTATAATTCAGCATGACGCCTTTCGGTTCGCCGGTAGTCCCTGATGTGTAGATCAGCGTGAACAGATCGCTCATGTCAGCCTGTTCAATACGCTCTTTTAACAGAGGTAAATAACGTTCTTGCGCGCTGGCCACGAATGAATCCAGCGTACATGCAATTTCGCAGCCCTGCATGTCGATGCTGTCCGACATAACAATAATATGCTCAAGCTGAGGGCATACCCCTCGTAACGCTAGCGCCGCGTTATATTGAGATTGACCATCAACAAACAAAATACGTACGTCTGCATCATTGAGAACAAATGCCGTCTGAGCAGCGGTATTGGTCGAGTAAACAGGAACAGTGATCGCTCGCAGGTGTAAAATCGCCAGATCAATCAGTGACCACGAAACCGAGTTGTGGGCAAAGATCGCCACTCGCTCCTGAACATCAACGCCTAGCGCACACAATGCCAGCGCCAGTTTTTCAACGCGTAGCCCGACCTGCTGCCAAGTATAGGGCGTTTCACCGTGGGCAGACCATTCACGTAGCGCAACGCGCTGCGGAATATGTTTGATCTGCTGCTGAATACGTTCAACCAGATGGTATTTATTTAACTCATTGATCATAGAAGAAGTTCATTGAATTTATCGAAGTGGAAGTCGCCATGAGACAGAAGTGAAAAATCTCATTCAGCTTACAGCTGTGCGCTCTTTTGGCGGAAGTCTACCTGTTCTAGCTGTCGGGTCAACGATTATTCAATCTATAAATGTGAGTTATGATCGATTTTTTGAATGATTTATAGCCATGACATCGACATCATAGATAAAAAATCTAGCCGCGATAGAAGAAAAAAAGAAAAAAGTAAAAGATATAAAAAACTGGGAAATTAGGGGTAAGGGTGTATAAAACACTGGTTTATGAGCTATTGGGCTAAATATAAAAATGGAGAGCTAGGCTCTCCATTTTATGTAACTTCAATTTTTAAATTAATTTAATACTTAAAACTTACTACCAAACTCACTTAACACCGACTTCATCCACTGATGACCGCTGTCACGCTCTGCCGCGTGGTGCCAGCTCAGGTAGCAGGTACGCTCTCTTTCGATATCACTCAGAAGCACTGCAGAGAGATTCAAATGCTCGGCATACTCTTCAACAAGCCAACGTGGAGCAATAGCAACCATTTCTGTTTTAGAAACGACGCTCAATACGCTATTCATATCTGTACCTTGATATGCAATGCAGCGTGCTAATTCGCTAGACTCATAATAACCACGACTCAGCGATGAGAAGAGATTTAAGCCAACAACCGCATGCTGTTCTACCAACAGTTGCTGATTGCTAACCATATTATTAATACGCGGGTGATTTTTTGATACAGCTAAAACAAATTCATCTTTGAATAACGGTTCACATGAATATTCATCGCTTTCAAAGCGGCTATAACTGATCAAGAAGTCTTTTTCCTGATAACGTAATTTACGCTCAATATTTTCATTAACGGATGAGTTCAAATGCAATTGAACATGAGAAGCGCTATCTTTGATCTGATTAAACAACTTCGCTGTTAAGCGAATATCTAATGGGCTACAAATTGCAACATTGAAAACTCTTTCGCTGACCAGTGGATTAAAACCAGAACCTGGCAGCTCATTCTGTACAATCTGCAACGCCTGACGAACCGAACCAAACAGTTGATATGCACGATGCGTTGGCTGAATACCTCGGCCATAACGCATAAACAACTCATCGTTAAACATCACTTTTAAGCGAGCTACCGCGTTACTTACCGCAGGCTGAGACATGCCCAAAGCATGCGCCGCTCGGGTAATATTTTGCACCTGCATTACCGCATCAAAAACAGTTAATAAATTAAGATCAACATTTCTTAACTGAACTAGCTCTGTACTTCCATTCTCGGCCAATGACATAACTTCACTTTGTGCTGACATACATCACCCTAATATAAATAACTTTGTTAACGTCGTAATAAAGAAAAGCGACATTACGGTTTGATTAAAACACTGAGGGCAAATGAATTCATAAATGATAAATAGTCATATAGCTTTATGAATTAAAGCACTCACATGATTTGAGATAGATTCATACAATTAGAATTACAATGACATACGAGTACAACAATCACTCATTAGGTAGCCACTCATTCAATATTGATACATTCTACTGGTTAATGATTTAGTTGTACTTAAAATTCAAGGAAGCAATGATTAAATAACGATGAATAATACCCATGTATATTTATGGAAATATTCTTCTCATCCAATCGGTTACAATAAAAACGCATGAAGTTATAGAACAAGCTGAACGCAATTAGCACACTAATGTTTCGAATAAAGATTGGATGAACCTCACAATTCTGTATTACATGACAACGGGAACATTAATCACTATTGCATAAGAAGATGAGTTTTCTTCACTCGACTAAATAGCCGTTGACAAGGCTACCGCTATCCAGTATCACTTTAAGCATTGAGTTTATTCACCCAGATTAAGAGCGGAATCACATGATCAAAATGACTCGTCTCCTAGGCCTCCTCCTTCTCGCATCCAATTTGCGCGGTGAGCCTGTGGGCGGTAATCAAAACTGATTCCAACCAAACACAAGAAAGCCCGCGCAAATGCGCGGGCTTTTTTTTACGTCAAAAGCAGCGCAACGCGTTAATAAGAACTGATGAATTAATAAAAACTGCGAGGAGCAACCTGCATGAGCCAACAAGTCATTATTTTCGACACCACGCTGCGCGATGGTGAACAAGCATTACAAGCCAGCCTGAGCGTCAAAGAAAAGATGCAGATCGCCATGGCCTTAGAGCGCATGGGCGTTGACGTAATGGAGGTTGGCTTTCCCGTTTCTTCACCTGGCGATTTTGAATCAGTACAGACCATCGCACGCAACATCAAAAATAGCCGAGTCTGTGGTTTAGCGCGTTGTGTCGACAAAGATATCGACGTTGCCGCTGAGGCGCTGCGCGTGGCTGAAGCCTTCCGCATCCATGTCTTTTTGGCTACCTCTACACTGCACGTTGAATCGAAACTGAAAAAGTCCTTTGAAGATGTGGTCGCGATGGCGGTGCATTCTGTCAAACGCGCTCGCAATTATACTGACGACGTCGAATTTTCCTGTGAAGACGCGGGCCGCACTCCGTTAGACAATCTGTGCCGCATCGTGGAAGCAGCTATCAAAGCCGGCGCAACGACCATCAATATCCCCGATACCGTTGGCTATACCACGCCGTATCAATTTGGCGGAATCATCACCAATTTGTACGAGCGAGTCCCAAACATTGATAAAGCCATTATCTCCGTGCACTGTCACGATGATTTAGGCATGTCGGTCGCCAACTCTATTACCGCCGTACAAGCGGGTGCTCGTCAGGTCGAAGGGACGATTAATGGTATCGGTGAACGCGCTGGAAACTGTGCGTTGGAAGAAGTCATTATGGCTATCCGCACTCGTTCTGAAATGCTGGGCGTCCACACCAATATTCATCATCAAGAAATCTATCGTACCAGCCAGTTCGTCAGCCAAATGTGCAATATGCCCATCCCTGGCAACAAAGCCATCGTCGGCTCTAACGCTTTTGCCCATTCATCGGGTATTCACCAAGACGGCGTGCTGAAAAACCGCGAAAACTACGAAATCATGACGCCAGAATCTATTGGTCTGAATCAGGTACAGCTGAATCTGACCTCGCGATCCGGTCGTGCCGCAGTGAAGCATCATATGGAAGAGATGGGATATCGAGAAGGCACCGACTTCAATCTGGATACTTTGTATGACGCTTTCCTGAAGCTGGCTGATAAAAAAGGTCAAGTTTTCGATTACGACTTAGAAGCCTTAGCTTTCATCAATAAACAACAAGAAGAACCAGAGCATTTCCGTTTGGACTACTTCAGTGTGCAATCTGGCACCAGCGTAATGGCAACAGCTTCGGTAAAACTGAACATCGGAGGAGAAATTAGCGCCGAAGCAGCGACCGGTAATGGCCCTGTTGATGCGGTATATCAGGCTATCAACCGTATCGCCGGTTATGACATCGATATCGTCAAATATCAGCTGTCAGCCAAGGGCCAAGGCAAAGATGCGCTGGGTCAGGTGGACATCGTCGCTAATTATAATGGTCGTCGCTTTCACGGCGTTGGCATCACAACGGACATCGTTGAGTCATCAGCGCTGGCGTTAATTAACGTTCTGAACAATATCTGGCGTGCACAACAGGTGGAAAAAGAAAAACAACGCATCCACCAGACGCAAACAACATCATCACATTCTAATCAGGAAGCAGTCTAATCATGAGCAAAACACATCATATCGCCGTTTTACCCGGAGACGGCATCGGTCCAGAGATCATGGCTCAGGCCTACAAAACCATCGACGCCGTGCGTCAGCGTTTTGGCCTGCGTATCTCCACCAGCGAATATGACGTTGGTGGTGCGGCAATCGACAAACATGGCACACCGCTGCCGGCGGCAACCATCGCAGGCTGTGAGCAAGCCAGCGCTATTTTGTTTGGCTCCGTCGGTGGCCCCAAGTGGGAAAATCTGCCTCCGGCACAGCAGCCAGAACGCGGAGCCTTATTGCCGCTGCGTAAACACTTCAAACTGTTTAGCAATCTGCGTCCGGCTCGTTTATATGAAGGTTTAGAAGAATTCTGCCCGCTGCGCAGCGATATTGCCGCACGCGGTTTTGATATCCTGTGCGTACGGGAATTGACCGGCGGTATCTATTTCGGCCAGCCGAAAGGCCGTGAAGGTCAGGGAATGCATGAGCGTGCGTTTGATACCGAGGTTTACCACCGTTTCGAGATTGAACGCATCGCGCGTATCGCCTTCGAAGCTGCCCGTAAACGCCGTGGAAAAGTCACCTCAATCGACAAAGCTAACGTATTGCAAAGTTCTATTTTGTGGCGCGAAATTGCTACCGAGATTGGCAAAGATTATCCAGATGTCGCGTTGAATCACATGTACATCGACAACGCCACCATGCAGTTGATCAAAGATCCTTCACAGTTTGACGTGATGCTGTGCTCCAATATCTTTGGCGATATTCTGTCTGACGAGTGCGCCATGATCACCGGCTCTATGGGGATGTTGCCTTCCGCCAGTTTGAACGAACAAGGCTTTGGTCTGTATGAGCCTGCAGGCGGTTCTGCGCCAGACATCGCGGGCAAAAACATTGCCAACCCTATCGCACAAATTCTGTCATTCGCCCTGCTGCTGCGTTATAGCCTGAACGCTGACGACGCAGCTAATGCCGTAGAACAAGCGGTAAACAAAGCATTAGAACAAGGCTTCCGCACTGGCGATTTAGCCGGTGATGGTCAGGCTATTTCAACCTCAGAAATGGGTGATGTCATCGCCCGCTTTATCGCTCAGGAGGCCTGATCATGGCGAAAACTTTATATCAGAAACTGTTTGATGCACACGTGGTTTATGAAGCAGAAAACGAAACGCCACTGTTGTACATCGACCGCCATTTGGTGCATGAGGTAACGTCTCCGCAGGCGTTTGACGGCCTGCGCGCGATGGGGCGTCCGGTGCGCCAAACAAGTAAAACCTTTGCCACCATGGATCACAACGTATCAACGCAGACCAAAGACATTAATGCCTGTGGCGATATGGCACGCATCCAAATGCAAGAGCTGATGAAAAACTGCAAGGAATTTGGGGTTCAACTGTATGACTTGAATCACCCATTCCAAGGCATTGTTCACGTTATCGGGCCAGAACAGGGAATGACACTTCCCGGCAATACTATCGTCTGCGGTGACTCTCACACGGCGACTCACGGTGCATTTGGCGCATTGGCTTTCGGCATTGGAACCTCAGAAGTTGAACATGTTTTAGCCACGCAAACCCTGAAGCAGGGGCGTGCGAAAACCATGAAAATTGAAATTATCGGCAACGCGGCAGAAGGCATCACGGCCAAAGATATCGTTTTGGCCGTGATTGGCAAAATTGGCCACGCGGGCGGTACCGGACATGTTGTCGAATTCTGTGGCAAAGCCGTTGAAGCACTGTCAATGGAGGGCCGGATGACGTTGTGTAATATGGCCATTGAGATGGGCGCTAAAGCGGGTCTGGTTGCGCCAGATGAAACCACGTTTACCTATCTGAAAGGGCGTCAGTTTGCCCCACAGGGTGATAACTGGGAAAAAGCCGTCGAATACTGGCGTACGTTGAAATCCGATGCGGGTGCTCAATTCGACGCCATCATCACGCTGAACGCTGGCGAGATTGCGCCACAGGTTACCTGGGGTACCAACCCAGGACAGGTGATTGCGATTAATCAACCTATCCCAACGCCAGAATCCTTCAGCGATCCTATTGAACGCGCCTCTGCGGAAAAAGCGCTGGCCTACATGGACTTAGCAGCAGGAGTTAAGTTGACCGACGTCGCTATCGACAAAGTATTCATCGGCTCCTGCACCAACTCACGCATTGAAGATTTACGTGCGGCTGCGGCAATCGCCAAAGGTCGCAAAGTCGCCAATGGCGTGCAGGCCATCGTCGTGCCTGGCTCAGGCCCAGTGAAAGCCCAAGCGGAATCAGAAGGCTTAGACAAAATTTTCATCGAAGCCGGTTTCGAATGGCGTTTGCCGGGCTGTTCCATGTGCTTAGCGATGAATAACGACCGTCTGAATCCGGGCGAACGTTGCGCATCTACTAGCAACCGTAACTTTGAAGGTCGTCAGGGCCGCGGCGGCCGCACTCATTTGGTTAGCCCTGCCATGGCCGCAGCGGCAGCCGTGAGCGGACACTTTGCCGATATTCGTGAATTAGCGACCGCAGCGGTCTAACAGGAGCACTCTTCATGGCTACATCTACTCAGTCTGGTTTAATTAAACATAGTGGGATCGTGGTTCCTTTAGACGCCGCCAACGTCGATACTGACGCCATTATTCCTAAGCAGTTTTTGCAAAAAGTAACTCGCACCGGTTTCGGTCAACACCTGTTTAACGACTGGCGTTTTCTGGATGATGCGGGGCAACAGCCAAATCCTGATTTCATTCTGAATCAGCCTGAATTCAAAGGCGCCAGCATTTTGTTAACGCGCGAAAATTTCGGCTGCGGCTCTTCTCGCGAACATGCGCCATGGGCTCTGACCGACTACGGTTTTAAAGTGGTCATTGCACCGAGTTTTGCCGATATTTTTTACGGCAACTCGTTCAATAACCAACTGCTGCCTGTCACTTTGAGCGAAGCAGAAATAGATGAACTGTTCGCACAGGTTGAAGCCGCACCGGGGATGAGCTTTACCGTTGATTTAGAAACCCAAACCGTGCGGGCGGGAGATAAAAGCTATTCGTTTGAGCTGGATAGTTTCCGCCGCCACTGCATGATGAATGGCTTAGATAGCATTGGGCTGACGTTGCAGCATGAGGCGGCAATTTCAGAATATGAGGGGAAATTACCGGAGTTTTTGCGCTAGGGATGCATTTACCGCGCCCTGTGTTCAAACGGTGTAAGGTTTCGTACGCCTAAACATTGGAGTGCGGTTAAAGTTTCGTACGCCCAGAGCACCGAAACCAACATGCACTCCGTGCAGGCGTCCGAGTCGGGGGGCCAGTCGCTGCCCCCCGACACCCCAGCTTGGCACCCCTCCCAGCCCGCTACGCGGGTTCCCTCGTTTCATCATTCCGGTCTTGACGGAACGAACGACAATCGGCATCCATGCCTCCGTCGTTCTTTCGCCGATATCAATCGGCGAATCCTAACCTGCATGATTCACTCGGCTGTCCGGTAATGTGCCGGAAAAGGTCAAAGACAAAAGACAAAATCAAAACTTTTTTAGGTTTTTAGTTTAAGTCTTGGCAGGGAGCGCCGGCACGACAGGGATGTCGTGACGGAGTTTGG